>JAAENK010000071.1 GCA_024224415.1 Gammaproteobacteria bacterium | reverse complement strand
TATTGACCGTTGGCTTCAAAGATTGCTGGGCCTGTAATAGTTAAATTACCAGCACCGGAACCATCAAGAGTTACATCTTGAGTTACCGTTCCTGTGAATACAACCTGTGAACCAGTTTCATCGATTACAGGTAACCTGGTAGAAAGGTTCAAGCGGTTTCGACCAGTAATCGTTACCGTTTCACCGGCCTTAACGACCAAGTTTGCTTGGAACGCAGTGACACCGATAACCTGGGTCATAGTATCCTTAGCCGAGGCATAAGTCGCAACGGGTGTGCCGACAACCGTACCAGCTCGATCCGCACCAGTGCCGGTTGTGTAACTGGCAAGCGTGTTGGCTGTCATAACTCGCATTCCTGCGAAATTGTCAGTGATGGTCGCTCGCTGGTTTGCTGTCATCGCGCCCGTCTCTCCTCCGAGACTTCGTTGATCGCTTGCAAGCTTGCGCTGCGTGAACGGGTTTGCCGCATAACAAAGCGCACCGTCAACCGGAACACCGGACGCTTGCATAATCGCACCCGCTTCCGCCACATCATCCCAACTTGAAACACCTGTTCCAACAGTACCAGCAAGTAAGCCGGTGTTTTTCATCATAAAACCAGCGTAGTCCGTTTCAAAATCAGTGACAATTCTTGTCGCCATTGGTGCAAGTAACGTGTCGAGCTGATCCATTTTGATAGCTTCATCTGCTTCGTCATAATCGACAAACGTAGTGAAGTAATCTTGAACGGTCGCGCTCGCTTTACCCGTCACAATGTCGGACTTAGTTTCGCCTGAAACATCACCCTTTGCTGTCCTTACCGTCCTGTAATCAGTAGGACGCTTGACGTCAATGGTATCGCCTGTGTCACCCTGGAATTTACCCGCAAATAATTGGGTATCCACGTTTTTAGTTAAAACTCGCTCGCTCTCGAATTTATCTAAAAACGATTTCATTATTTTTCGTGAGAAATTACTATCAAAATTATTAGCCATGAGTGGCTCCTTTACTATTCAAATTTAGCGCCCTTGATATTTAGATACCTCCCGGTATCGTTATCAACACCTTTACCACCCACATCTATTGATGGGGCTGGGGCTGTGCTTTGTTTCGGTTTCAATGCCGAGGCATTAGTTTTAATTG
>JAAENK010000070.1 GCA_024224415.1 Gammaproteobacteria bacterium | reverse complement strand
GCCGCCTGTATTGGTGCACTGGGTTTCGGTGTATTTCCAGCCTTCGCTGCAAATATGAAAGTTGCCGGTATTTATACCCAGCCAATTCAACAAAAATGGGATGCTCGTTTACATCAGGGAATGCTGGCTGCAAAGGCAGCGGGTGGCGTTGATTATGTATTTTCCGAAAAAGTCGCCAATACTGATTATATCCGGGTGCTACGGGAGTACTGTGAGAGTGGTGTCAAATTAATTGTTGGTGAAGCTTTCGGTATTTCAAAAGAAGCCCGTAAGGTGGCCGACGAATATCCGGACATTGCCTTTTTGATGGGCGACCCCTTCAAACCGCACGGTTCGAATTTTTCAGTGTTCGACAATTACATTCACGAGCCCTGCTATTTAATGGGCGTGCTTGCCGGTTCTATGACTAAAACCAACAAGCTTGGCATGGTTGGTGGTTATCCGATCGGTGAAGTGAATCGGTTGTTCCACGCCTTTATCAATGGCGCTAAATCGGTTAACCCAAAGGTTGAAGTAAAGGTCACTTTCATTGGCTCCTGGTATGATCCACCCAAGGCAAAAGAAGCGTCTTTTGCGCAGGTCGAATCCGGTGTGGACGTGCTTTACGCAGAGCGCGCCGGTGTGGTTGATGCGGCAAGAGACAAAGGCATCATCGCCTTTGGCAACGTCAACGATATGAACAAGGAAGAAAATGGCACCAACGTTGTCGTTACCTCGGCTTTATGGCATATGGAAGAAGCCATAGCACACGCCGTTTCAAGAGTGAAATCTGGCACTTTCGCGGCGGAGAATTACAAAGAGTGGACTATGATGCAAAAAGGTGGTGCCAGTCTCGCGCCTTATCATGATTTCGAAGATCGTATTCCTGCTGCAGCCAAGGCTAAGGTTGAAGCGCTTAAGGCTGATATTCTCAGTGGGTCGTTTACGGTAGAAATTATTGATTCAGAACCGAAATCGACATTCTAGGAATTGTTGAACTGTTGCTTTAGCTCATGTCGAGACTTGCATTCAAGCAAATAACCAAACGCTTCGGATCACTGGTTGCTAATAACAGCATTTCGCTGTCATTGGAGGCCGGTGAAATCATGGCATTGCTTGGCGAGAATGGCGCGGGTAAAACCACGTTGATGAATATTCTGTTCGGCCACTATGAGGCCGACGAAGGTTCGATAGAAGTCGAAGGCGAAGTGTTGCCACCGGGTTCTACCGAAGCGGCGATCGAGACTGGTATCGGCATGGTTCACCAGCATTTTACGCTGGCTGACAATTTGACGGTGATCGAAAATATCATCCTGGGCACCGAGAGCCTCTGGAGCTGGCGTCACGATATGACGGCAGCGCGGCATAAGCTCGTCGAAATGGCCGACAATTACTCTCTCGCGATTGATCCAGATGCGCAGGTAGGGGCGCTTTCAGTTGGTGAGCGGCAGCGCGTAGAAATATTAAAAGCACTATACCGCGGTGCCCGTATTTTGATCCTCGATGAGCCGACCGCGGTTTTGACACCGCAGGAAACGGAGTATCTATTTATTACCCTCAGGTCACTCACCGCCAAAGATCG
>JAAENK010000069.1 GCA_024224415.1 Gammaproteobacteria bacterium | reverse complement strand
GAGGAACGCAAGAAACAGCGCTTACATCTAAAAGATGAACTGTATAAAATGATCAGAAAAGTATGAAGCAATCAATAATTGAACATTAAAGCAGTCCTCATCGATCACGATGGCACTATCGTAGATTCTGAATTCAGCCACTATCGATTGTGGGCAAATGTGCTCGATTCTTTTGACATTTCGTTGACCGAGACTGACTATAAAAAATATTACGCGGGTATACCCACTCTATCCAACGCCGTGGACATGATCTAGCATTTCAATATAAAAGCAAGCAAGGAAGAACTCATCGATAAAAAACTCAAAGCAAATCAGGCCTTCCTTGCCCGTAACCCATTTCCATTAATACCCGGCGCGCTCGAATCTATCGAAAAATTACACAACCACGGCTTAAAACTCGCGATAGTAACCGGGGCAAATCAGCATAGTTTGAATAGAACAGTCGACGCCTATGGATTGGAGAAATTTGCATCCACTTTTATCTCCAGCGACGACGTAACCCACAGTAAACCAGCACCGGATTGTTATTTGCTCGCGATGGAAAAACTCGGCGTTAAGGCACATGAGAGCATTGCTTTAGAAGATACCGAACATGGCATGAAAGCAGCTGTTGCGGCAGGTATTAGCTGTTTGGCGATACCAACGGAAATGTCAGAGCATCACGACTTTAGTGCTGCTCATGGGGTATTTGAGGATATTATTGAAGCTTCGGACTGGATTGTTGAAAACTAAATAATCGCATGCCGAACTTTGGCCGAAACCCACTCACTGACAATAACCGTCGCTAGAATCACCAGTAAAATAACCGAAACCTGCGTCCAGGTTACGGTGTCAATCGACGAACTGAGTTGCAACCCAATCCCACCTGCGCCGACGAGTCCCAAAATGGCTGATTCGCGAATGTTGATGTCCCAGCGAAAAACAGAAATACCGGCAAAGGCGGGCAGGATTTGTGGAACGATTCCATAGTTCAGGACTTGCGCGCCGCTGGCGCCTGTGGCAGTTACCGCTTCGACCTGCGTCTCGTCGATCTCCTCAATTGCCTCATAAAGCAACTTCGCACAAAAGCCTATCGACCTGAATCCAATGGCCAAAACACCAGCGAATACGCCCGGCCCGAGAATGGTAACCAGCATCAACGCCCACAGCAGAGAATTGATCGAGCGCGATGAGACGATGATGAATAGCGCAATCGGGCGGGCAAACGCCGAGGATGGGGTCGTGTTGTGTGCCGCTAGAAACGCGATGGGAAAAGCAAAAACAACGGCCATCAGGGTACCCAGTGTGGCTATGGTGATGGTGTCCCATATTGGCCTCCACAGGTTGCTCATGTAACTCCATTTCGGCGGCACCATGCGATCCATCATATCGACAGCCTGACGGGGAGCATCGGTTACAAACATCCAGATGGTGTTTTCCGAAACCAGATGCCAGCAATAGACAAAAATTGCGACACCAACAAACTGGCCGAACCAGATTGCAAGTTGCCGGTTACGGTCGCGGCGTTTCCAGATTTTGATATCGCCCTGTTGTTTGATGGGCATTACTGAACCCACTTCCTGATGTAGCCAGACGAGTATTCGACGGCCATGACGATACCTATGATAATCAGCAGGATTGCAGCAGATGAACTGAATTCATAGCGATCAAAGGTCGTTAACAGGGTCGCCCCGATACCCCCTGCACCGACAATGCCCAGTACCGCTGATTCCCTGAAATTGATGTCGAAGCGGTACATGGCCAGCCCGATCATGCGTGGCATGACCTGCGGTTGAACTGCATAATTAAGCCATTGGAACCATGATGCTCCCGTTGATTTTACGGCTTCCGCCTGCACCGGATCCATGTCCTCTATGTCCTCCGCGAGCAGCTTGCCATAAAACCCGATACTGCCAACGGACAATGCAATGATGCCGGCGAAGGGGCCAAAACCGAACAGTTTGACCGCAAATAGTGCGAT
>JAAENK010000068.1 GCA_024224415.1 Gammaproteobacteria bacterium | reverse complement strand
CACGACCTCGATGCCAGCGTGGCAATGCGAAATTATACCTTGTTGACTATCGGTGATGGCCTGGTCGCGCAGATTCCGTCGCTGGTGCTGTCGACCGCCACAGCGATTATTGTTACCCGTGTATCCAATTCTGAGGCGATGTCGAGCCAGGTTTTCCGACAAATGTTTGACGATCCACGCGCGTTGATTGTAGCGGCCTCCATTATGGCTTTGCTTGGCATGATTCCCGGGATGCCAAACGTCGCCTTTCTGACCATCGCTACTATCGCGGGCGGATTGGCCTATGCAATGCATCGCAAACAACAACAGGTCGAACTAGTCGAAGCCGAACCCGCCGAAGTCGAAGTACGTCCCGAGCAAAAGGAGCTGAGTTGGGACGATGTGCAACCCGTTGATATCATCGGTCTCGAAGTTGGCTATGGCCTGATACCGCTGGTCGATGCACGCCAGGGTGGTGAGCTCATGACGCGCATCAAGGGTGTGCGCAAGAAACTCTCGCAGGAGCTGGGCTTTCTGATTCAGCCAGTGCACATTCGCGATAATCTTGATTTGCAACCCAATAGTTACCGCCTGAGCTTGCTGGGTGTACCAATGGGTGAAGCGGAAATTCAACCGAGCAAGGACATGGCGATCAATCCGGGTACGGTTTATGGCGAATTGAAGGGTGCGCCAACCAAGGATCCAGCCTTCGGTCTTGATGCTGTGTGGATAGATCCAGGCCAACGCGACCACGCGCAAACAATGGGTTACACCGTGGTGGATACCTCGACGGTAATCGCCACCCACCTGAGCCAGCTATTGCAGGAGAATGCGCACGAACTGGTTGGACACGAAGAAGTCCAGGAACTCCTGGAAGTGTTGAAGCGCAGTGCTCCTAAGCTGATCGAGGGTCTGACCCCAAAACCGCTGGAACTTGGTGTCATCGTTAAAGTTTTTCAAAACCTGTTGCAGGAACAAATCGCCATTCGCGATTTACGCACAATCGCCGAAACATTGGCAGAGCATGGTTCAAGGAGTCAAGATGCTGGCGTCCTCAGTGCCAAGGTGCGTATCAAACTGGGTCGACAAATCGTGCAGAATATCTTTGGAATGGCTTCAGAGCTATCTGTCATGGCCTTACACCCATCTTTGGAACAGATTTTGCTTCAGTCAGTACAGGGTCAGGAAGGTAATGTCATGGCCTTTGAACCGGGACTTGCACAGATGATACATAGCTCATTAAAAGAAGCAGCAGATAACCAGATGGCTCGTGGTGAAGCCGCCGTATTGCTGGTTTCTCAAAACCTGCGGGCTTTTCTGGCGCGTATGGTGCGTCACGCCATACCTGGGCTACACGTATTGAGTTATGACGAAGTACCCGACGATAAACAAATCAGGGTAGTTGCCAGTATAGGTGCGCCGAATACAGAACTAAGCAGTCAGGATTAACTGAGTCGTGGCTTTGAGGATGAATCATGAGAATTAAACGAACATTTGCAACAACCATGCGCGATGCACTGCAACTGGTGAAGCAGGAACAGGGGCCCGATGCTGTAATTCTCGGCAATAAAAAAGTACCTGGCGGTGTCGAGTTGATTTCAGCCATCGATTATGATGAGGGCGCGGTAGCTGAATTTGCCGCCGCTGCGCCCTTGCCATCGAGGTCCAAACAAAGTAATTCGATAAATGATGTCGCCGCCGATGCCTGGGTAGGTTCGGTGGTTAACGATACCCTGAATGATCGCAAGGAACCGGTACTCGGACCAGTCGCCGGTAGGCCAAAGAAAGCCGAAATTGAAACTGCCAAACCACCGGCCTGGCTCGAGCGGGAGTTGCAACAATCGGCAAAGAAATTAAAGCAACCTGCTGCCACCAGGACAAAACTTGCGCCAAAACGCAAACCGGTTACCAAATCCAAACCTGTAGCGAAAAAACCAGTTGCCAGGAAGGTTGTAGCTGCCAATCAACCTCAACCTGTGATCGATGAGGTCAAACACGAGTTGAAGAGCTTGCGTGATTTAATGGAAAGCCAGCTCTCGGTATTGCAATGGGACCGCTTTAGTCAGAGTCATCCAGTGCGCACGGTATTACTCAACCTGATGTCGGAAATGGGATTGGGCACCGACATCTGTGACCTGGTTATTTCGCATCTCGACCAGTTAAACAATGACCCGCACAAAGTGTGGCAGCAGGCCCTGGGAATACTCGCTAGCTGCTTACCGACCAGTCGACGCAACCTGCTGGCGGAAGGAGGTAGAATCGCATTGGTAGGCTCCACCGGGGTTGGCAAGACCACGACGATCGCCAAACTGGCGGCACGCTTCGCACATAATCATGGCAAGCGTTCGGTGGCAATGATTAGTACCGATAATTTTAGAGTCGGTGCACAGGAGCAGTTACAACATTTTGCCCGCTTGCTGGAAATACCCATGCTTAGCGCAAACAATAGTGAAGAACTGGCCGATCGTCTCGACATGCTCGCCGATAAGAAGCTGGTGTTAGTCGACACTGCAGGCATGAGCCAGCGCGATTTGCGTCTAAGCGAGCAGTTCCATCGCCTGCAACATAATGCGCCACAGATCAAGCCTTATCTGGTGCTGTCGGCGAATACTCAGTTGGCAGCGCTGAACCAGACCATTCAAAGTTTCGGCAAGGTCAAACTGGCAGGAGCGTTTGTCACCAAACTCGATGAAGCTGCCAGTCTCGGTGGCGTTATCACAGCTTCCATCAGGCACCAGTTAGCACTGACTTATTGTGGCACCGGACAACGTGTACCGGAAGACCTCGAAGCCGCCAGGACACATCGAATTATCAGTAAAGCGGTATCCCTGATGCAGCATTATAGCGAGCAAACTGACCAGGAAACGCTGGCACTCAGGTATAACCATATCATCAATAAAAATCAGGCATAGGCGGGATATCAATGGATCAGGCACAAGGCATTAGACAAATGAAATCACCGCAGCCAGTGCGGGTTATCGCTGTAACCAGTGGTAAAGGTGGTGTCGGCAAAAGTAATGTCGCTGTCAATCTCGCCGTTGCCCTCGCCCAGGGTGGTGAGCGCGTGATGGTGATGGATGCCGATATGGGTCTCGCCAATATCGATGTGCTTCTGGGGCTTAGCCCGAAGATGAATCTGTCACATGTAATCAATGGTGAATGTTCGCTTGAGGATACCATCATCGAAGGCCCGGCAGGTGTCAAAATTATACCAGCGTCTTCTGGTGTGGCCGCCATGTCGGATTTGACACCAGCCGAGAATGCTGGTGTGATCCGCTCATTTTCAGAGTTAACAGTACCTGTAGATACGCTGATTATCGATACCGCTGCGGGCCTGTCTGACAGTGTCGTCAGCTACACCCGCGCATCACGTGAAGTCATCATCGTGGTTTGCGATGAACCCGCTTCGATTACCGATGCCTATGCGATGATAAAAGTGCTCAATCGAGACTACGATATGCAGCGTTTTCATGTGCTTGCCAATCAAGCGCACGGCATTCAGCAGGGCCGCGAACTGTATGCCAAGCTGGCACGAGTATCAGAAAGGTATCTCGATGCGGCACTAAATTTCCTCGGTACCATTCCCTATGATGATTGCCTGAAAAAGGCTGTTCAAAAACAGAAATCGGTGGTCGAAAGCTTTCCTCGCAGTCCTTCAGCGATGGCGTTTCGCCAAATTGCCAGAAAAACCCAAAAATGGCCGGTGCCGACAACTATGGAAGGACATCTGGAGTTTTTTATCGAGCGTCTGGTTAACTATAGCTCACAGGAAAATCGCCTGTGAATGGTCACGCTATGTATGCCGAAGTTGAGAGTCTGACAGATTCAGATCAGATTATCCGCCATGCTTCACTGGTGAAGCGCATCGCCTATCATTTACTCAATCGTCTGCCACCCACGGTCCAGGTAGATGACCTGATTCAGGCGGGCATGATCGGCCTGCTGGAGGCGGCCAGTAATTATAATTCAACAATGGGTGCGAGTTTCGAAACTTTTGCCGGAATCAGGATTAGGGGTGCGATGATTGATGAAATCCGCCGTTCAGACTGGACACCGCGTTCCGTACACCGCAAATATCGCGAAGTTACTGAAGCGATTCGAAAAATAGAATCCGAGACCGGCGAAGATGCCAGCGATACCGATGTCGCCAATTTGCTCGGTATTAGCCTGAGTGATTACCACCAGATATTAATCGACTCTTCATCGGCCAGAATTTATAGCATCGAAGCCCTCGAAGAAAACCAGGAAACAGTGTTGCCAAGTTCTAATGAGTATACGCCCGAGCAGGCATTTGGTGGTGTTGAATACCAGCGACAACTTGCCAGGGCGATAAAAAACTTACCGGAGAAAGAGCAACTGGTGATGTCGTTATATTATGACGATGAGCTCAATTTCAGGGAAATAGGAAAAGTGCTTGAGGTCTCGGAGTCTCGAATCTGCCAGTTGCATGGTCAGGCACTTGTGCGAATCAAGGCGAGAATGTCTGACTGGAATTTAATATCCTGAATCCCGGTCGTTCGCATAAATTTGAACTATCCTTAAGACAGAGAATGGTGGTTTGAAAATTTAATCGCAATTCACCCTCAACTCGAGAGGCAAGCTGCCGATAAGATTCCTAAGTGAATCTGTAAACAATCAATTTCAGTGCAATAAGCGGAGGTTTAGTTGCGTGGATAAAGATATGAAAATCCTCATCGTGGATGATTTCTCGACTATGAGGCGAATTGTTAAAAATCTGTTACGCGATTTGGGATTCAATAATACTTCGGAAGCTGATGATGGTCAGACTGCGTTACCAATGCTCAAATCCGGAGGCTTCGATTTTCTGGTAACCGACTGGAATATGCCGGGCATGGATGGCCTGACGCTTTTGAGAGAAGTCCGGGCCGATGAGAATTTATCGAAAATGCCGGTGTTAATGGTGACTGCCGAAGCCAAGCGAGAACAAATAGTCGTGGCAGCCGAGGCCGGTGTGAATGGCTATGTCGTCAAACCATTTACCGCAATCACCCTGAAGGAAAAAATCAACAAAATTTTTGAGCGCCTGGAAGGATGAACCAGATGAGTGAAAAAAGTGCCGAGGAAAGTAGCTATTTAACTGACGAGTATATCAGTCGTCTGAAAACTCTTAGCGAAGCACTGGAGTCTGGTGATGAAACCAGAATTCATGGGCTGGTGGGAGAACTCACGACTTTGAGAGAATCCTCCCTGTACCAGGAGCTCGGTAAGATAACGCGTGAAATTCATGACTCGATTAATGCATTTGGTAACGATGAACGCATTGCCGAACTCGCCCAGGAAGCCATTCCTGATGCCAAGGAACGCCTCAGCTTTATCGTCACCAAGACAGAAGAAGCAGCGCATAAAACCATGGAAGGTGCCGAAGCCGCTATGATTTTGATGGATGGCTTCTCAGATAAGGCGAAGGTCCTGCTTGAGCGCTGGACTTCGTTTCGAAATCGCCAGCTTTCAAAGGAAGAATTCATTGTTTTAAACGATGATATTAACGGATTCCTCGACTCCTTTGGGTCTGATTCACAGGCCGTTAATAGCCAGATGACCGATATCATGCTGGCGCAGGACTATCAGGACATTACCGGCCAAATGATCAAACAGGTGGTTACCATGGTACAGGAGGTCGAAGATAAGCTGGTTCGCCTGGTAACAATTTCAGGTGCCTGGTGCTCCGATACAAATACTGAAAAAAGTTCCGGAGAAATTGCCGAAGGCCCACAACTACCAACAGCAGATCAGAGTCAGGTAGCAACTTCGCAGGGAGATGTTGACGATATCCTGGCTAGTCTGGGTTTTTAGATAGACGAGAATATATAATGGCTATCGACTTAAATGACGAAATTTTGCAGGACTTCCTGGTAGAAGCCGGTGAGATTCTTGAGCAGCTCAATGAGCAATTGGTAGATCTTGAGCAATCACCTGATGACAATGATTTACTCAACTCCATATTCCGTGGATTTCATACGATAAAAGGTGGTGGTAGCTTTCTGTCGCTGACAAATCTGGTAGAGGTTTGCCATAAATCTGAGGATGTCTTCAATCTGTTACGAAACGATGAGCTGTCACTCAACGTGACGATGATGGATGCTTTTTTGCGGGTACTCGACGAAGTCAATAGTATGTTCGAAGAGATACGTTCCGGTATCGATCCCAGTGCTGCCGATCCGGGCTTGCTGGAGCAACTGCTGCAAATGCAATCGGGTGAGGCGGTGGAAGCCACTGTAGCGGAAGAGCCGGTTGTCGAAGAGATTGTCGAGGACGAAAGTCAGGAAGATGCAAGCAAGGCATCTGCAGCTGAGGAATTTGTTGGCGGAGATGATGAAATAACCGATGATGAGTTTGAATCTTTGCTCGATGCGCTACATAACAGTCCTGCTGATAAGAAAAGTGATGCTGAGGATAATACCCCCGTTGCAGCTGAAAAACCTGAAGCGGGTAATAGCGATGAAATAACCGATGACGAATTTGAGTCTTTGCTCGATAACCTGCATGGCGCAGGATCGGGTCCAAAGGCAACAGCTAAGCCTAAAGCTGAAAAACCAAAAGTACAGTCGGATGAAATATCCGACGATGAATTTGAAAACCTGCTAGATAATATGCACGGCAAGGGTAAATCGCCACAAAATGCCGACAGCAAGAAGGTGTCACCAGCAAAGCCCAAGGCCTCCAAACCTACGCCAGAAAAGCCCAAAGTTGAAAAGCCCAAAGCAGCTGCTGCAGCGAAACCCGCCGCTGCGCAAAAACCCAGTCAGGGCGAAACCACAGTGCGTGTCGATACTTCGCGACTGGATGATATTATGAATCTGGTTGGTGAGTTGGTACTAGCTCGCAATCGCCTGAACACCCTGAAGGAATCCTTCGAGGATGAACGGGTTCACAAGGCTATTTCAAACCTTGATGTCGTTACCGGCGACCTGCAAACCGCGGTAATGAAAACCCGTATGCAACCGGTGAAAAAAGTTTTCGGACGTTTCCCGCGCGTGGTACGAGACCTGGCGCGTAGCCTGGAAAAAGAAGTTTCACTGGAACTGGTAGGTGAAGAAACCGATCTGGATAAAAACCTGGTCGAAGCATTGGCCGATCCGCTGGTACATCTGGTGCGCAACTCAGTTGACCACGGCGTTGAAACCCCCGATGTTCGAGAGAGTGCTGGTAAACCCCGCGAGGGCAAGGTAATACTGGCCGCGCAGCAGGCAGGTGATCATATTTTACTGTCGATCACCGACGATGGTGCGGGCATGGATCCTGAAGTGTTGCGTAGCAAGGTAATTGAAAAAGGCTTAATGGACGGAGACAGTGCTTCTCGACTCAGTGATAAGGATTGTTTCAATTTGATCTTTATGCCGGGTCTTACAACCAAGCAGGAAATTACCGATGTGTCTGGTCGCGGTGTTGGCATGGACGTGGTGAAAACCAAAATTAGCCAGCTCAACGGCACGATTGATATCGATTCAGAGCTCGGTAAGGGAACAGTGCTGAAAATAAAAGTACCTTTGACGCTGGCTATTTTACCAACCCTGATGGTGCAGCTGGGTAATCGCAAATTTGCTTTACCGCTTTCCAATGTGAGTGAAATATTTGAGCTGAGCTCGAAAAAAACCAGCATTGTGGATGGTAAGGAAGTAGTCATGAACCGCGGTAAAGCGCCACCAGTTTTTCATCTACGTAAATGGTTGTTAAATGGTAGCGCCGATAGCGAACCTGTCGGCGAATCACCGCAGGTGATTATGGTTCAGGTAGCAAATTCACAGGTTGGTCTGGTTGTTGACCAGGTCATAGGCCAGGAAGAGGTTGTCATCAAACCATTGGGTGCATTGCTGCACGGTCTTCCCGGTATGGCGGGTTCGACAATTACTGGTGACGGTAATATCGCCATTATTCTGGATGTGCAGGGATTGTTGAAGCGTCATGCCTGATGTGTAATGAAAACCTGGGCAGTGATCAATCAAAAAGGTGGTGTCGGAAAAACCACGACAGCTATCTCGCTTGCCGGTCACCTTTGTCAAACAGATAAAAGACTATTGCTGGTTGACCTTGATCCCCATGGCTCTCTAACCAGTTATCTGGGTTATGATCCTGATAATATTGATACTGGTATATACAGTCTGTTTTCTGAGCCCACCGAGAATCAGGCCAATATTGCGAAAATGCTATTACCCACACCAATTAAAAACACTTACCTGTTCGCTGCCTCATCGGCATTGGCGACACTTGATCGGCAAATGGGTGTCGGTCATGGCAAGGGTCTGGTGGTAAGCCGAGCAATTCAATCTATCGCCAGCCGCTTTAACCATGGCATTATAGATTGTCCACCGATGTTGGGGGTACTAATGATTAACGCATTGGCGGCCTGCGATCAGCTACTGATTCCCGCCCAAACCGACTATCTATCTTTAAAAGGTCTGGACCGCATGGTGCATACGCTAGGTATGGTTGAGAAGTCGCTGCATAAGAAAACCCCGTTCATGATTATTCCAACCATGTTCGACAAGCGCACCAGGGCTTCGACTGATGCGCTACAGAAAATGAAGGATAAATATCGCTTCCAGGTCTGGGGTTCGGTTATCCCGATAGACACCAAATTTCGCGATGCGAGTAAAGCCGGTGTACCGTTACCCGATCTGGCTCCGAAGTCTCGCGGTAGCATAGCTTATAAAAAATTACTTAATTTCCTACTAGGTACTAGCGAACCAGGCGAACATGTCCGAGAAAGCACCCAGCAATCTGCTTGAAGCCAATAACGCCCTAGGTTCCTATCTGGACGATATGTTGCATGAAGCAACTCGGGTTGTGGAAGTCCGACCGATTCCAGATGTCACTCGGATAGACAAAAAGCTATTACCCGAAGCATTACTCTGTGATGGTCATCCTGAAGAAGCCGACGTTACAATTATCGATCAGGCGGTTGAAAAAAGTAACACGTTGATTGCGGAAATCGAAACAGAATTTTCAACCCAGGAAGATGAAGATGCCGAGGTTTCGCTTGAACTGCCTGCTGAGTGGTTTCCACTGCAATGCCTGATGTTCAGGGTTGCTGATAACCTGCTCTCGGTGCCTTTGGTCGAAATAAGAAGTGTCGTGAACTGGTACGATAATCTGACGTGCTTACCGCAGGAACCGGACTGGATGCTGGGTATATTGCAACATCGTGAGCAAAATGTCCGGGTAGTTGATAGCGCTAGTATATTACAAATTAGAAATAGGGAAGACGCCAGCCCTGGCCACATACTGGTACTGGGTAACGAAGAATGGGCTATTACCTGTGACCAGATTGATAAGGTAGTTACACTTGAATACGATGATATTCAATGGAACCAGAACACTGGCAATAAAATGATATATGGCGCGATACGAGAATCTCTTGCCAGCCTGCTTAATCCGCAGGGCATTGTACGGAGTCTTCGAGTTGGCGTGGAGCAGAAAAATGCCTGATTTAACCATTGTCAGAAAATGTTGTAATTTTTTTATGAATAGGCGGAAAATAGCTAAATATTTTGCGAAACTGGTCGATTAAGTCTATAACCTATGAATATTACTCACGGAGTCTAACATGGCTGAACAGCTAGCTACCGAATTGCT
>JAAENK010000067.1 GCA_024224415.1 Gammaproteobacteria bacterium | reverse complement strand
TACCGACCTCCCAGGGTCGACCGACCTTTTTACTCTGACTCTGCAGGTCACGTCGCGTCATATCCAGCGCAACACCATAGCCCCAAACATAATCTAGCGCAGATTCGAGTGGAATATCCTTACCACCTTTATGTAATGCAACAACCATTTCTATTTCGTGATGCACGTCGTTCGATTTATCCGGGTACGGAAAATCCGCATTATCGCAGAGTAAATCATCAGGATTTTTCTGGAAAAAGAACGGTGCTTCCCGATCCGGATCACCACCCATTTCAATAGTATGCGCTGCATAATTACGACCGACGCAGTAAACACGACGCACCGGGAACCTTAGCCCGGAACCACGGACAGGCAGGCTAGGTCTGGACGCTGGTTCAAAGATAAAGTTAGTCATTCATAATCTCCATTGTTGGAGCTATTATCACCTTAATATGGACAGATGCCACCATCTAACTTAATGTACAGCTATACTGGTTCCGCTCAACCAATTTAACGATGAAATTATTTTGTAACGCGTTTTTTATCTGGTTAGTTATTGGTCTTCCGTTCACTGCAGCGTTAGCCGTCGAACCGGTTCGTATCGTGCTCGAATTCGAACCCGACATAGATAACGGTCGCCGCACTTTTGAAATCTGTGCGCGCTGCCATTTACCCGAAGCCTGGGGCAATAACGACGGCACCTACCCGCAACTGGCGGGACAGCACGTCAACGTATTGATGAAACAGGTACTCGACATTCGCAGCGGCAAACGCTCCAGCCCAACGATGCAACCCTTTGTACAGCAACGCACCATTGGCGGATATCAAAACCTCAGCGATGTGGTCACCTATATCTCGACGCTACCCATGAATCCCACGCACGCAAAGGGACCATGGTCACCATCTAGCGCTGAATATGACGAGGGCAAAAATATTTATCTACAATATTGCGCCAGTTGCCACGGCGCGACTGGTGAAGGCACCAATGCAAACGCTTACCCACGCCTGCAGGGACAACACTTTGCCTATATGCAGCGACAGGCAAGACTGGTTCGAGATAACCTGCGAGTAGTGAACCCAGCGATGGTCACGCTGTTCAAATCACTTTCCGACGACGAACTCGACAAAGTGCTCAACTACATTTCGTATCTACCGATTCCACAGGCCGATCTTGCGTCCAGCGAAAACTGGCGTAACCCAGACTTCGAATAAAGGCCTGACTACAATGGAAAAACATAATAAGTTCAGTCGTCGTCGTTTTCTACAAGCCGGGGGTGCAACACTTGCCGGTAGCACCTGCATGCCGACGGTGGCGACGGCTAATCAGACACAGCAATCGGTTCCTGCACTACAGCGCCTGTTAAGATCGGCCGATGTACCAGCAGCCAAAGGCGCACGCGTCATCGTAGTTGGAGGCGGTTGGTCGGGTCTAACTATGGCCAAGTACCTCAAACGTTTCAACCCAGCTTTTGATGTCTTACTGATCGATAGACAGTCGGCATTTGTATCCTTCCCAGTCAGCAACGCCTGGCTGGCGGACCAGGTCAAGCTCGATTTTCTAAGTCATAGTTTCTTCGACGCAGCCAACAATCACGACTACCACTTTATGCAGGCAAGCGTTTTGGGTTTCGACCACGAATCGCGCAAGGTTTATACCGACAGGGGGTATGTCGATTACGACTATCTCGTGCTCGCTCCGGGCATCGAGTATGACTACAGCCGTATCGGTGTCGAGGATAGTGAGGCGCAAAACCTGCTGTTCCATCGTTATCCGGGTGGTTTCGTGACCAGTTCCGAATTACTAACAATCAAGCATAAAATACATGAGTTCCGTCGTGGTGTTTTTTTACTCAACGTACCCAACGGTGACTATCGCTGCGCCGCTGCGCCTTACGAGCGCGCCTGTATGGTTGCGGCCATTTTCAAACAACAGCGTCTGCGTGCAAAAATTTTATTGCTCGATATGAATCCTGAAATCAAGATAAAGAAAGCCGGTTTTACGCGCGCCTTCGAGAAGTTATACGGCGACTACATCGAATACCTGCCCAGCTCAGAGATCAGCGGTATCGATGTCGAAAAGCGTATTGTCGAAACTGACTTTGAAGAGTATAACTTTGATGACGCCATTATCTATCCTCCGGTGCGCGCTTCACGCCTGATCGAAGAAGCCGGTATCGCGAATCCGCAAAGCCCACAGAAAACACCTGATACCGATCCGTTCAAATATCATCTGCCAGACGACGAGCGGGTTTATGTAACCGGTGATTCACGCTCCCAGCCATTTTCCAAGGGTGGTCACACCGCACACTCGGAAGCCCAATACGTAGCCGAAGTCATCGCCGCCCACGCGCTGGATAAAGAACTGCAATGGCGCAGCCCACAAACCATGTGTTTTTCTGCGGTGGATATCGAACCTCTTAAAGCGATGAGTATCATTACCTATTATAGATTCAATCAACAGTCCCATCTGTTTGAATTCGATCGCACACATATGATCGAAAAATGGGATGCCCAGGGTGGTCAGGCAAGCCTGGCCTGGGCGGAAGGGATGTATCGGGATATGTTTTACAGTTAGACAAGCAGAAGAATATTTTAATTATCATGCCTCAAAAACTGTCATCTTACGAAACAGCCCTGTCGCTGATCGATACCGCAAATAATGCCGATCCAAACCTGGTGTCTGCCGACGGCAGGGACTGGCCCAGGGAATTACTATACTCCGAGCGTATGTCGGATATGTTGCAACGCTATAAACCCGATGCCGACGACACCATGAAACTCGCGATTCGCGCTCAGCATATCGAACGCTGGAAATCACCACGGAGTGACTATCCGATGGACCGCATCGGTTACCTGAAATGGCGTAAAGACCTGTATAAAATCCAGGCAAACGCTGCTGCAGCTTTGTTACAGCAGGCGGGGTACAATAGCGCCGAAGTCGAGCGCGCCAGGAACGCAGTGGCCAAGAAAAATATCAAAGGGAATCCTGATACGCAATTACTGGAAGACGTTACCGACCTTTGTTTTATGGAATACTACCTGCTCGACTTCGTTGGCAAACATCCCGATTACAGCGAGGAAAAGTGGATTGAAATCATCCAGAAAACCTGGAACAAAATGTCTGGCAACGCACACAGCTTCGTACTGACGGGAAAAGTTAAACTTCCAGAATCACTCACAGTAATAATTTTGAAAGCAGTTTCATAACCGAACCAACCGAGACCAACCTTAATGACCCTATCAAAGCTTGAAGACGTCAACGTCAACGAAGAATTAGCGCTGATTACACCACAATCCCTACACTCTAATCTTCCGTTGAGTGACACCGGATTCGCCACCGTACAACGCGGTCGCCGTGAGATCGAGGCGATTCTCGACCGACAGGATCATCGCCTGATGGTGATTGTCGGTCCCTGTTCCATCCACGACGCCAAAGCTGCTCAGGAATATGCCGGTCGTCTATTGAAGCTGCGCGAGGAACTTGCAGACGCACTTTGCATTGTCATGCGGGTCTATTTTGAAAAACCACGTACTACAGTTGGCTGGAAAGGTTTGATCAACGACCCTCGGCTAGATGGCTCGTTCCGTATCGAAGAAGGCCTAAATAAAGCCCGCGAACTACTGGTGTGGATGGCCGAGAACGGGCTTCCCACCGGCACAGAAGTGCTTGATCCGATCAGCCCCCAGTATCTAGACGATCTGTTCAGCTGGTCAGCAATTGGTGCGCGCACTACCGAATCGCAGACGCACCGTGAAATCGCCAGTGGCTTATCAACCCCGGTGGGATTTAAAAATGGCACCGACGGTGGCCTGGAGGTCGCCATTAACGCGATGGAATCGGCGGCCAGCAACCACCGCTTTCTCGGCATTAATCACAGCGGCATAGTGTCGGTTATCAGCACTGCTGGCAATCGTTACGGCCACGTTATTTTACGTGGTGGCAAAGAGCCGAATTATGACTCTGTGAACATCACCTTGTGCGAGCAGGCGCTTGAAAAAGCAGGGCTACCGAATAACATTATTGTCGATTGCAGCCATGCCAATTCACATAAAAAACCGGAACTACAACCACTGGTAGCTGAAAACCTCGCTAATCAGATTCTTGAAGGTAATAAATCAATTGTCGGTATCATGCTGGAAAGCCACCTCGGCGCCGGCAACCAGAAAATACCCGATGAAGGCGCCAGTAAACTGCAGTACGGCGTGTCTATAACCGACGCTTGCATCGATTGGGAAAATACCGAAACCACATTGCGGGCATTCGCGGAAAAAATTGCCACGCCACTGAGAAAGCGTATTTAAAAAGGCTTTAAGTAAAATGGTACAATTTCTCTTCCGATTATGAATCCGGCTTCGCTGCACAATTTTTACAGCAGGGGGGCAGCTCACTCGATTCTGTAGGCCTGAATGCCACCATCGATACTGCCAGTGACCAATAAGTTTCCTTCAACCGATAGTCCAGCCCGGGCATCGGTATTCGTCGACTGAGTCCATATCTGTTTACCGGATCCGGCTTCTAGTGCGTAGATATCGCCCTGCTGGGTAAGGAAATAGAGAATCCCATCATTGATAACCGGTACGCCCAACATATAGTTAAATGACCCACCGCCGATGTTAAATTGCCAAATAATTGTACCAGTATCTGATGAAACAGCATATACGTCGGTAGTTGCAGAACTGTAGTAAATAACTCCATCCGCACCCATAAGTGATGGTGTCCAGTTTCCGGTATCGAGCCTCCAACGTAGTTGACCACTTTTTCTATCCAGGGCATTGATATAATCCTGGTATCCAACAAAGGTTACTGTTTTTTCATCGGCGTAAATAGCTTTAACAAATCCGTCTTCCCCCTCGTATTCCCAAAACACCTTTTTCCCATTGTCTTCCAGAGCAGTTACGCGCATTGGCCCACCTTCATCGATATCGACCGACGGGTCATAGTAGCTGCCAGCAATAAATAGCGTATGGTTATAGTAGGAAGGTCTTTGCAAAGCATAGTTTTCTGTCTTCCTGGTCCACTTTACTTTTCCGGTGTGACCATCGATTGCAGAAAATACGGCCTTGCCGTGG
>JAAENK010000066.1 GCA_024224415.1 Gammaproteobacteria bacterium | reverse complement strand
TAAATATGAATCGAGTGTCAGATGGTTTGCGCTTAACCCTCTTTGAGATATAGCATCAGTTAATTGAGCCGATAGATGCGATTTACCCAGATCAGCCGCACCACATACAGCGACAACTAAACAATTATCTTCTGTTTCTATGGCCTCAATTTTCTCTGTTAATTGTTTTATAAGTACCATTTACAACAATTCCGACACAGAAATGGATCATTACAGCATTCACATCAAAATCTTACTTACTCAATGCTTTTATCATATCTAAATACCCATTCAGTTCAACACCCTGCAACCCGGCGATATAATTTTTTCACACCAGATGCCAAAACCGTTAATTTCCAGTATGATTTCCCCGTGTTTCTGATTTACACACCCAATTGCATGCCATCAGCCTTTGAAAACTCTCTATGCAGGATACTATTCGCGGCAATACTGGCCTGTTTGCTGGCAGTACAGGTTGTCGGTGCCGACGAAAAAACGCAAAAGCAAAAGCAGCTCAAAGCCTTACAGGGTAAAATCGAAAAACTCAAAAAAACCATTCACGTCAAACAGGACAGCAAATCGCGCTATACCACACAGCTACGTAAAATCGAAGGTCATATCGGGAAAGTCAGTCAAAAGATTCGCGTGACCGAAAGCAAGATCAAGCAACAAAAATCAGAATTGAAGAAACTACGCAGTGCACGCGAACAACATCAGAAGCAATTACTGCGTGAAAACGATATTTTGGGTGAACAGGTTTATACTGCTTTCACGCTGGGCAAACAGGAAAAAATCAAGCTGCTTTTTTCTCAACAAAATGCCGATCAGATGCAGCGCAACCTGATTTATTATCAATACTTTTCCAACGCTCGGGTTAATTTGATCAATCAGGTTGAGGAGAATATTTCAAGGATTCTGGCCACCGAATCACGCATCAGCCTGGCCTCGCAGGCACTGGAAAAAAATTTCCAGGAACTAAAAAATCAAAAACAATTATTAAAAAAAGACAGCTCCAAGCGCAAAACCATTATCAGCTCGCTGGACAACCAGTTAAAGAAGCAGGGTGGTCATTTGAGCAAGCTTAAGGATGAGGCGAAGGAGTTACAGAACCTGCTCGATTCCATTGTAGAGATTCTCATTGAGACACCGGAGCCGAAACTCACGCGCAAAGCGTTTGCCGGACTGAGAGGCAAACTGGCCTGGCCAGTGAAAGGCAAGGTACGGAGATTGTTTGGTTACCAAAAACAGGTTTCAGACCTGCGCTGGCAGGGTGTCATTATCGAGGCTCCTGGCGGTCGGCATGTCAAAGCAGTTTCACATGGCAGGGTTGCTTTTGCCGACTGGTTACGCGGTCTTGGCAATCTGATTATTATCGACCATGGTAATTCATATCTATCGCTTTACGGTCACAATGAGTCGCTATATAAATCTGCTGGGGAGTGGGTGGAACCGGGCGATATTATCAGTAGTATCGGCAACAGTGGCGGGCAGGGCAAGCCGGGGCTGTACTTCGAGATTCGCAAAAAGGGCAAACCGCAAAATCCTACGAAGTGGTGCAAATCTAAAAACCAGTTTGCTTCCGGATAAAAGAAAGGACTGCCAAATAAAATAAAATGCAGAATAGCTCACGATATTCCCCTGAATTCGCCAATACTTGGGGGATCGGAGCTTATTTATGATATGTTTACAACTTCCTGGCGGCTATCTAGTCTACAATTAATGCGTGCCAGATGGAGAACTTAATGCTTAACCAATTACGAAAATCGACCGGTTTTGTAACCGGTATTGTACTCGGCGTGACACTCGCTATCGGGCATAGCGTTTATGCTCTGAAAGATGACCAGCAAATCCCCTTTGAGGATCTTCAGGCTTTCACTGAAGTTTTTTCAAAGGTCAAATCCGACTATGTCGAAAGCGTCAACGACAAAAAACTTATTGAAGACGCCATACGCGGCATGCTCAGTGGTCTCGATCCACACTCATCGTATTTGAATACCTCCGAATTTAGCGAACTGAAGATTGGCACTACCGGTCAATTTGGAGGTCTCGGCATCGAAGTTGGTATGGAGAACGGTTTCGTTAAGGTCATATCACCCATCGACGATACGCCCGCTTCCCGCGCCGGCATTCAAGCCAGTGATTTAATTATCAGGCTCGACGACAAACCGGTCAAAGGCATGTCCTTGAACGATGCAGTCAAGATCATGCGCGGCAAGCCCAGTACCGATATTGTGCTCACCGTAGTCCGCGAGGGAGAGGCAAAACCGCTAGTTTTCACCATTACCCGCGAAATTATACGCGTTAAAAGCGTGAAGAACCGGATGCTCGAACCGGGTTTTGGCTACGTGCGGATTACCAATTTTCAGTCGCGTACTTCTTCCGATTTATTGAAAGCCATTTCTGATCTGCAAAAGGATCAAACTCTGGAAGGCCTGGTGCTTGACCTACGCAACAACCCCGGTGGTGTGCTTAACGGTGCGATCGAGGTTTCGGATGCTTTTATCAATGATGGTTTAATTGTTTACACAGAGGGCCGGGTGAACGATTCCAGCCATAGTTATAATGCAACACCCGGTGATAGTCTGAACGGTGCACCACTGGTAATTCTCATCAACGGTGGTTCGGCTTCGGCTTCCGAAATCGTCGCCGGCGCGATGCAGGACCACAAACGAGCGATTATTGTTGGCACCAAATCCTTTGGCAAGGGTTCAGTTCAAACCATTCAGGAATTGCACAATGGCTCGGCGGTAAAACTCACAACGGCAAGATATTTCACTCCGAAAGGCCGCTCAATTCAGGCGTTGGGTATCGAACCTGATATCAAGTTAAGTACGCTGAAGATATCTGCCAACGCACAAAAAGCCCGCAAGGGTTTTTCTGAAAATGATCTCGATGGCCATCTCAGCAATCCGAATGGCGACAGCAAAAATGGTACAGATGAATCCACGGCAAAATCGGTCAACCAAGATGACAACCTGGCCGAAACCGATTTTCAGTTATTCGAGGCGCTTAATTTACTCAAAGGATTGCGCATCATGAGCCAACTGCAAGCTGGCTGATTGTTTATGCATCGGCTGTTTTTTGGATTTTTACTACTTTGTTCGGCCTCGGTAAACGGAGCCGAACAGCGTCCGCTGTTATCGTTGGTGATCGATGACCTGGGTTACTCGTTTAAACACGGCAGAAGGGCTATCGAACTCCAGGGCGATCACACTTATGCGATCATCCCCGGCACCAGTTATAGTAGGAAACTAGCCCGACTCGCCGATATACATAAAAAGGAAGTTATTCTGCATCTGCCATTGCAGGCGATTAACGCCAGCGCTTCACCGGAACCCAATGCACTCAACGAAACCATGGACGAAAACCAGTTAGCTAAGAATCTGGTTGACATGTTATCTGAAATTTCGGTGATTAAAGGAGTCAACAACCACATGGGTAGCCATCTCACACAAATCGACTATTTCATGCGCCCGATCATGGATGGCATCCGCGCTTACAATCCAGACCTGTACTTTCTTGATAGCCGTACCTCACCGAATAGTATCGCTTATGTCGAAGCCATCAATTCAGGCCTCTCTTCAATGAGTCGGGATGTATTTCTCGACAATGATCACACCAACCCCGAATCGATTCACCTGCAATACCAGGTTTGGTTGCAAAAAGCCCGCATACGGGGACACGCCATTGCCATAGGCCACCCATATCCGACGACGATTGACTACCTCAGCCAATCTATACCCATGGCAACCGATGATTTTCGATTTCTCAGCGTATCGAAATTAATCACTAAACAAGCGAGTGAAAATCTAGAAAACGATAGTTTTCGTACAGCTGTTTCTCTAGCCAGCGAGTAATTGACCCAGCTCAACATTCCGCGTTATTGGTATGGACAACCGGATAAAGAAATCCTATTCTGCTCCTGATTGATACCCATCAATAATGGAGGTACAAAATGAGTACACAGTCAATCAAAGACTACCTGTCCACCCATGAGTTCTTCTCCGGGCTGGATGACAACTTCATAAAGTTCCTGGCAGATTCGGCCACACAACAAAAGGTCGAGAAAGGTCATGTACTGTTTCAACAGGGAAAATACGCCGATAAGTTCTATTTGTTACGTAATGGGCAGGTATCGGTTCAGGTACCGGCGCTGGTGGGACCGACACTCGAAATTCAATCTCTTGGAGCCGACCAGATACTTGGCTGGTCCTGGTTAATACCACCCTATCGCTGGAACTTCATGGCCCGGGCATTGGATGAGACAGAATTACTCGAGTTCGATGGCCGCGCAATACTGGCGCGTTGCGAACAGGATCCAAAATTTGGCTACGAATTGTTCAAACGCTTCGCCGCGCTAATGTCCGAACGCCTCGACGCTGCCCGTCAAAAATTAATGGACCAGTGGGATCCACCGGGATTTGCCTGAGTGGTGAGATTCTCCGTGACGAGATGGTTTTTTGCCTGTTTGGCAGTTCGATTCAACAAATCTGCCATGTACCTGACTGCGGTTTAGAAAAATTTGTATGTTTTATCGGGGGAAGATCAGCGTGAGGTTTTACCCCTTGTTGGCCGATACTCGGTTCATCACATGATTAGTCCCGTACCCGGAGAGCCATCACTTGGATAAAATGCAAGTACAATTAATACCGGTCATGTAACAATACAGAATCACGTATTACCTTCATCATCCTTGTCAGATTTTTCGGGAAGGGCCTTGAATTCCTCGAATTGCCTATCGAGCATTTGTCTTACAATAGAAATTTCTTCTGCTGATGGTTCCTTGCCCAAGTGTTCGGTTAACATGTCTTTGAGAGACTGGTCATCAATCAATGGCTCATCAACAGAGAATTCCTTTCTAGTACCGTCATCATTCAAAAACAGATCCCTAAAAGTAGCAACTTTGGCATCACTACTGTTAAGCAAACCATTGATATTTCTGTTTAGCGAATTCAGATCTTTTAATTCAGAACGGGGGATTTTGTGCCCATTTTGACGAAAATTTTCTTTTGCACCACCAGCTGAGTTTCCCTTACCATTACCATTGCCGCCACCATTATTCTTAGCAATAGCGAGCGGCAGATCAAGAGATATGCCGCCATTAGAATATGTCTGGGGGCCAACACCCAACCAAAGTAGTGAGGTTACGAGAAAAATCTGAATGACTTTTTGCATGCTGGACTCCAGACGATCATAGGATTAATGGATTTCGGGGAGTTATTATAATTGTAATCAGCGTAAATGAGTAAGAAGAAAGCCACAGATAAGCGAATGAAAACCTATCACCACTTTTAAACTTATCAATTCCCTCTGAATACTAGCTCTGTACTCAATATCTATACACTTTGTTATTTGGAGATTTTGTATTCCGTAAAGCCAGCTATAAGCCTTCGATATAGAGTAGAAAAAATGGTGGCTATGCCCTGATTCGAACAGGGGACCCCATCATTATGAGTGATGTGCTCTAACCAGCTGAGCTACATAGCCATTTATATCTACCCTTTGACCGTTGCACGGTCTGAGGGGAGCGCGATTTTCGCCTGTCGCTTGCCTGCTGTCAATAGCAGCGGTGTGGCTGCTTAAACATTAAACCTGAAATGCACAACATCGCCTTCATGCATGATGTATTCCTTACCTTCGAGCCGCCAGCGACCGGCATCTTTTGCGCCTTGCTCACCATTCCCGGCAATGAAATCGTCGAAGCCGACTACTTCGGCACGAATCAAACCTTTCTCAAACTCGGTATGTATGACCCCAGCGGCTCTCGGCGCAGTATCACCAATGCGGATTGTCCAGGCACGGACTTCCTGTACGCCTGCGGTGAAATAGGTTTGCAAATCCAGCAACCGGTATCCAGCGTGAATGACACGATCCAGGCCTGGTTCTTCTAATCCCAGATCGGCGAGAAATTCGGCGGCTTCTTCAGCATCCAGCTCGGCAATATCGGCTTCGATCGAGGCGCAGACGGCGACAACTTCGGCTCCCTCGCCCTGTGCGAGTTCATTTAGCGCATCGAGGTGCGGGTTATTTTCAAACCCATTTTCGTCTACGTTGGCGATATATAGCGTTGGTTTAGCGGTAATTAGGTGCAAATCTTTCATCCAGGCTTTCTGACTGTCATCATAGGAGAACGAACGAGCACTTTCGCCATTTTCCACATGCGCCTGAATCGCCTGCATAAATGCGAGCTTGGCTCTGGCGTCTTTATCGTTCGATTTGGCAAGCTTGGTTGCACGTTCGAGTTGCCGCGTGATTGATTCCATATCGGCAAGCAGCAGTTCGGTATTGATTGTTTCGATGTCGCTGAGCGGGTCTATTTTATTACTGACGTGCACGATATCTTCGTTCTCGAAACAGCGCACCACCTGAGCTATAGCATCGGTTTCACGAATATGGCCAAGAAACTGGTTGCCCAGGCCTTCGCCTTTGGAAGCGCCTGCTACCAGACCGGCTATATCGACAAATTCCATCGTGGTCGGGATGGTCTTCTTCGGGTTTACGATATCGGCGAGTTGCTTTAGCCGCGGATCGGGGACTTCAACGATGCCGACATTCGGGTCGATAGTGCAAAACGGATAGTTTTCCGCCGCAATACCCGCCTTGGTGAGCGAGTTGAAAAGCGTTGATTTACCGACGTTGGGCAAGCCAACGATGCCACATTTGAATCCCATATTATTGCTCACTCGGGGTATGTAGCGCCTGCATGGCCTTATCTATCCTGCCTGCAAAAACCTGCGGCATAACTTCCAGGGTACGCTGATTGGCTTCATCAATCAGGTCTCTGTCCACTATCGACGGTTGATGCAGCACATAATTAACCACCTGGTCGCGGTCTCCAGGATGACCAATGCCAAGACGTAGACGAAAAAAATCCCTGGCTCCCAGGTGATTAATCATATCGCGCAAACCATTGTGGCCGCCATGGCCGCCACCCTGTTTTAAGCGGTTGTCACCAGGGGCCAGATCCAGCTCATCGTGAACCACCAGCATTTGCTGTGGTTTCAGCTTGTAAAATCTCGCTAAAGCGCCAACGGACTGTCCACTACGGTTCATAAAAGTCATCGGTTTGAGTAGAAATATGTCGTTATCGTCTGCGCGATATCTGGCTTCTTCGGCATTAAATCGTTTTTCAAATCGAAATGATAGCGACAACCGGTTTGCCAGCAAATCGACAAACCAGAAGCCGGCATTGTGCCGAGTATCAACGTAATCGGCCCCGGGATTACCGAGGCCGACTATCAAACGAATATCTGCTGTGAGCGCAGGCACTCCGCGAGTTACTCTTCGCTGCTGGCTTCGCCGTCGGATGCTTCGGTGCCACCATCACCTTCGGCCTCTTCACCTTCCATCTCTGGAGCCTCAGGCGCTTCGTCGGAAATTTCTTCTTCGGCACGCGTCTTAACAACAGACAGAACACCCAGATCATGGTCGTCATGCTCAGTCTCTTCGACATGAGTTAATGCGACAATCTCAACACCTTCAGGTACTTCGATATCTGACAGATGCAGAGATTCGCCAAGATGCAGATTTTCAGCATCGATTTCGAGGTATTCGGGTAAATGTTTCGGTAGTGCGATGATTTCGATTTCAGTCGTCAGCTGCGTCATCATACCACCATCCATTTTCACACCAACACAGTCATCCGCATTGAGCACATGAATCGGAACCACGATTTTAATCGGTGTTTTCTTGTCGATGCGAAAAAAATCAGCGTGCATGATACGGCTTTTATACGGATGACGTTGCAGATCACGCAGGATTACTTCATCTTTTTCCTTACCGATATTGAGATCGATGAGCTGTGTGTAAATCGCCTCGTTTTCTAGTTCGTGACTAAATTTATCGTGGTCAAGGCTAATTGACTGGGGATTGCTATCGCCCCCGTATACGATTGCTGGAACCTTGTTCATGCGTCTCAGGCGGCGGCTCGCACCTTTCCCCGAATCTGCACGTGGTTCAGCATTCAGTTGGATATTGTCTGACATTGCTGTACTCCAAAATAAAAAAACCGTCGTTAGACGGAGGCCCTTCTTGCGACCAGAAGGGATTTAAACACTGCAATTGCAGTGATCGTCAGTCCTCGTACATTTAATCCATATACAACGAACTAACCGATTCTTCAAAATGAATACGGCGTATAGTTTCCGCCAGCATTCCGGCAACCGAAACCTGACGGATTCGATCACATTTTTTCGCGGCTTCCGACAGCGGGATGGTATCTGTCACCACCAATCCATCGAGTACCGAGTTTTCTACATTCTCTATTGCTTTTCCCGACAATACCGGGTGGGTACAGTAGGCATAAACGCCTGTTGCACCGTGTTCTTTCAACGCCGCACCAGCCTGACATAAAGTGCCAGCGGTGTCGACCATATCATCAACGATGATGCAGGTCTTAGCTTCAACTTCACCGATGATATTCATCACCTTGGCCATATTCGGCTGCGGACGACGTTTGTCGATGATGGCAAGATCGGCATCGTCGAGCTGTTTGGCGACGGCTCTGGCGCGAACCACACCACCTACGTCGGGTGACACCACTATCATATCCGGATACTTCTGTTTCCAGATATCACCCATCAGGATCGGCGATGCGTAAACATTATCGACCAGGCATTCGAAAAAGCCCTGAATCTGATCGGCGTGCAGATCGATCGTCAAAACCCGATCGACACCAACGCTGCTGAGCATATTGGCGACCACCTTCGCAGTAATCGGCACACGTTGCGAACGCACTCGACGATCCTGACGCGCATAACCAAAATATGGAATAACTGCGGTGACCCGATCCGACGATGCTCGTTTCACAGCGTCGATCATCACCAGCAATTCCATCAGGTTATCATTGGTCGGCGTACAGGTCGGCTGAATAATAAATACATCCTTACCACGTACGTTTTCACCAATCTCGACAGCTGTTTCGCCGTCACTAAACCTTTCAACAGAAGCAATGCCAATAGGGATGTCCAGATTACGCACAACAGCCCGGGACAACTCGGGGTTGGCATTTCCTGTGAAGACCATTAACTCGTTACTAGCGACACTGCCGACCATCGGATGCTCTCGCTTATTACCTAAAAATGGCTGGGCCGGCTGGATTCGAACCAACGCATGCCAGGATCAAAACCTGGTGCCTTACCGCTTGGCGACGGCCCAATAAATTTTTTCAACTACTTTGAAAACAATAGTTTAGACTTTGTTTTCAGAAATTCTACAATGCGCGTGAACCGGGTTCTGGTTCATACCTCTGGCGACGTAACTGCGCCATTGCGCGGGCACCCGCGATTTTACACCTTCCGCCGCGTCCAGGCTATCGAAAGGCGCGTAAATACAGGCTCCGGTGCCGGTCATTCTGGCGTCACCAAACTGGCTTAGCCAATCCAGCGCCTGACCGACCTCAGGATAACGCTCTCGGACAACAGGTTCGCAGACATTATCGCCAGCCCCGTCCAGAAAGGCGCGTATTGTGATTGCATCACACACACGTGTCAATTGTTCAGCGTTAAATATTTCGGCTGTTGAAACAGCTATTTCCGGCTGAATTACCAGATAAATGGGTTCGGGCAATTGTATCGGCGTTAATTGCTCACCGACACCACTCGCCCAGGCCGCTTTGCCGAGCACAAATACCGGTACATCGGCACCCAGCTCGAGTCCAAATTCGGCAAGTTTGGCAAGGCTGAGATTTAATGCCCACAGCGTGTTTAATGCGAGTAAACAGGTAGCTGCATTCGAACTGCCACCGCCCAGACCACCACCTATCGGAATGTGCTTTTTGATCGAAATCTGTACTCCCTGAGAAACCCGATAGCGGCTTTGCAACAGGCGAGCCGCCCGCAATACGATATCATCGGTCTCGTCCACCGTGGTCTGGCTTGCGACACGACGAATATGCTCATCCCCAGTGACTTCAAAGGCCATGCGATCATTCAGGTCAATAAACTGAAATACGGTTTGCAGCAGGTGGTAACCATCGTCGCGACGGCCGGTGATGTGCAGCATTAAGTTGAGCTTGGCTGGTGAATTTAGCGTCAGGCGTGTCACCCCGTCACCTCAGTTAAAGTCTGGGAAGAGTTCGATGTTACTATCGGCGTCAGTCTCGGGCTTTTGCCAGCTATCTACAACTATCTTCAACGCCAGTTCTTCGTGTTTCAGATACAACTTTTTTGGCAGGCCCTTCGCTGGATGATCAAATCCAAAGTAATCCAGGTACCTGATGCTCCAGCCTTTTTGCTGTAACGACCGCAAACGCCCATCACCATTCAATACCTGGGTGAAAATTTCAGGCTTTAATGGCAAACCCTTAATCCAGAATTCAAGCCCACTTACTGGTATCGACCAACCTAGCACCTTGCCCAGGGTAGCTTCTGCATCTTCGCCGTAAACCACATTGCCATCTGGCAGGCTCAGTTTGACCAAAGCACCGCTGTTCATAGATTCCAGGCGAAATACGCCCTGGCCAAACGGTGCTTCCAGGATGATCATAAATTCATCTGGCCGGTGTCGCCATTTTAGCCCGACATTATGCACTTCATCGCCAACAAAAATCACTGCGCGACCGTGTATATACCATTGTTGAACTCTGCCTGCCTGTAATTGATACTGTGCCCAGTCTTTATGACTTTGTTCACTGACTGGAATCCTGGTCAGCGATGTACAGCCGCCAAATAGCAATAACAGCAGGACAAGACTAATCTTACTGGTGGTCAGAGTATTTTGTTGTACAGGAAACGGGTTCAAGAATTCTAATTCGGACCAGAAGTTTACTGAATAAACTTACGCATAGCATCTTCGATAAACGAATCATTCGGCGATTTTTTCAGCGCCCTTGTCCATACCTTCCTGGCTTCGTCGTGTTTACCCGAAACCCACAGCACTTCACCGAGATGCGCGGCTATTTCACTATCGTCTAATCGTGACAGGGCCCGACGTAATAACATGATGGCTTCGTCATGATGACCCAGACGGTAATTGATCCAGCCGAAGCTGTCGATGATGGCGGCGTCTTCGGGCATGATTTCGATGGCGCGTTTGAGTAATTGATAAGCTTCCTGGTAACGATCGGTTTGGTCGGCGAGGGTGAAGCCGAGAGCATTCAGGGCATGCGCATTGTCTGGTTCGGTTTTGAGTATGGCTTTTAAATCGGCTTCGAGTATATCCACCCGTCCCATACGTTCGGCAGTCATCGCCCGTGCGTATAACAGGTCGTTATTGCCCGGAATAATACCGAGTGCGGTATCGTAAACCGATAGCGCTTCCTGGTATTTTTTCACCGAGCGTAATAACTCACCCTGTGCTAGATAAATGCGCACCAGTGAACCATTCGACTGACTGCCCTTAAGCATCAACTCAAGGTAGTCGATGGCTTCTTCAGTACGGCCGGATTGGCCCAGCATGTCGGCGATGCGTAGCCGCGCATCGAATTGATACTGGCCATCATGTACCTGTTCGTACCATTCTATAGCGTCGTCGTAATGTTTGCGGCCTTCGTTGATGCGCCCCAGATAATACTGCGCTTCACCTTCACGCTTGTTCATTTTCACCAGCTTTAGCAGGTATTTTTCGGCATCATCCAAACGCTGCGATTCTAACGATAATAAACCGAGGGTGTATAGTAGCTCGGCATCATCGGGCGACGCATCGTGCAGGTGTTCGAATTCGACTCGTGCTTTTTCGTATTGTTTTACATCGACCAGTAGGCGTGCATAGGTTAAACGCAGGTTTTGATCATCCGGCAAGTGTTTTACCGCTTTCTCCAGACTGATGACAGCCTCTTCATGTCGACCCAGCTTGAGTAGCAATTTAGCCCGAGCATTATGAGCGCCCTCGATTTCCTCAATTGATAAGGCGCGGTCGATATGAACCAGGGCTTCATCAGGCTGGCCACCCTGTGCTGCGATCATACCATGCAGGTAAAGTGCATAGGCTCGATCAGGATATGTTTCAGCAATTTCGCGCGTCACCGCGACGACTGTATCGGTATTTTTCTCCCGCGCCAGCACCGCTAACATAGAGACGAATAATTGCTTGTCTGTAAGCTTACTACTCTGGATCAACCCATTGAGGTAGGTAAACGCATCATTGACACGATTCTGGCGGATGTAAATCGCGGCAATAACCTGTTTCGCCTCGACACGATTCGGATCCAGCACAACCCAACGCTGTGCGGCTTCGATAGCCGCCTCAAGATCCTGACCATAAACTGCGACGCGTACAGCGCGCTCGGCAATATCGGGGTTATTCTGCGATTTAGCCAGTGCCAGATAATGCTCTATCGCCAACGCGGTCTGGCCTCTGTTTAGCGCCATTTCTGCAACCAGCAGGTTGTAGCTGGCCTCGCCGATCAGGTCGCCCTGGGTGTTTAATAGTTTTATCTGCACGGGATCGGATTGCACCAGCGAATCACGCTGCATTAAATTTTGCATGCCTGCACAAGCCGATAACAGAACTACCGGCAGTAATGCCACCGCAGGGCTAATATATTTTAATAATATCGATCTCATGTCGGTCGCGAAATAATCTTGAATCTATCGTCTGTAGTCAACTGAGTGTAGCATTCCGTTGACAAAGCGAGAAGTTAGAGGTTCCAAATTCTCATTATTTCCTAACTGCGCGAGCATTTAATTTGGGGCATTGCTTGTATTTAGTGGGTCAATACCGGAAAATTCCCCGTTGAGCCGCAATCTGCCTTTACCCATGTCTTTACTTTCGCTTGGTATCAACCACCAGACCGCTCCTGTCGATGTGCGCGAAAAAGTTGCGTTCTCCAGCGATCAGGTCGCCGAGGCGCTGCGCGAACTAAAGGATTTACCCGCGGTCAACGAATCAGTCATCGTTTCAACCTGCAACCGCACCGAAATTTATTGCGAACTCGAAGTCGATAACAGTCATACCCTGGCACACTGGTTATCGTGTTATCACGGTATGAGCGAAGACGCTTTATTACCCTATATTTATCAACATAGCGACCAGGAGGCAGCTCGACATTTATTTCGTGTCGCCTCTGGATTAGATTCGATGGTGCTCGGTGAACCACAGATTCTCGGTCAACTAAAAACTTCTTACGACCAGGCCCGTAACGGCAAGAGTGTCGCCTCAATCCTGGATCGTTTGTTTCAACACTCTTTTAGCGTCGCCAAGCGTGTGCGTACCGATACCGAAATCGGCAGCAACGCGGTTTCCGTAGCATTTGCTGCGGTTAATCTTTCGAAACAGATATTTGGTGAATTAAATGAATTGCACGCTCTGCTCATTGGCGCTGGCGAAACCATCGAACTGGTATCGCGACATTTAAAGAGTCAGAAGATAGGCTCGATGGTAATCGCCAATCGCAGCGTCGACAACGCCCGCAAATTGGCAGATGAAATCGGCGCCCAGGCGGTACAGATCAATACGGTGCCCGAGCAGCTCGAGCGGGCCGATATTGTCATTTCGTCGACTGCCAGTCAGTTGCCGATTCTTGGTAAAGGTGCCACTGAAGACGCTTTGCGCAAACGCAAACATCGACCGATATTTATGGTCGACCTGGCGGTACCGCGAGATATCGAAACCCAGGTAGGTGAGCTGGACGATATCTACCTTTATACGGTCGATGATTTAAAAAATGTTGTCGATGAAAATTTACGTTCACGCGAAGTGGCTGCGGAAGCGGCACAGGAAATTATCAACCTCGAAGTCAAGGCTTTCAGTCAGTGGTTGCGGACCCACCAGTCGGCCGATGAAATTCGGCAGCTCAGACAAAAAGCTGAAATCATAAAGCAACAGTGCATCGAAAAAACACTGATGCAGTTTCGTCAGGATCAGGATGTCGACAAGGCATTGGAGCGATTGGCGAATTCGCTAACTAACAAAATGTTGCACGGCCCAACAGTTGAGTTGCGTCGTGCGCTGAACGAAAATGACAAGGACACTATCCGCTTCTTGCAATCGTTGATTTCAACCGATTAATACCAATAACCGATGAAAAAATCTCTTCTCAACAAGCTCGAGTTATTGTGCGCTCGCCACGAAGAAATCGCCGCCTTATTATCCGATATCGAAACTATTAACGATCAGGATAAGTTTCGCAATCTGTCGATGGAATATGCGCAGCTCGAAGACGTGGTAAAGAACTTCAATGCCTATCAGCAGGCCCAGCAAGCACTGGTTTCAGCGCGAGAAATGCTCGATGAGGATGATGCCGAGATGCGCGAACTGGCCGAAGAAGAAATTGGCGAAAATACCGCAATAATCGAAACCCTGGAAGTTGAGCTACAGAAATTACTATTGCCCAAAGACCCGAATGACAAGGCCAATGTGTTCCTGGAAATTCGTGCGGGTACCGGCGGTGACGAAGCCGCGATTTTTGCTGGTGACCTGTTCCGCATGTATAGCCGTTATGCAGAGTCTCAAAAGTGGCAGCTCGAAATACTCAACACTAATGAGGGCGAACATGGTGGTTATAAGGAAATCATTGCCCGTATCATTGGCCACGGCGCTTACTCGCATTTAAAATTTGAATCTGGTGCACACCGAGTACAACGCGTGCCTGAAACCGAATCGCAGGGGCGGGTACACACTTCCGCGGCCACAGTGGCAATCATTCCCGAAGGCGAAGAAGTTGAAATGATCGAAATCAACCCGGCGGATTTGCGCGTCGATACATTTCGTGCTTCTGGTGCAGGTGGTCAACACGTCAACAAGACCGACTCGGCAATTCGACTCACTCATATACCCACAGGTACAGTGGTTGAGTGCCAGGATGAACGCTCGCAGCACAAGAACCGGGCGAGGGCGATGTCGTTATTACAGGCGCGCATTTACGATGCAGAAAAGCAGAAACAGGAAAAAGAGCAGGCTGCCGAACGCAAGTCGCTGGTCGGTGGCGGTGATCGTTCCGAACGTATTCGCACCTATAACTTCCCGCAGGGCCGCCTGACCGATCACCGCATCAGTTTGACGCTATATAAACTGGATGAAATTATTCAGGGTTCATTGGGGCAGGTGGTAGACCCGCTGATGCACGAGTACCAGGCTGAGCAACTGGCGAGTCTGGCGGATGACAGTCAGGCCATGACCTGACAGCAGGCATGCAACCAATCGCCAGCGCTATCCAGTGGGCACAATCCCGTTTTGAAGCGGTCAGCGATTCGCCCCGGCTCGACGCCGAATTGTTACTCGCGCATAGCCTGCAAAAACCTCGCAGCCATCTTTACAGCTGGCCTGAGAAAATACTACCAGAAGTCGTCTGGCAGACATTCCAGCAACTGGTTGAGTTGCGGCTCAAACCAACGCCAGTGGCCTATTTGATGGTCAAGCGTGAATTTTATTCACTGGAATTTAAGATTTCACCAACCGCACTCATCCCAAGGCCGGAAACCGAGTTGCTGGTGGATACCACCCTGCAGCTCTGTACAGATATCGAACAGCCCCGCGTACTGGAAATGGGTACCGGAAGTGGTGCCATTTCAATTGCATTACTCAAGCACAACCCAGGCATCGAACTGATTACCACCGATATCTGCGCCGATTGCCTGGCGCTGGCCCAGGCCAATGCAAAGTTGCACAATGTAACGCTAAATAGTATCGAATCGAGTTGGTACGATAATCTGCGAGGACAACCCGCCTTTGATTTGATTGTCTCCAACCCGCCGTATATAGCCGCCGATGATCCTTACCTCAGGCAGGGTGATCTACCTGCCGAACCCCTGCTAGCACTGACACCGGGTAAAACCGGTCTCGAGGCGATTCAACAAATTATCACAGGGGCTGCCGCATTTCTCAAACCCGGTGGTTACCTGGTTTTTGAGCATGGCTATGATCAGGCACAGCCGGTGGCTGAGTTACTGCGTATTGCAGGCTTTTCCGGCATCAGGAATCTACTGGATTACAACGGTCTTTCGCGGCTAAGCCTGGGTAAAATTACCTCTAATAATCAGACATGCATCAGATAAGCACGATTGATCTTGCTGTCGGCTTTATCCCGGTGCTGATCACCCTGATTGTCATCTTTTACTGGTCGAAAAACCTGGCTTCCGCGAGTCTTGCCATAATTCGCATGTTGTTGCAGTTATTACTCATTGGCTACGCACTCAGCTATATTTTCAATGCCGATAAACCATGGGTCATTTTATTGGTGCTGGCATTTATGCTAATTGCCGCCAGCTGGATTGCATTGAATGCCTTACCGGTCAAACGCCTGACTTTGTTTAAATTTAGTTTCATCGCGATTTTTTGCGGCGGGGTGTCTAACCTGATTTTAGTCAGTCAGGGTGTACTACATATCGAACCCTGGTATCAACCTGCTGTACTGATACCGCTTGCCGGTATGATTTTTTCTAATTCGATGAATACCATTAGCCTGGCCGGCGAGCGTTTATTTAGTGAGTTGGAGCATCGCGTCGACTATCACCAGGCGCGTAGTATTGCTTTTCAGGCGGCGATGATTCCGATAACCAATTCTCTGCTTGCCGTTGGCCTTGTATCTTTGCCGGGCATGATGACCGGACAAATTCTCGCCGGTACTTCACCATTAATTGCGTCGCGCTATCAAATCATGGTGATGTGTATGGTTTTCAGCTCTTCGGGAATTTCGGCAGCATTATTTCTCTGGTTATTGAGGAATAGAGAACCTGCTACTGCGAAACTGGATAAACCGGAGACATAATCTAGATAAAAAAATGGCTGGTTGTGGGGACAACCAGCCATAATGTCATAATTGACTTACTATAACCAAAGGAGGACATCGTGAGAGCGGTTAAACAGGGGTGTTTAACCTGTTACACACTTATATATATAGTGTAGTTTTTTAATTTTGCCAGTTTTTTGGCGATAAAAGGTGGATTTTTTACGACAAGCTAGATAATTTGAGCAATTTAGAGGCTTTGCTGGTTGGTAATATGGATTTACCAGGGCTGATTTCATTGAAAAACCTACCGAGAGAGCCGACGAATCAAACTGGAAGTGTCCCAGCGGCCACCACCCATTTCCTGAACCTCGGCGTAGAAATCGTTTATTATTCTGGTAGTTGGCAGCTCGGCACCGTTCTTTTCGCTTTCTTCGATACAAATACCAAGATCTTTACGCATCCAGTCAACTGCGAAACCGAACTCAAATTCATCTTTCAGCATGGTATGACCACGATTTTCCATCTGCCAGGAACCAGCAGCACCCTTGGAGATAACATCGACAACTTTGGCACCATCCAGCCCGGCTTTTTGAGCAAAATTCAACCCTTCAGACAAGCCCTGAACCAGGCCGGCAATACAAATTTGATTTACCATTTTGGCAAGTTGCCCTGAACCCACTGGACCGAGTAACTCAGCAGCCCTTGCATAACTCATGATAACTGGTTTAACTGAATCGAAAGCAGCTTCATCACCGCCCATCATTACCGTTAACACACCATTTTCGGCACCTGCCTGACCTCCAGAAACTGGTGCATCGAGAAACTGTACCGATGCTTCGGCCGCAATCTCACGGGCTACATTCGCCGAAGCCGTGGTGTGGTCGACAAGAATCGCATCAGGTTTGATACCTGCAAGTATGCCGTCATCACCAAAAATAACTGATCGCAAGTCATCATCATTCCCAACACAGATAAAGACAAAATCGGCATCTGCCGCAGCTTCACATGGCGTAGATGCAAAGCTACCAGAATACTCCTCACACCATTGCTCAGCCTTTGAAGTAGTACGATTGTACACAGAGGTTTGATATCCGGCTTTCGCGAGATGACCAGCCATGGGATAACCCATAACTCCTAGCCCGATGAAGGCGACTTTTGTATTGTTCATTGTCAGGTTCTCGAAAAAAATAATGCCGGATTCTATCACTCAAGTCAGATAGATCGATACAATTAAATTGGTTGCACACCTGATTAATTAAATACGCTCTATAACCATTGCTATACCCTGCCCAACACCAACGCACATGCTGCAAAGTGCATACCGCGCCTGACTACGACCAAGCTGATTAACCGCAGTTGTCACCAACCTTGCTCCACTCATCCCCAACGGATGTCCAAGTGCAATGGCACCGCCCAGGGGATTTATCCGTGCATCGTCATCTGCAAGACCTAATTGCCTGGTACAGGCCAGCACCTGTGCAGCAAAAGCTTCATTAAGTTCAATAATATCCACCTGGTCGATATCGATTCCGAGCCTGCCAAGCAGTTTCTGGCTTGCTGGTACTGGGCCTATGCCCATAGTGCGTGGTTCGACACCAGCTACCGCCGTACCAAGCACCCTTGCTTTAGGCGTAAGACCATGGTGCTTGATGCCAGACTCTGAAGCGAGTAACAGTGCCGCCGCACCATCATTAATGCCAGAAGCGTTACCGGCAGTAATGCTACCCTGTTCAAACAGAGGCTTAAGTGAGGCAAGCTTGTCGAGACTGGTTGCGCGCAAATGCTCATCGGCATCGACCACCAGCGGATCTGCTTTGCGACGTGGCACATGAACCGCGGTAATTTCGGCTGCAAACAAACCTTCTTCCTGTGCCTTCGCAGCCTTAGTCTGGCTCCAGAGCGCAAAACGATCCTGGTCTTCACGAGAGATTCCGAATTGTTCAGCGAGATTTTCGGCAGTTCTGGGCATTGCATCCGTACCATAGGCTTCTTCCATCTTGCGATTAACAAAGCGCCAGCCCATAGTTGTATCATAAATTTGCTGACTGCGATCGTAAGCACTAAGAGCTTTACCCATGACTAACGGCGCACGGGACATATTTTCGATGCCACCTGCTAACATCAGATCAGCCTCGCCAGCTTTAATGGTTCTGGCAGCATCACCCACTGCATTAAGCCCGGAACCGCATAATCGGTTTACGGCTACGCCACCAGCATCCTGGGGCAGGCCCGCCAACAGCAGCGCCATACGTGCGACATTGCGATTATCTTCCCCTGCCTGATTAGCACAACCGAGAATCACATCTTCCAGCTCACGCCAGTCAACATTTTCATTACGCTGCATTAGGGTCCGAAGTGGCACAGCAGCTAGATCGTCTGTTCTTGTCGATGCAAGACCACCACCGTATCGTCCTATCGGTGTTCGGACAGCATCACAAATATAGGTTTCAGTCATTTTTATTAGTCTCAGGCTGCAATATATTGTTGGATTTTTCGAAAACCACTCAGCATAGTTTCTGCCAGAAACTCAATTTCTTTATTGGTCATGACGGTAGACAGTGTGCCGGTGCACGTACCAATCATTATAATGCCATTCTCAAACAAATGATCCAGAAGTATCTTAATCTGTTGCAACTCTGCATGACCTGAATAGGAAGATCTATAATCTATTGGTGGCTGTGGTTTCATATGGACGCGGAACATCGAACCTGCACCGGTCACACAAGCCGGTATATCTGCTAACGCAATCGCAGCAGATATGGATTGTCGTGCCATCTCACCCAGCTGGTTTAAACGCTCAACAGCAGATTCATCGAATAATGACATCGCAACAAGACCTGCCGTCATAGTCACGGGGTTAGCTGAGAAAGTGCCTGAATGAGGGAACAATACCCGCTCTGAAAGTGGGTTCATAACATCCATGACATCCGCCCGACCAGCTAGCGCACCTACAGGAAAACCACCTCCGATCATTTTTCCCATAGCGGTAAGATCCGGCTGCTCCTCAAACCACTGCTGCGCACCGCCATAATTCGAGCGAAAAGTAATCACTTCATCGCATACCAGTAAAGCACCGTTTTCTCTGGTCCAGCGGCGCAATGCCTGGTAAAACTCAGTCGACGCTTTAATCAAACCAACTCGGTGAGGTAAAAGATCGATTAACACACAGGCCAGTTGATCGGCATGTTGGTCGAGTATGGCCATCGCTCGGTCAACATCGTTGAAGGGGATGATGACCACATCGTTTAGTGCCGCGGCAGGGGTTCCATGAGTTACAGGAACACTGGCAGGCCTGTCAGGGTCTCCCCAGTTGGTCGGCGAGGCTGTCTGGCTGACTTCTGCATAGTCATAAAGCCCGTGATACGCTCCCTCGACCTTGGCAATTTTTGGCCTGCCGGTCCATGCTCGTGCAGCCTTAAGACAGCTCATCACTGCTTCGGTCCCGGAGTTGACGAAGCGAATTTTGTCAAAGCCTGTGTTACGACTGCAGATATGCTCGGCGTATTCGACCTCGGCCATAGTTGCCATGGTGAATGCCGTGCCTTTATTGAGCTGTTCGGTAACCCTGGCAACAACTTCCGGGTGCGTATGGCCGTGTATTAGCGAAGCCATGTTGTTGGCAAAATCAATACGGCGTATACCTTCGATATCGGTTACGTAACAACCACTTGCGCTTTCAGCATACAAAGGATGCGGCTTGCGCAGTACGGTATTGCGACTACAGCCGCCAGGTAATACCTTGAGAGCACGCTCATAAAGCTGTGCACTTTTGCTATGTACGCCCATCGATCAACCTCGCACCGGTCTGGTCTCGCACCGTATCAAAATCAATACCTGGAGCCAGTTCAATTAATTTGAAACCATCAGTTGAAATATCGATAACAGCCAGATCAGTATAAATCCGTTTGACGACTTTCTGTCCAGTCAAAGGATAGCTACAGGACTCAACCAGTTTAGGTTCGCCTGCTTTGGTGCAATGCTGAGTAATGATGTAAATTGTCTTCACCCCTGCGACCAGGTCCATCGCACCACCTACAGCCGGAATCGCGTCTTTAGCGCCTGTAGACCAATTTGCCAGATCACCATTCTCTGCAACCTGCATAGCCCCCAGTACACAAATGTCGATATGCCCTCCACGGATCATCGCGAAACTGTCGGCATGGTGAAAATAGGCAGCGCCTGGAATTGCGGTGACCATTTTTTTCCCAGCATTGATTAATTCCGAATCTTCTTCGCCTGGGGCTGGGGCTTCACCCATACCGAGTAAACCATTTTCGGTGTGATAAATGACTTCACGCCCCTCGGGCACGTATTGCACCACTTTCTCAGGAATGCCAATGCCAAGATTCACGTACGCACCATCATGAATGTCGAGCGCGGCACGTTTGGCCATTTCTTCGCGGTTCCAGCCCACCTGCTTTTCCAGGCTATTCGATTGAGTGCTCATGGATATCTCCTACCTTCGGCAACCAGTCGGGATTCTCTCGCGGGATCTGCAACGGTAACGATTCGATTCACAAAGAGGCCAGGGGTAATGATAACCTCCGGATCAAGTTCACCTGCTTCTACACAGGCACCGGCCTGGGCAATTGTGGTTTCGGCCGCCATGGCCATAATCGGACTAAAGTTGCGCGCGGTCTTGTTGTAAATAAGGTTCCCGTAGCGATCGGCCTGCTCGCACTTGATCAATGCAAAGTCACTCTTAAGCCCATATTCAAGCACATAGTCGCGCCCTTCAAAATTACGTATTTCTTTTCCCTCTGCAAGCTCAGTACCCACAGATGTGGCTGTATAGAAAGCTGGTACCCCAGCACCCCCAGCTCTGATACGTTCTGCCAGCGTGCCTTGTGGAACCAGTTCCAGCTCTATTTCACCGACCTGGTAAAGATCGGGAAATACTGTTGAATTGGCGGTTCTTGGGAATGAACAAATCATCTTACTGACCTGCCGATTTTCAATTAGTGCCGCGAGTCCCACATGACCGCTACCGGTATTGTTATTTACTACCGTGAGGTTCTTTGCCCCCAGGTCGATCAAGGCATGGATCAACTCAATCGGGCTGCCGGCTTCGCCAAATCCGCCAATCATGATTGTCGCCCCATCGCAGATATCGGCGACAACCTCTGCCGGTGAATCGAAACGTTTGTCGATCATTGCGGCAGGCTCCTGTCTTTCAGTGCTTCAGTGAGGTTTTGCTCAATTTCTCTAAGCTCATCTTCAAAGAAGAATTTTTCAGTCTCAAATGGTTGCAGCAAGCTAATGGTATTTTCATCCTCGTCCCATTTCGCCAGGAATACTCGATCCATCCATTCCATGTTACGTGCTTCAGTAAATTGCAATGCGAAGCATTTTTCACCATTTACAATCGAGTAACCCAAAATTGCGAGTTTGCCTGCCGAAATTGTCATCGACAAATGTCGCGAAGGTCGGTTGATCGAAGACAAGGATCGATATACACGGTTGAAAATACGCTGAATATCCGCAAGAGGTGCCGTGAAATAGTGATGTTCACCAGTTGGGCGCGCTGCATACATTGAGTGAAAACCAATACTCAGAGTTCCCAGAATTTCGGCCAGATCGATCCAGTTGCGGGACGATTTCTCCACATCGACACTACCGTCATCATCGGTAAATAAACTGATGTGGTTCATGATGGGGCTTTGACTGCGGATATTGACGCCGTGGTTTTGCAGACGACGTATCGCCGCAATGGTACTTGGATTGAGCAATTCGCGCGGTGTCGAGAAATGCGCCATCCAGGCGAGCTGGATGCCATTGTCACGCAGGATATCGAACAGCGCCAGCATCTTGTCGTATTTTTTACTGAGTATCAGCTCTGGCTGAAAAGTTAGCGAACGAGTAGCCAGACGCACATTTTTAACATGCAGTAAATCTGCATCCTCAATGAGGGGGCGAACATATTGTTCGAGTCGATTTACCGGCATATAGCCTCCATCACCGCCGGTTATAAGCAGGTCAGATACTTCACGATGCTGCTTCAGATATTCGTGGATCTGCTGAATATCTTTTTGAATAAACATATCTTCGTCACCCCGCACCTGGGCATGGCGAAAGCAATAGGTACAAAATGAAAAGCAGCTCTGTGTAGTACGGTCAAAAATTAGCTGGCATTGCGGGTACTTGTGCTGACTACCATCAAGGAACTCAATCTCACCATCTTCATTTTCGAACCAGGGTTTGTTGAGTTGTTGGTTGCCATCATGAGGGTTGGTTTCTTCCTGGTATGCAATGGCAATTCGACTGCGCTCTTCGACATCTTCAGTAGCGATATATGTCTCGGTAACACCGGCATCAATCATACCTGGTTGTGGCATGACTAGCTGGAATACCGAGTCATTTTGGTAATTATCCCAGTCAATGCTATTTAATGAATGGCGCGTAACCAGAAAACGATAGACTTCAATAAACAGTTCTCGCTCAGCAATATGACCAATGTCTATACCATTTTGTTTTAGTATAGAGACAACCTCACGAAAACCTTTTAGTCCAGTATAGTTTTTTCGATTGGTGAATAGAAAACGGCGACTCTCCAAAAACCCCGAGTATTGTGGGTATGAGGCGTGTAATCGACTCAGCAAACCAGGTGGCAGAAGGTTTTCTGCCTTAATAATTTGCCGGGCTTCATCATTATAGCCATAACGCTGCATCATGCTTTCTACATCAGATTGGGTTACGGTCAATGCATTATGGTAAGGCTGTCGTGAAACCAGTGGCAGTATGTCAACATTACTCATTACTATCTCCAAAGCATATAAAATGGGTGAGTACTGACATTATTTGATAGATATCACCTCGTAACAAACGAGAAAACTTCACATCAACCATGAGTTTTGGTAATGTTTACAGCGATTATTACTCAGACCAGATCATGACTCCCAAAAATAAGCGCCGACTGATACCCAGCACCAGTATGCTGGTTGCCTTCGACTCCTCTGCCTGGACAGGCAGCTTCACGCTAGCTGCAAGAGAATTAAATTTGACTCAGGGGGCAGTGAGTCGACAGATTTCGGCGCTGGAAGATCAACTTGGAGTGGAATTATTTAGTAGAAGCAAAAAAGCCATTCAACTCACCGACGTCGGCAAAATTTATGCTCAGGAAATTCGACCGGCACTACAGGTCATCCGCAATGCTTCTCTCAATGCTATGACCAATTCACCGGGTGGCACGCTCAACCTTGCTATACTCCCCACCTTTGGGACTCGTTGGCTGATGCCCCGGTTGCCATCTTTCCTCAGTGAGAACTCAAATATCACCATTAATTTTGCAACTCGGACTTCGCCCTTCGATTTCCATCAGGAGGATTTGCATGCGGCAATTCACTACGGTACAGCAAACTGGCCCGATACAGATGCGACATATCTAATGGGTGAAGAGGTGGTACCGGTATGCTCACCTGGTTTTCTTCAGGAAAATAATATTGAAAATATTTCTGATATCGCCAACGCTACCCTGCTACACATCTCCAGTCGTCTCCAGGCATGGCCCGACTGGTTTGACACGCATAACCTTTCGTGCCGTCAAGGTAGCGGCATGTATTTTGAACAGTTCAGTACTGCCGCTCAGGCAGCAGTTGCTGGTCTTGGCATCGGCTTATTACCGGAGTTCCTCGTCGAAAGTGAACTGCAGCGAAAAGAGTTAGTGCTGGTCTTTGATCAACCAACAAAAAGTGAATTTGGTTACTTCCTGGTGACACCACTAGAATATTCTGACTACGCCCCTGTCGTGGAATTTCGCAAATGGTTACTGAGCCAGGTTAACGTACCTCGCAATTCCGTGATTGACTGATTTATCAACTCACTGATAACTTACATATATCAATCAATAAGTTCTTTTAAATGGAGTCTGCGATACATCTAACCCAGAATATTTACCACCATTTTCAATTCTATACCAACTCAGGAGACCATCATGTTAGCTTTTTGTGCGTATTACGAAGGCATCCCAAAATGCTCGGAGGCCGAATTTGACACCTATATTATGGAGATTCATATGCCTCTGGTCGCAAAATACCCCAACCTCCAGCAACTTCGGTTCCTCAAAGCCCAACCACGTATCGGCGAGGCCCCAGATTTTTATCTTAGTTTTGAGCTATTTTTCAATAACTGGGAAGAATTTGAAGTGGCGAAAAATTCGAGTGAACGGGCGCTTGCGGTGGAAGACGCTCTAAAACTCGCCGCCATGTTTGAAGGCACAATCCATCATGTTGTTTATGAAAAACATGAAATTTCAGTCTAAAACTCAACAACAGGAATAATCATGTCAGACGAAATCCAGCGAATTATTGATTTTAATACCTTAGACGAAGCAAGTGGCGCCAAATCGGCAATGCCAGCAGAACGTTGTCTAAAAGGACAGCCACAACAAACCCTGTGGAACCTGTTCCAGGATAACAGCAAGCAAATGTTATCCGGCGTCTGGGAATGCAGCGAAGGTAAATGGCAGGCCGATTACTCCAGCAAAAGCGAATTTTGCCATATTCTCGCAGGCAAGATCGTACTCACCGACGCATCGGGGCATGAGAGCACTTTTTGCGCGGGTGATTCTTTCGTCATCCCGTCCGGGTTTGACGGTACCTGGGAAGTCATTGAGCCGGTGCGAAAACTCTATGTTATCGTGACACCTAATTAGTTAGAAAACTTGTGATGCGGCTTCTAGCAAGCCGCATCGTGGCCCTGTTCTATGCTTGAATCGATTGATAACTGGTACTTATAATTAACTTTATACAGGCTGCAGATTAGCCATTTCCACCAGTAACCATTTGCTGCCTGCATCTTCAAAGTTAACTTGCACCTGCGATTGTCCACCCTTACCTTCCAGGTTGAGAATGATGCCAGAGCCAAACTTGCTATGGTTGACCCGCTGACCAACGAATAGCCCGGTATCTTCCTCGGTCTGCCGCCTCCCGAGATTGCCGGTGTCGTGATAAGTCGGACGACTAAACTGCGCCTTGGGCCTAATTTCCTGAATTGTGTCATCAGGTAATTCGCGGATGAATCGTGATGCCAGGTTGTAACTTTCGCTGCCATATAATCGGCGTACTTCGGCACTGCTAATGATCAATTGTTCGCGCGCACGGGTGATGCCGACATAACAAAGGCGGCGTTCTTCTTCCATCTTGCCCGGTTCTTCACTGGAACGTTGGTGCGGAAACAGGCCTTCCTCCATGCCCACCAGAAACACCAGCGGAAACTCCAGGCCTTTTACCGAATGCAGGGTCATGAGTTGTACACAGTCTTCCCATGCATCGGCTTGCGCTTCACCGGCTTCGAGCGCGGCATGGGCGAGGAAGGCATCGAGCGTACTCATGTTTTCATCGTCGATGTCGGCATCGATCTGAAAGCCCTTACCCGCTCCAATCAATTCCTGCAGGTTTTCCAATCGCGCCTCACCTTTTTCGGTTTTATCTTTTTTGAAGTGAGACTGTAATCCGGCATCCTCGATACAGTGCTTGATCTGTTGGTCCAGACCTAATGGCAGCAGCTCGGATTGCATACCTTGAATCAAATCGATATAGGTTTGCAGCGCAGTTTTAGCACGCGCTGTCATCTCACTGGAATCAACCAGGGTCAGAGACGCACTCCACAAAGACAATGACTGCGCCTGTGCAAAAGCACGTATCTGTTCGACGGATTTCTGTCCTATGCCACGCGGTGGATGATTCACGGTGCGTTCAAAAGCATGATCTGCCAACGGATTGCTGAGCATACGCAAATAGGCGAGGGTATCTTTCACTTCGGCACGTTCGAAGAATCGCAAACCACCGTAAACACGGTAGGGCATGCCGCGACTTACCAGTACTTCTTCGAACTGGCGTGACTGTGCATTGGAGCGATAAAGCACGGCAACGTCATTGCGACTTCGACCCAGATCAACCCAGTCCTGGATGCGATCGATGACGAAGCGCGCCTCGTCTTTTTCGTTGTAGGCCGAGTAATACAAAATCGGGTCACCTTCACCACTGTCGGTCCACAATTCCTTGCCGAGTCGACCGCGATTATGGTCGATTAAGGCATTGGCTGCTTTCAAAATCGTGCCGGTGGAGCGGTAGTTTTGTTCGAGCCGAATGGTTTGCGTTTTGGCAAAATCGCGTTCGAAATGCTGGATATTTTCAATCCGAGCTCCACGCCAGCCATAAATAGACTGGTCATCGTCACCCACTACGAATACCGGCGTTTGTGGCCCTGCGAGTAATTGTAACCAGGCGTATTGAATGGCATTGGTATCCTGGAATTCATCAACCAGGATATGGCGGAAACGTTTCCGATAATGTTCGCGTAAATCATCATTGTCACGTACCAGTTCTAGCGCACGAAGTAACAACTCGGCAAAATCGACAACACCTGCGCGTTCGCAATGCTCTTCGTAAAGTCGATAAATCTCGCGTAATTGCTGCTGGATCGGATCATTGCCGGGGTCGATATTGTTAGCGCGCAAACCCTCATCCTTGTTGTGATTGATATACCACTGCGCCTGTTTGGACGGCCAACTAGCCTCATCGAGGTTGAGTTGGCGCGTCACGCGTTTAACCATGCGCAGCTGGTCGTCACTATCGAGTATCTGGAAGTTTTGCGGTAGCTGTGCCGCCTGCCAGTGGGAGCGTAGCATACGATGCGCCAGGCCATGGAAGGTGCCGACCCACATAGCCGCCGCGGATATGCCCAGCAGAGCTTCAACACGGGTACGCATTTCGCTTGCTGCCTTGTTGGTAAAAGTGACGGCAAGTACGCTAAATGGTGAAAGGCCGCCGACCTCACAAACCCAGGCAATGCGATGGGTCAATACCCGTGTTTTTCCACTACCAGCACCAGCCAGCACCAGGAGCGGCCCAGGCTCAGCGCTTACGGCTTCGCGTTGTCGGTCATTAAGGGAATCGAGCAGGTGGGAAACATCCATCGCTAATAGAGTTTACGGGTGATAAAACAAACCTGAATTGTATCAGTTTGATTGCCGCAGAGGGATGTTAAAGAAAAAGCTGCTGCCTTCTGTAAGCTTTGATTCGACCCAGATCCTGCCATGGTGTGCATGGATGATTTCTCGGCAAATCGCCAGACCAAGACCGGTGCTGCCCATGCCGGTGCCAGAACGTGCTTTTTTACTTTGGGTGAACTTGGAAAAAATTGCTTCTAACTCATCGGTAGCGATACCAACACCACTGTCCTCCACCTGCACCTGTAATTGATTTTTAGTTATCCGACTATGAATCACGATGGTTGACCCGGCTGAAGAAAACTTGATTGCATTAGCGATCAGGTTTATTACCACCTGACAGATTCGTTGATAATCAAATTCTGCAACGATAGTTTTTTCGGGTACTTTAATATTCAGTATGATATCCCTCTCCACCAAATTGGCTTCGAGTTCTTTGCGGCAACGCTGAAACAGAGTATGAATATCATTTTTTTGCATTTTCAGCTCTATCTTACCCGCTTCTATACGCGACAGGTCGAGTAAATCGTTGAGCAAATTCAGCAATCGGTCACCGCTAATCTGGATGTTGCGAAAGTAGCTTTCTATTTTCTCAGGTGAAGCGGTATCTTTGCGCGACAGGCCCAGTTTCGCAAAACTGATAATGCCATGCATCGGTGTGCGGAGCTCGTGCGACATATTGGCAAGGAAATTGGTTTTTGCCAGGTTTGCCCCCTCAGCCTGGTCCTTGGCGGCTTCCAGGTCACGGGTTCGCTCTGCTACCTGCAGTTCGAGCATTTCTGCATGACGGGCCAGTTTGTTTTCGATTTCCTTTCTTTCGACGATATCTTCGACACAGACAAAGAATCCTCTAACTTCACCCTGCGAAGAAAAATCCGGGGTATAGTTTACGATCACATCGCGCATACCGTATCCTGGCATCGGGATCTCAAACTCATAATGCTGGGAGCGGCCTCTTAATGCCTTGATCATTAATGGTTTGGCTTTTTCGAAGGTTTCCTGGCCAACTAGATCGGATACAGGCTTATTGATGATTTCTCTGTATGACAAACCAAACCAGCGCTGGTAACCTTCATTAACAAATCGGTAATATAGATTTTTGTCGACATAGGCTAGCAGTACAGGCACTTCATGGGTAATACCATCGATATATCGACGGACTTCCTGCAGATCCCTGGACTGTCTTTCACGATCACGCGCAAGCTCATTATAACTATGGGTTAATACCCCAAGCTCATCGTTACCGATGTAGGGTAACAGCAATACCTCCTCACTATCGTGTTGCCGCTCGATAATGTCGGTAATACGCTGCATCGGCTTAATCAAAATGTGGCGCTGCAAATAGTAGTTGATCAAAACAAGTATCAGGACGCCGATGCCTAGCGTATTACCGAAGTAGAACATCCGTTGCCATTCGCGGGAGTTATAACTACTCTGGTCATATGCAGCAATCAATAAGTTTGTCTGTTGGCCCGAGCCATCGAGCACGGGCATCTTAAAAGGCATAATTTTGTAGCAGTAGTCACCCTCTTCTACCTGGGCCTGTGTAGCTTCTGCCCTCTCCAGATAAGATATCAGAGCCTTCATGGTATTAGCTGACAGGCTTTGCTCCAGACTCGTTCCATAGTGGTTTGCATGACTATCGGCGATAATTTGCCGTTTCCCCGGATCGATAATGATTAGATGCTCAATATGTTCGCGTCTGGCAATGGCTGCAATGGTTTTACCTAAATTCACAATGCCTGGTTCGAGGTCGAGGGCAATTTGCAATGAATCAGCGATATAACGGAATTCCTCTTCAACCTCCTCATTTCGGATGCGATCCGACTGAAAAAAATTGATAAGGACAAGTGCGGCGAACAGACACAATGTGACGATAATAATCGGCATATTGAGTTTTAATGACAGGGACTTAATGTACTCAAAAGAGGCCAAAGCTATTTCTCAGGTTTGTGCCCGGGGACCCACTTACACGAATTGATCCAGCAAACGCCCTCTTGGGTCACTATTACTAACCTGTGTTTCGCTGCTTTGATATATCTCGATAGCCTGGCGATTCTGTGGTGCAATTTGCTGATTATATTGCGGTCGATAGCGCTTTTCATCATCTACCGAATCGAGCAATTCGCCACGAAATACAAAATCTGAAGATGCTGTGTTATTACGCGCCTGAAACTCGCGACGCGAGTTATCCTCGGCTGCCCGATCCTGGCTAAAGTGCTGATTCGGCCCATTACCGTACAGCGGGTGGGGAATCGCCAGATTGTTATTAGTTACTCGAGTATTCAAGGCTCTTTCAGAAATTCGCTGAGGTGATCACGAAAAGCACACCAGTCTACCAAAATTGTAGTCGACTGACGCCGATTTTCATTCTGTATATGGTCTAATTTGAAAAATTACCAGCGTTTTTTTGCTAAATCGTCACTATTTTTTGCTTCTACCCAGTTACCGCCCTGTGCATCGGTTTCCTTTTTCCAGAATGGCGCCTTGGCTTTCAGATAATCCATGATGAATTCACAGGCCGAGAACGCCGCTTTGCGATGCGCAGACAAAACACTCACCATTACTATCTGGTCAGCCGGTTTCAGCTCCCCAACGCGGTGGATTACTGCGCAGTCTGTGATATCCCAACGTTGCTCGGCTTCAGCCACTATGGTCTGCAATGACTTTTCAGTCATACCGGGGTAATGTTCTAATGTCATAGCTTGCAGACTAGTACCAGGCAGGTCACGCACCAGGCCAATGAAAGTGGCTATCGCACCGACATCACTACGCCCACCCAACATCTTCCGATTTACTTCGGCGACATCAAAGTCTTCTTGCTGTACCTGGATTATCATAATGTCGACGCCCTACTCAAGAAATTGCGCATAACTCAAATAGTCGACGAGTTGGCCGACTTTCACGGTTTGCCCTTCGGCTATCTCGACAAAACCGTCCGCCCAGACTGTAGAAGTCAGTACAGCCGAATCCTGAGTGGGATAAATTGTGACAACACGTTCGCAGTTACTACTGGTCTCCAGCCTGGCCCGCAAAAACTCGCGGCGACTATCGGGTTTGGGCCAGTCGAAAGCTGATTTGATCTTGATCGGCTGTGGTTTTAGCCATTTACGCCCCTGCATTGCCTTGATGAACGGACAAACAAAGAGACAAAAGGTTACAAATACTGAAACCGGATTTCCTGGCAAGCCAATAAACGCGGTCTGCTCAATTTGTCCAAAAGCCAGCGGCTTACCCGGTTTGATACGCAGACGCCACATATGTAAATCACCCAGTGCTTCAATAGCGATACGCACGTGATCTTCCTCGCCAACTGAAACACCTCCACAGGTAACGACCAGATCCGCCTTGTTAGCTGCCGCAAGCATGGCCCGTTTAGTCTCCTCCAGAGTATCACCGACCACCCCCAGATCGACAATTTCACAGCCCAGGCCTTTTAATAGCCCATAAAGCATATAGCGATTTGAATCGTAAATTTTCCCTGCCGCCAGGGTTTCGCCCGGCTCGACGAGCTCGTCGCCGGTGAAAAACATGCCGACGCGGATTTTCTCGAACACATGTAAATCCTGCAAACCGACCGATGCCGCCAGGCCGATATCTTGCGGCCTTAATATTTGGCCTTTTTGCAGGATAATATCACCGGCACAGATATCATTGCCGCAAGGTCTAATATTCTGGCCGACTTCGACCTCATCCATTAAACGAATAGCATTATCTACGAGTTCGACTTGCTCCTGCATAATCACTGCATCGGCACCGGCAGGTATCGGCGCACCGGTGAATATCCTGGCAGCACTGCCTGGCTCTAGTCGACCACCGGTTTCACCCGCAGCAATGCGTTGCGAAACAGGTAACAGCATTCCGGTTTGTGAGTCTAAATCTGTGGTATTTAATGCGTAGCCATCCATCGCCGAGTTATCCGCTGGCGGCACATCGATAACAGCCTGGAGGTCTTCCGCCAATACTTCGCCTAGCACCTGCTTCAAGGGAAGTAGTCTGGCGGCCTGCAGTGCTGAAACGTGGCGCATGAGTGCATCGAGCGCTTCATCGTAAGGCAATAATGGAATGGTGACAGGATCACATTGATTCATTTCGTTTCACTCAAAATACTAGGGCGGCAACACAGGCCACCAGCGTCATGATAAATAAAAACCATTTCAAGGTTTCGGGCCTGACGCGAATTGCAATCTTAACACCTAGTTGAGCGCCGATAATATAGCCAACAGTCAATACCAGTGCAGGTAACCAGTCGACCTGATCGCGGGCGATGAATATCGCCAGGGCGACAATGGTAAATGCCAGAGTGCAAACAAGTTTTAACGCATTGGCGCGAATCAGGTCATAACGCAGGGTGCCGGCCAACGCGGCAAGCAATACGAACCCAGCACCAGCTTGCACAAATCCGCCATATAACCCGGCGAGTCCAAGTCCAACCCAGGCTCTGGGTGTATCGCGCAGGCGTTCAAATGGGGTGCCTGGTTCGGGTGCTATGACAGTGGGTCGGATAAGGATTAACAATGCCATCGATAACATGACACCTAATAACAGGGGCTTTAAAATCGCCGGGGGTGCGAAAGATGCAAGTAATCCGCCAAGTACACCGCCTATTAATGTTGGAATCAAAATATGAGGCAGATCCGTGGTATCTAACATGCCATGTTTGTTAAAACCTCGCATACCTACCAATGATTGAATAAATATACCCACACGGTTACTCGCGTTAGCGACCTCCGGCGGCATACCCATAATCATCAAGGTCGGCAGTGTCAGGTTTGAACCACCACCAGCGAGGATATTAATAACACCCGCGAAACTGCCAATAATAATTAAAACAACAATGTAAGTAATATTTAATTCCACTGGCTATCTATCCAACTTCGGTATAACCCTGGCGTGCGCCTACCCAGTTGCGCAATAACTGCTGACGCATGTTCTGGTGTTGGCTCTTTCTTATTAACGCTGCCAACGCCTCGACCTCGGCAAACCAATTCTGGTCATGTAATAAATCAGCAATTTTGAAACTGGCTTCACCGGTTTGGCGTGTGCCGAGAACTTCGCCAGCACCACGGATTTGAAGATCCTTTTCGGCGATTATAAACCCATCCTGGTGATTGCGAATAATATCCATACGGTTTCTCACCGATTCGGAAAGGTTATTTTTTACCAACAATATGCAAAAACTTTCTCGACTGCCGCGGCCAACCCGACCGCGTAGTTGGTGAATTTGTGAAAGGCCCAGACGTTCCGGGTTTTCGATAATCATAATATTGGCATTGGGTACATCGACACCGACCTCGATAACAGTTGTTGCGACCAGTATCTGGGTTTCACCGCGCTTGAAAGCCTGGATCACCGATTCCTTTTCTGCAGCTTTCATACGTCCGTGCACCAGTGCTATCGATAGCTGTGGTAACTGTTGCTGCAGAGCTTGATAAGTCACCTCTGCGGCTTCGCATTGCAAGGCTTCGGATTCTTCAATCAGCGTGCAAACCCAGTAAACCTGGCCACCGCATTCGCAGGAACCAGCAACCCGTTCGATCAAGCTTTGACGTTGCTGCTCAGAGACAATCGACGTTGTTACTGGTTTACGATCCGGCGGCAATTCGTCTATCTGAGTGTAATCGAGATCAGCATAGATCGACATTGCCATGGTTCTTGGGATTGGTGTGGCGGTCATAATCAATTGATGCGGCATGTTTTCGTTGAGCGTTTTTTTCTGTAACGCCAGACGCTGGTCGACACCGAAGCGATGTTGCTCGTCGATGATAATCAAACCCAGGGCGTTGAATTCAACACTGGCCTGAAACAGGGCGTGTGTACCGACTACGACCGCCGCCTCAGCGTTGGCGATTACCGCCAGTTTTTGTTCACGCTTTTTACCTTTATCCGCCCCGAGTAAACAAACTACATTTATATCCAATGTTTCGAACCACTGTTTAAAGTTTTGATAATGTTGCTCGGCTAGAATCTCGGTTGGCGCCATCAACGCTGCTTGAAAACCAGACTCGACCACCGGTAAACAAGCGAGGGCGGCAACAACGGTTTTACCCGAGCCGACATCGCCCTGTAACAAACGCAGCATCGGCTTACCGCTATCAAAATCCTGCAATAAATCCTGTACAGCGTTTTGCTGTGCCTGGGTCAGGCTAAAAGGCAAATTGCATGTCAACTGCTCGATCAGCTTGCCGGTGGTATTGATTGGTGGATTTTGTCGAACGCTGATTTCTGCACGACGCTCCAGCAATGCCAGTCTGTGTGCGGTTAACTCTTCGATCACAAATCGATGTTGGGCAGGGTGATTTCTTTGCGCGATTAAACGCACATCTTTGCTGTCCCTCGGTCGATGCAAACACAACATGGCGCTTTTGAAATCTGGAAAGTGATGGACTGCCAACCAGTCTTGTGGCAAGGTTTCCGGCATGTCATGTTCCTGTAACTTATCGATTACCTGACCCACTATTTTTTTAATCGATTGCTGGTGCAAACCCTCAGTCGTGGAATAAACCGGTGTCAGGTTTTGATCGAGTGGTGGTGGTTGATCAATATCGATCAGCTGAAGCTCCGGGTGTACCATTTCCAGCTCACCCTGGGCGATACGCACTTCACCAAAACAACGTATCCAGTTACCTTTTTCCAGCATTTGCTGCAGCTTGGCACTGAAATAAAATAACCGTACCGTGAATACACCGCTGTGATCTGCGAGTTTGGCGGCGAGTACGCGTCGCGAAGCACCCTGACGCCGGAAAGAAGTGCCGACGTGCAGCACTTCGGCCTGCACCAGAAAGCGTTGACCGGGTTGTAGCGAACCGACTGCGGTAACCGAAGTGCGATCTTCGTAACGCAATGGCAAATGAAATAATAAATCGCGTTGCGTCATCAGCCCCAGTTTTTCGAGCTTTTGCGCTACCTTTGGGCCGACACCTTTAAGATATCGCAAACCCTGAGCAGACCAGTCCTCCATTGCCCGCCCCGATTAATCAATTAACCCAGAACCAGTACCGCATCCATTTCTACTCCAACCCCTTTTGGCAGAGCAGATACTTCGACAGCGGCACGCGCCGGATAAGGCTCTTTAAAATATTGTGCCATAATTTCATTCACGGTTGGAAAGTGACTTAAATCGGTAAGGTAGATATTGAGTTTGACCACATCTTGCAAACCGCCACCAGCAGCTTGGGCAACCGCGCTCAGGTTATCGAATACTCGGGTAATCTGCGCCTCGATTCCACCTTCGACAATTTCCATGCTGGCCGGATCGAGTGGTATCTGGCCCGAGATATAAACCGTGTTATCAACTTTTACCGCCTGTGAATAAGTGCCGATTGCGGCCGGTGCATTGTCAGTTTGAATGATTGATTTCGCCATTGTCGCCTCTGCTTGTTGCAAATAAAAACGCGCTCGATTATGCGATATAATTCGTTTGCTGTAACTCTATTTTCGCGATAACCGATTTACCACCGGTAAACCGCGCAACTTCTTCATGATTCGTGCCAGGTGGATGCGGTCATTGACGGTAATGACAAACTCCATTGTGGTAATTCGTCCGCCTTTTTCGGTGATATTGACGTGTTCGATATTTGAGTACATATCGGCAATGGTAGCCGACAGGGTAGCAAGTACACCGCGTTCATTAGCTACCTGAACACGAAGAAAGGCCAGATACTCTCCTTCAACATGATCAGACCATTGCACTGAAAGCTGTCGATTTTCACTCGAAGTCTCAGTGATATTCGGACAGGATTGCTGATGAACGACAATGCCTTTACCGGATGACATAAAACCGATGATGGCGTCACCGGGCACCGGACGACAACATTTGGCGAAGGACACTACCATGCCTTCGGTGCCTTTGATTGCCAACGGTTTACCGGCATGGTCAAGCACTTCATCACTATCTTCAATTTCGTACATAGCTTTGGCTACCAGGCTCGAATTTCGATTACCCAGGCCTATTTCGGCGAGTAATTCCTGTTGGTCGGTCATGCGGTATTGTTCGAGTACGCGAGTAAATCGATCGCTGGTCAGCGCCTCCTCTCGACCAACTATCTGGCTCACTGACTGCTGCAATAAGCGCTGCCCCAGAGAGATAGCTTCAGTCTTTTGCAATGATTTTAGAAAATGGCGAATATTGGTACGCGCTTTCGCAGTAATGACAAAGTCGAGCCAACTGGGATGCGGGCGGCTGGCATCGGAGCAGACGATTTCAATGGTCTGACCATTGTAGAGCCGACTGCTCAGCGGTGACATGCGGTTATCGATGCGCGCCGCAACGCAGGTATTGCCTACATCGGTATGCACCGCGTAGGCAAAATCAACTACCGTTGAGTCACGCGGCATTTTTTTTATGTCACCCTTGGGAGTGAAAACATAAATTTCGTCGGGGAATAAATCGACCTTGACGCTTTCCAGAAACTCAAGCGAACTGCCAGACTTTTGCTGCATTTCGAGCAGGTTTTTTAGCCATTCCAGCGCACGCGACTGGGCTGTGCTGGTGCTGTTCTCGCCTTCTTTGTAGAGCCAGTGGGCAGCGATACCCGATTCAGCGAACTGATCCATTTCTTCGGTGCGTATCTGTACTTCTATCGCCACACCATGCGGGCCAAACAAACTACTATGCAGGGACTGATAACCATTCGTCTTGGGAATCGCCAGATAGTCCTTGAACTTGCCCGGTAAGGGTTTGTAAAGGTTATGCATGACGCCGAGCACGCGGTAACAATCATCGATTGACTCAGTCATGATACGTACGCCGAATACATCGGTGAGCTCTTTAAAACTGAGCTTTTTTTCTTTCATTTTGCGATAAATGCTATGAATATTCTTTTGTCGATATTTTACCGCGGCCTTGATGCCTGCCTGTTCCAGGCGCTCACGAATAGCTGCCTCTATAGTGTTGAAAATTTCCTTACGATAGCCGACCACTTCTTTACAGGCGCTGACAAGGGCACGATAGCGCATCGGGTAAGCAGCACTAATGGATAGATCAAGTAACTCGTGGCGCATTTTAAAAATGCCTAATCGGTTGGCTATGGGCGCATAAATATCGGTGGTTTCACGTGCTATGCGGCGGCGTTTATCTGGTCGCATAGCTTCAAGGGTGCGCATATTGTGCAAACGGTCGGCGAGCTTGATGATAATGACCCGAATGTCCTTCACCATCGCCAGCATCATTTTGCGGAAGTTCTCCGCCTGTGCTTCGGCCTTACTGCGGAAATCTATCTTGGTGAGCTTGCTAACCCCATCGACGAGATCAGCCACCTCTTCACCAAACTCCTCAGCGATTTGTTCTTTCAGGGTTGGGGTATCTTCGATGACATCGTGCAGAATTGCGGCGACAATACTGTTACAGTCCATGCGCATTTCGCAGAGGATGCGTGCCACCGCGACTGGATGGCTGATATAGGGTTCGCCAGACACTCGACTTTGACCCTCATGGGCGTTGGCCCCGAGTAGATAGGCCCGATAAACCTTTTCGACCTGTTCGGGCTTGAGATACTCGGCCAACGCTTCGCAGAGCTCGGCTATCTGCGTGTTATCTTTTGTAACCGGTTGCTGGTCGGAGATAACCTTGAATAAGTTGGCGTTTTCCGCCCTCGACATAAGGCCTGTTTAACTCGTATAAATGACTTAACTCTCAGGTTATAACATATCTGAGAGAAACAAGTTGGGGAATGTCGGCTGCGTCGTCGATATTAATGGCGACCGAGATATAATGCTGAATAGTAAACTGGGAGTTATAGGTGGGGTTCGTTATTTTCGGCGTTCAGGCTGGCCTGCGCGATCTGACGAATTAAATCATCGTCGGTGGCGATTTTTTCTATTTCGCGCTGCGCTTCCATTTCGTCCATACCGCTGGTTGATACCAGATTCTCTGCGATTTCACGTAAAGCAATTACCGTGGGTTTGTCGTTTTCGGCAGGCACCAATGGATCAGCTCCCTGGGCGATTTGTCTTGCTCGACGTGCGGCCAGTAACACCAGGTCGAAACGATTTTCGACGTGAACGAGACAATCTTCAACAGTAATTCGTGCCATGTTTTCAGCTCCGCTAAAGGGGCAAGTCAAAAAAGGGCCGTAATCATAGCCAAAAGCTGGCGAAATCTAAACCATTTCTTTGAGAATTGAGTCAATTAATGCTCTATTTTTCACTTTTTGGCGCTCCAGCGTCATACCCTGGCTATGAATAATGCAATCGAGGTCGAATAGAGCTTGATCAAAGTTTTCGTTGATGACCAGAAATGCTGCATCATTGTAATGCGACATTTCTCGATCAGCATCCCTCATGCGACGCTCGATGGTGCTGCGATCATCGGTAGCGCGATCGGTTAAGCGCTGTTCCAGTGCTTCGCGCGAAGGCGGTAAAATAAAAACACCGACGGTTTCCGGCATTTTTTGCTTGACCTGGCGCGCCCCCTGCCAATCGATTTCGAGTATCACATGCCGTCCGCTTTCGAGTAACTTTTGCACCGACTCACGCGCCGTGCCGTAGTAATTATCGAAAACTTTAGCGTGCTCGATAAATTCGTCTTCGGCCACCATCGCCTCGAAGGTATCGATATCGACAAAGTGATAATCCACCCCATCAGTTTCGCCAGGGCGCATTTTTCGGGTCGAGTGCGATACGCTAACCACCATCGACGCTGATTTTTTCGCCAGCAAGGCCTTGATCAAACTGGTCTTGCCCGCGCCGGATGGCGCCGATATGGTAAATAAGCAGGCGGTATTGGTACTGGATTTCAAATTGGAACCTTTTTATCCGATTAGACGGCAGCATCGCATATTGTAATGACAGTTGGAGTCTAGCCCAATACACTAAGGCGATTTTATTTTTCGTATATTAATAATGCTCGATGCTGAATATTTACAGCGCTTTGAAGGATTGTCACGCGTATTTGGCCGGGATGCGCTCGATAAGTTATATCAAGCCAGGTTTTGTATCGTCGGTGTCGGTGGCGTAGGCTGCTGGGCAGCTGAGGCAGCGGCGCGTTCGGGTATTGGTCAAATCACCCTGATTGACCACGACGATATCAATATTAGCAATACCAATCGGCAACTACATACCCTGGCGCAAACCGTCGGCCGTCCCAAGGTCGAAGTACTGCGTGAACGAGTATTGCAAATCAACCCACAATGCAGCTGCCACGCAATCGATGACCTGGTTACGCGGGGTAGTCTGGGAAAATTTAATCTCAATCAATACGACTATGTCATCGATGCGATTGATAACGCCGAACATAAGCTGTCACTCATGCACTACTGCCGTAGACATAAAATTCCTTTTGTGAGTACCGGCGGGGCGGGCGGTCAAACCGATCCGACCAAAATCGAAATCGCCGATTTAACACAAACCTACAATGACCCTTTGTTAGCTAAAGTCAGGGCCAACCTACGTCAACAGGTCGGCTATACGCGTAATCCAAAACGACGTTTCGGTATTGATTGCGTTTACTCCAGCGAACAGCCGCTTTATCCGACAGATGATGGCGGAATCAGTTTCGCCAAACCGCAAATGGAGGAAAGGGCAACACTGGATTGCGCCACCGGGCTAGGGTCTTTTGTCGGCGTTACTGCCTGCTTTGGGCTTACTGCGGTATCGCATGCAATGAAAAAATATCTGG
>JAAENK010000065.1 GCA_024224415.1 Gammaproteobacteria bacterium | reverse complement strand
GGCGTATGAGTTGAAGTCAACTTCGGGCAACCCCATTTTAGCCAGGTACTCGCCAGCGGCACTAGATGCAAGAATGGCATTCGACGGCGACAGGTGATCGGTCGTTATGTTATCGCCGAGTACCGCAAGTGGACGCATGCCCATGAGGCTACGTTCTCCAGCCAATGCTCCTTCCCAATAGGGTGGGCGACGGATATAGGTAGTCTGTGGTCGCCAGTCATACAGAGGGCTTGATGATTCAGTTACCGTGCCCAGATCGAACATCGGGTCGTAAACGGCTTTGAATTGTTCGGGTTTGACATGCTCAGCGACGATAGCATCGATTTCTTCGTCGCTCGGCCAGATATCTTTGAGGGTGATCGGCTTACCGTCAGCATCGGTGCCCAGTGCATCTTTCTCGATATCAAAGCGCATTGTTCCTGCGATCGCATAAGCAACAACTAGCGGTGGTGAGGCGAGAAAGGCCTGTTTGGCATAAGGGTGGATGCGGCCATCGAAGTTTCGATTCCCCGAAAGTACCGCAGTTGTATAGAGATCACGCTCGATAACTTCCTGCTGAATTTTGGGGTCGAGCGCGCCACTCATGCCATTGCAGGTTGTACACGCATAAGCGACTATACCGAAGCCGAGTTTTTCAAGTTCAGGCAGTAGCGCCGATTCCTCCAGATAAAGTTTAGCGACTTTTGAACCGGGCGCGAATGATGATTTGACCCATGGTTTACGTGTCAGACCCAATTCGTTAGCCTTGCGAGCTACCAAAGCAGCAGCGACCACATTGCGCGGATTACTGGTGTTGGTGCAACTGGTGATGGCAGCAATAATTACTGCGCCATCGGGTATTCTGTCCGGGATATTCTGCCAGTTACCAGCGACACCAGATGCGGACAGATCTTTTGTAGCCAGGCGACGGTGGGGGTTGGAAGGTCCAGCCATATTTCGACACACTGCGGAAAGGTCGAATTCAAGCACGCGCTCGTATTCGGTGTTTTGTAAACTGTCTGCCCAAAGCCCGGTCGTTTTGGCATAATTTTCGACCAGTCTAACCTGTTCGAGTTCGCGTCCGGTCAATTTCAGGTAATCGATGGTTTGTTCGTCGATGTAAAACATGCCTGCCGATGCACCGAATTCTGGTGTCATATTGGAAATGGTCGCACGGTCACCAATCGTCAGATTTGCAGCACCTTCACCAAAGAACTCAAGATATGCAGAGACAACTTTTTGCCCACGCAGGAATTCAGTAAGTGCCAGCACTATGTCTGTGGCAGTTATGCCGGACTGGCGCTTGCCGGTGAGTTTGACGCCGACAATATCGGGCAAACGCATCATCGAGGCTCGGCCAAGCATGACGTTTTCAGCTTCGAGACCGCCCACGCCTATTGCTATTACGCCGAGTGCATCGATGTGTGGGGTATGGCTGTCGGTGCCGACACATGTGTCGGGGAAAGCAAGGCCATCACGCACCTGAACAACAGGTGACATTTTCTCCAGATTAATCTGGTGCATGATGCCATTACCTGCGGGGATGACGTCGACATTTTTAAATGCAGTTTTAGTCCATTCGATGAAATGAAAACGGTCTTCGTTGCGGCGGTCCTCAATAGCACGATTTTTCTCAAATGCATCCGCCTCAAAACCAGCGTGTTCAACAGCAAGAGAATGATCGACGATTAACTGTGTCGGCACTACCGGGTTGACCTGTGCAGGGTCTCCGCCCTGGTCGGCGATGGCATCGCGCAAACCGGCCAGATCGACTAGTGCGGTCTGTCCGAGAATATCGTGGCAGACCACGCGTGCCGGGTACCAGGGGAAATCGAGCGACTGCTTACGTTCGATAATTTGCCCCAGCGCTTCTGTCAGCATATCGGGGTCGCAACAGCGCACCAGGTTTTCTGCCAGCACGCGTGACGTGTAAGGCAACTTGTCAAATGCGCCTGGCGTGATTGCATCAATCGCGGCACGCGTATCGAAGTAATCGATCCCGGCACCGGGCAGGGCTTTGCGGTAGTTATTGTTCATGTCGGTGTTAACGCTGGTCTATTGGTACGAATTCCAGATTTTCAGGTCCGATGTAATCCGCTGAAGGGCGGATAATTTTGCCGTCCTGTCGTTGCTCGACGATGTGTGCACCCCAGCCCGTGGTGCGGGCAATAACAAATAAAGGCGTGAACATGTCGGTGGGTACACCCATCTGGTTATAAGAAACTGCGGAGAACCAGTCGAGATTCGGGAACATATTTTTTAATTCCCACATTACATTTTCGAGACGCTCAGCAACGTCATACATCAATGTGTCGTTGTTTTCATCGGACAGGCCTTTTGCCAGGCGTTTGATGACTTCGTTACGGGGGTCGCTGACGGTATAAACCGGGTGTCCAAAACCGATGACGATTTCCCTGTTGGCGACCCGCTCACGAATATCTGCCTCGGCTTCGTCGGCAGAGCTGTAACGCGACTGGATAACAAAAGCAGCTTCATTGGCACCGCCGTGTTTTGGACCGCGCAGTGCACCGATGGCACCGGTCATGCCTGAATAAATGTCCGAACCAGTTCCAGCGATGACGCGGCCGGTAAAAGTTGAGGCATTGAATTCATGCTCGGCATAAAGTATTAATGAAATATGCATTGCCCTGACCCAGGATTCGGGTGCTGGTTTGCCATGCAATAAATGTAGAAAATGCCCACCGATAGAATCATCGTCGGTTACCAGTTCGATGCGTTTTCCGCTTTGGCTAAAATGGTACCAGTACACCAGCATAGAGCCAAAACAGGCCATCAAGCGGTCGATAATATCGCGTGCACCCGCGACGTTATGATCATCGTCTTCGGGAGTCTGGCAGCCGAGCGCTGAACAACCGGTGCGCATGACATCCATAGGATGGGTGCTGGCGGGCAGTTGCTCGAGGACAGTCTTGACCGATTGTGGCAGATCGCGCAGTGATTTCAATTTGGTTTTGTAGACATCCAGTTCGGCCTGGTTCGGTAACTTTTCGTGAATGATGAGGTAAGCGACTTCTTCGAACTCGCAGGTTTCAGCAATATCGAGAATGTCGTAACCACGGTAATGCAAATCGTTACCTGTGCGACCGACAGTACAAATGGCTGTGTTACCAGCGGCAGTGCCTGACAATGCAACCGACTTTTTTGGTTTGAAAGCTTTTGCTTCACTCATGATTTTTCCTCATTGAATAGTTGATCTAAAGTTTGTTCGTATTGGTGATAATCGAGAAAGTCGTAGAGATCCATACGGGTTTGCATGGTATCGACGACATTTTGCTGGGTGCCATCGGCGAGAATGTGCTGGTAGACATTCAGCGCCGCAAGGCTTGCCGCACGAAATGCACTTAACGGATACAGAGACAATTTGACGCCGACCGAGGCGAGCTGTTCATTAGTGAACAACGGCGTCGCACCGAATTCGGTGATGTTGGCAAGTACCGGCACGCCCACCGCATCGACAAATTTCTGGTATTGATCGAGTTCCACCATGGCTTCGGGGAAAATCATGTCGGCACCCGCTTCGACGCAGGCTTTGGCACGCTCGATTGCCGATTCCATACCTTCCACCGCGAGTGCGTCGGTACGTGCCATGATCACGAAGCTTTCGTCGCTACGCGCATCGACTGCGGCTTTAACGCGATCCACCATTTCTACCTGGCTGACTATGGCTTTGTTGGGTCGATGGCCGCAACGCTTTTGCATGACCTGGTCTTCGATATGTACCCCGGCTACATCGCTGCGAATCATTTCACGGATGCAACGTGTGATATTGAATGCGCCGCCCCAGCCGGTATCGATATCGACTAGCAGAGGTAACGTACTCGCATCGGTGATGCGCCGAGCATCTTCGAGCACATCGTGCAATGCGGAAATACCCAGATCGGGTGTCCCCAGCGAACAGGCTGCAACACCACCGCCGGAGAGATAAAGTGCCTTATGTCCGCATTTTTGCGCCATGATCGCGTTGTAGGCATTTACCGCACCGACCACCTGTAGGGGATTATTTTGCTCGACGGCCTGGCGTAATTTCTGACCGGGTGAGAGTTGGTTACTCATAGTTTTTCCTCGAGAATCGTTTTGACGGTTTTCCATGCACCACTGATATGACGGCGCATTAGCATTTCGGCGAGCTCTTCATCGCGCTCTGCGATTGCCGAGACAATCTGGCGATGTTGTGCAAGCGCTGCAGCGGGTCGTGACGGCATTTGCCCCGACTGGTGCCGACCCATACGGATGAGCTGGTATAGCTCACCATTTAAATTTTCCAGTATCCACTGGTTTTGACTGGCGACTGCAATGCGGTAGTGGAAATCGATATCGCCTTCGCTTTGAAAATATACCTTGCCTTCGGCCTGATTGATGTTTTGCTCATGTTGATCGAGTAATTCCTGTAACGACTTAACTTCATCATCCGGCATATATCTGGCTGCGAGTCTTGCCGCCATGCCTTCCAGTGCTTCGCGGGCGGTATAAATATCTTCCATCATCCGGGTATTGAGCGTGACCACACGAGAGCCTGCATGCGGAATACGGATAATAAGTTTAATCTGTTCCAGGCGGTGAATAGCTTCGCGAAGTGGCCCTCGACTAATGCCATATTTCAGCGCCAGGTCTGATTCGACGATTTTTGAGCCCTGCGCCAGGGTACCGTGGGTGATATCGGCCTTGATGCTTTCATAGGTTCGGCTCGCCAAAGTGCGTGATTCGGCTGACTGGTCAGGCTGCTGTAATGGGTTTACATTTTCCATGCTATTGTTAACAATAATTAATATATTTTGATAATTCCGGTATGAATATGCATAGATATCTGGTAATTGTCAACAATCGTTAAATAACCTGGAAGATGCATAACCGCTTGAATTCGCCTTAAACGGGATTGTGATGCGCTAACCGTTTATTAATTGTGACGATAATATAATTTAATAATACTCTAGCTAATTAGGGAACCATCCCCAGAATGGGATATATTCGGGGTATCACGTTAAAGCCCGAATTGCCTCCACGGGGCTTTAGTAATGAATCACAGAGTAGATATTATAAGTTTGTGTCATCGAACCAAACTCGTTTATCGATAACTATACTAACTTGTGGAGTTTTGGAGAGGATTATTAAAATGACTAATGAAACGGTAACAATTATTGACGACGCCACGGGTAAGAAAGTCCAGATGCCGTTGTTAACACCGACTAGCGGGCCTAAAACAATAGATATCAGCGCGTTATATAAAGAGCTGGGTTACTTTACTTACGACCCAGGATTCATGTCGACGGCCAGTTGCTCGAGTGGTATTACCTTTCTCGATGGTAACAAGGGTGTGCTGCAATATCGTGGCTACCCCATTGAGCAACTCGCCGAGCAAAGTTCTTACCTCGAAGTGTGTTACCTGCTCATTCATAACAAGTTACCCAGTAAAGTGGAACTCGATGAGTTCGAAGATATTATTACCAACCACACCATGCTGCACGAAGCACTTAAACGATTCTTTAGTGGATTCCGCCGCGATGCCCATCCGATGGCGATTATGGTTGGTGTGGTAGGTGCCCTGGCTGCTTTTTACCATGACCACATGGATATCAGGGAGCCGGAGCATCGTATTATCACTATCCAGCGTTTGATTGCGAAAATGCCCACCATTGCTGCCTGGAGTTATCGCTATGCTACCGGTAAGCCTTTTATATATCCCGACAATAGCCTGGGTTATACCGAAAACTTTCTTTATATGATGTTCGCCATGCCCTCTGAAGAATACAAACCCAGCCCATTATTGGCGAAAGCACTGGATCTTATTTTGATATTACATGCCGACCATGAACAAAATGCCTCAACCTCCACGGTTCGGCTAGCGGGTAGCTCGGATGCCAATCCTTTCGCTGCGGTTGCCGCAGGAGTTGCGGCTCTGTGGGGTCCGGCACACGGTGGCGCCAACGAAGCAGTCATCCGTATGTTGATGGAAATTAATAATTCGGGTGAGCCATTACAAAATTTTGTTGATCGTGCCAAGGACAAAAATGATAGTTTCCGTCTCATGGGTTTTGGTCATCGCGTCTACAAAAACTATGATCCACGCGCAAAACTTATTCGGGAAATCTGTCATCAGCTGTTAAACGATATGGAATCAACCGGTGAACAGAAAAAACTCCTGGAAACTGCGATGGCGCTGGAAAAGGTAGCACTCGAAGACCAGTATTTTGTCGATCGCAATCTTTATCCCAATGTTGATTTCTATTCAGGTATCATCTTCCTGGCGATGGATATTCCGATGAATATGTTTACTGTGATTTTCGCCATGGCGCGAACTATTGGCTGGATTTCACAGTGGAATGAAATGGTTTCCGAACCCGGATATAAGATTGGGCGACCACGGCAGTTATACACTGGCGCAATCGACCTGGAATATGTCCCCGTCGACAAGCGATAGTTAAGTCCCTGTTTACAGGGTTCCTCAAATAGCATTGAGAGACATAAAGATATGTTACAGGCGTACAGAGACCACATAGCAGAACGTCAGCAACAGGGAGTTCCCCCAAAACCATTGGATGCTCAGCAAGTTGCAGAGTTGGTGGCACTGCTAAAAAACCCACCTACAGGGGAAGAAGACTACTTATATGAGCTTCTGACGCAGCATGTACCTGCAGGTGTAGATGATGCAGCTTCTGTGAAGGCTGTGTTTCTTGCCGCAATTACGCGTGGGGAAGATAGTTCGCCTTTAGTCGACAAGATTAAAGCTGTGGAGATTCTCGGTACCATGCTGGGAGGCTATAACATCGAGCCGCTAATTGCCTGCCTTGACGATGCATCGATGGCCGATGCTGCTGCGCAGGCGCTTTCGCATACCTTGTTAGTGTTTGATGCCTTTGACGACATTACCAAAAAGGCAGATGCAGGAAACAGTCATGCCAGACAGGTAATAGACTCATGGGCGAATGCGGAATGGTTTACCAGCAAGCCTGAGCTGGCTGAAAAAATCACAGTGACAGTTTTTAAGGTGCCAGGTGAAACCAATACCGATGACCTGTCACCCGCACAGGATGCCTGGTCACGTCCCGACATCCCGCTACACGCCAACGCCATGTTGAAAATCGCACGCGAAGGTGTTGCGCCAAACCCTCTCGAGACAATTGGCAGTTTGAAGGGAAAAGGTTTCCCGGTTGCTTACGTCGGTGATGTTGTCGGTACCGGGTCTTCGCGCAAGTCTGCCACCAATTCTGTGCTTTGGCATATGGGCCAGGATATCCCCTATATCCCGAATAAGCGCAATGGTGGTTTTTGCTTTGGAGGCAAAATTGCACCTATATTTTTTAATACCATGGAAGATGCTGGCGCACTGCCGATTGAAATGGATGTCTCCCAGATGGAAACAGGTGATGTTGTTGATCTCTATCCTCTGGCAGGCAGGGCAACAAAGCATGACAGCGATGAAGTCCTCGCGTCTTTTGAGCTGGCTACAAATGTACTAAAAGACGAAGTCAGAGCCGAAGGACGGATACCGCTTATTATCGGACGAGGCTTGACCGATCGAGCGCGCAAATTTCTTGATCTACCTGCTTCAGACGTTTTCGAAATTCCCGAAGTTAAGGCTGACAGTGGCAAAGGTTATACGCTGGCACAGAAAATGGTGGGCAAAGCCTGTGGTGTCGCTGGTATTCGCCCAGATACTTATTGTGAGCCAAAAATGACAACTGTTGGTTCCCAGGATACTACTGGACCGATGACACGTGATGAGCTCAAAGACCTGGCATGCCTGGGTTTCTCTGCTGATCTCGTAATGCAGTCTTTCTGTCACACCGCGCCTTACCCAAAACCTGTCGACGTTGAAACGCATGCTACTTTACCTGGTTTTATCCAAAGCCGAGGTGGTATTCCTTTACGCCCTGGTGACGGTGTAATCCATTCGTGGATAAACCGTATGCTACTACCTGATACAGTAGGCACGGGCGGCGACTCTCACACACGCTTCCCAATTGGCATCTCCTTTCCGGCTGGTTCTGGACTGGTAGCTTTTGCCGCTGCTACTGGCGTAATGCCGCTTGATATGCCCGAGTCGGTTCTTGTGCGTTTCAAAGGTGAAATGCAACCAGGAATAACTCTACGTGATCTGGTTAACGCCATACCTCATGCAGCAATCCAGCGTGGTCTACTGACTGTGGAAAAGCAGGGCAAGAAGAATATCTTTTCTGGCCGAGTGCTTGAAATCGAAGGTTTACCACAACTTAAAGTCGAACAGGCTTTCGAATTATCAGACTCATCGGCCGAACGCTCGGCATCGGGCTGTACCGTCAAACTCGATAAAGAACCCATCATCGAATATATCAATTCCAATATCACCATGTTGCAATGGATGATCAGGGAATCCTATGGCGATGTAGATACCATCTCTCGACGTATCGAGGAAATGCGGGAGTGGTTGAAAAAACCCCAACTGCTGGAAGCCGATGCGGATGCTGAGTACGCTGAGATTATCGAAATCGACCTGAGTGAAATCAGGGAACCGATTCTGGCTTGTCCGAATGACCCTGATGATGTGAAAACTCTATCAGAAGTTGCAGGTACCAGGGTCGACGAAGTCTTTATCGGCTCCTGCATGACAAATATTGGCCATTTTCGTGCGGCGGGTAAGTTACTCGAAAAACTCGAAGGTCCGGTTGCGACAAAGTTATGGATTGCCCCACCAACCAAAATGGATGCGGCAGAGCTGACAGCCGAAGGTTATTACAATATTTTTGGTCGCACAGGCGCCAGAGCCGAAATGCCAGGGTGTTCGCTGTGCATGGGTAACCAGGCGCGTGTTGCCGCAAAAGCAACGGTAATTTCGACATCGACACGCAATTTTCCCAATCGTCTGGGTGACGGTGCCAATGTTTACCTGGCTTCAGCAGAGCTGGCCGCAGTCGGCGCCATTCTGGGTAAAATTCCAAGTGTCGATGAGTACATGCAGTACGCCGCAGAAATTAATACTATGGCGGATGATGTTTATCGGTATTTGAACTTTAACGAAATGGAAAACTACCAGACCTAATTAAGATGACGTAGGGGCGCAATGAATTATGCCCCTACAGGGTATTACTGTAAGTATCATGGACGTGGTAAATGAACGGATATCAAAGCAGTTTATGGCAGCAGTTCCGACAGGAAGTTATCGAACTCGACGGCGGGTATTGTAAAGACTGCGCCCGTAGCGAACCGGAAGTTGTACTTCAGGTACATCACAGGAAATATATCCATGGCCTGCCGCCCTGGCAATACGAGTACCGAGATTGTGAAACTCTGTGTAAGGGTTGCCACGCTGCCGAGCACGGTAAGATCCCCCCGAAATCTGGTTGGAAATACCTTGGCTACGAAAACCTGGGTTCGGTAGCCGGTAACTGCGAATTATGTGGCAGCAATTTCCGCTATCAGTTTTATGTTTATCATCCCAGCTGGGGCATGATGCAAGTCGGTGCGGATTGTTGTAATGCATTGACTGCTACCGATCTGGCTACCAATAAGCTCGATGCGGACAAAAAGCTCAGCCAACGTAAACGACGGTTCATCCGTTCAAAAAGGTGGATGAAAGTATCGGGCAGAGAAATCATTCGGCAAAAAAATATCAGGATTGAAATTTCGCAGCGGAGTGAAAAATTTTATATCCAACTTGACCTCTACCCCGGCGAAAAATATTTCGATTCGCAAGATGCAGCCAAAGCGCATGTATTTGAAATACTTGAAGATGGTCGGGCTCAAAAATTCCTGGCCCGTAAGAATCCGATATATCAAACTACTATGGGGTGCTAACTGCTTCGGCCAGCTTTAGACGCTGAATCTTGCCGGAAGGGCCCTTGGGTAGCTCGTCCATGAAAGAAATCGACCTGGGTGCTTTGAACTTGCCAAGCTTCTCGACACAAAAGGCCCGTAGTTCTTCAGCCGAGCAACTGGTACCTGGTTTCAGTGCGACGCAGGCGAGGATTTCCTGACCATAGTTATGGTCGGGCACCGGGAAGGCAGCTGCTTCGAGCACCGCGGCGTGTTGGTAAAGGGCTTCGTCGATTTCGCGGGGTGCAATATTTTCGCCACCCTTGATAATGATTTCTTTCAGACGACCGGTGATGAAAAAATAACCGGCCTCATCCTGATAGGCCAGGTCGCCAGTATGCAGCCAGCCGTCCTCGCGTATCGCCTCCGCGGTTGCTTGTGGATTTTTGTAGTATTCCTTCATAACGTTGTCGCCGCGAATCATGAGTTCTCCGGGTTCACCACGGTTTCTTTCTTTGCCCAGCTCATCGATAATCATCGCCTCATTGCCCACCGCGTACCCCGGCGAACCGTATTTCGGCACCGCAGGCGGCATCGGATTGGAAAGAATTTGTGCTGCAGTTTCGGTGAGTCCCATGGTCTCGACAATCGGCACAGCAAACTGCTGTTCGAACTGACGATGCATATCGGGTGAAAGCGGGGCGGAGGCAGAGCGACCAAATCTTAGTTGGGGCCTGCCGGTCGCATGACAGGGTTTTTCGGCGAGTCGTTCAGCCTGCTCGAGCAGGTAGGCGATGATAGTAGGCACCACGCTAAACCAGCTACATTGCCATTCGTCGATCAAACCCCAGAATTCCTTGACACTAAATTTTTCCGGCATCACCACGCTGCCACCGCTGACCAGCGGCCCCATCACGGTAACCATTTGCCCATTGATGTGATAGAGCTGTAATACACAGAGTGCACGATCGCCGGGTTCCAGATCATGCGCCAATGTGGTATTACGACCACCGGCAATCACCGCTCGGTGACTGAGGATAACGCCTTTGGGCCGACCGGTGGTGCCGGAGGTATAAATTAGCAGTGCATTGTCCTGTTCGATAATATCGGTTGATTCGAAGCGACTGTCTGTTTCTGTATCCGGCCATTGTGGACCATGATCGCGTGAAGTTTGTACAATAGTTATCTGCGCTGGTATGTTATCGAATACCGTTTGATATTTTTGTTTAAGCGAGTCCTCGACAAAAATTAACCGGCAGTCGGAGTGTTCGATAACATAGCCGAGCTGGTCGTTACCACTGACGGCGTTTAACGGCAGTGTTATGCAGCCACTATACATGATGCCGAGGAAGAGTTTGGCGGTCCATAAACCGTTGCTCATCAGGAAGGCGACCTTGTCGCCTTTTTGCAGGCCCAGGTCGGCGAGATGACCTTCGATTTCAGTAGCACTATCCTGCAATTGTCTATAGTTCATTTGCAGGCCGGCATCGGGCGAAACCAGAAAGCTCGCCTCTGGGCGTGTATCAGCCTGGTGCTCGATAATGTCGCGTACGGTATTGCTCATGAATTCGGCCCAATATCGTATTTTCGCCAATAGTCGGTAAATAAATCGGTAGTGGTGGGCTCATTCACCGGGATCGTTCGGGCGATCCTGGTGGTATTCAAATAATGCCGGTAATTCATGTTATCGGGAATACTGTTGCCGCCCCAGGAGCCGCAACCCATCGACAGCGAAAACGGCAGGCCGTTGTCAAAACTGCCACCGGTGGCGAAACAATGCGCCTGATTGACTATCACCCGGCAGGTAGGCATGTCGAGGCCGATACGCATGATATGTTCATCGTTATGGCTATGTATACCTACCGAATGACCCTTGCCCTTGAAATTGAGAATACGGTGTACGATATCGAAAGCGTGGTCGAAATCCCGGGCGCGATACAGGGTCAATACCGGGCTTAGTTTTTCATCCGAGTAGGGATAGTCGGAGCCGACCCCAGTTTCTTCTACCATTAACATGCTGGCGTCGGACATGCCCGGAAGACCCGAAACTTCGGCAATACGTTCGGCGCTTTGCGCGATAACTTCACGACTGAGATGGCCGTCAACCCAGAGATGGTTTTGTAGTTGCTGCTTCTGCTCGGCATTGAGTAAACATCCCGCTTCGGCCTCAAGTGCATTGATCATTTCGTTATAAATCGAATCGACGATTACCAGGCTGTTTTCCGAAGAACAACTGGTGGCGTTGTCGAATATTTTCGAAGCGCGGATTTTGGCGGCAGCATCGGCAATGTCGGCGCTATCGTCGACGATGACCGGTACATTTCCTGCACCGACACCAATGGCGGGGGTGCCGCTTTCGTAGCAGGCGCGTACGTTGTTAGCCGACCCGGTGGCGACGATCAGGTCGACCTGTTTCATCAATTCATGGGTTTCCATCCTGTTAACCGGTATTGCCAGGTGTTGCACCAGATCGACGGGCGCGCCCACGCGTCGTAGTTCGTTATGAACCAGTTCAACTAGTTTGCCGCAGACCCGTTGTCCCTTCGGCGATGGTGCGAGAATGATCGCATTGCGACCCTTGAGTGCATTGATGACTTTGTTAAAAGGTGTAGCCACCGGATTGGTGGAAGGCACAACGGCACCCACTACACCGACGGGTCTGGCTATTTCTATTATGCCTTTGTCGGGATACTCGGCAATTACGCCGACCGACTTCGCACCCTTCAGGTCGCGCAATAAACCGAGTGTCTTACGATAGTTTTTACGTAGCTTGTCGTCATAGTTACCGATACCGGTATCTTTAATCGCCATATCGGTGAGCAGACGATTATTGTCTTCGTTGATGATAGCCCAACCAGCCGCGGTAACTACTTCGTCGACCTGTACCTGATCGTAATGCTCGTAGATGCGTTGCGCGGTTCGTGCTTTTTCTATCAAATCGGCGACTACAGTTTGTACTTCTGAAGTAGCTTCTGATGCCATGGTAAGTTAAACCTCGTGGTGGGTTGTTATCGGTGCGGTCGCTTTTTCGCGTACCGCACCGATGACAATATGGCGCTTATTTCAAATGTTCGAGCAGTTCGGTCAGGGCTACCTGACGCTCTTTCCACATGGAGATGACTTCATCGCGGGTCATGATACGCACCGGTGAGTTGGTTTGCTTCATTTTTCCAAGTGTCTTTTTGTCGTTAAACATTTTTGGCACAGAGTTAGCCAGGTGCTTGATGACACTATCAGGTGTTCCTTTTGGAACCATTAAACCTCGGAAATTTACACTGGAGTTATCCACCGGGATACCAAGTTCCTTGAAAGTAGGTACGTCAGGCAGGAAAGCATGACGCTCGAGGTCTGCCACGGCGAGGATTTTTATGTCGCCCTGAGCGCGTGCTGAGTCTGACAAATTATTAAAACCAGCCATGACCTGACCGCCTTTCACCAGTTTCATTGCGCCTACGCCACCTTTACCCGGAACATACTTCAATTTGACGTTAGCAGCTTTTTCAAACTGAAGATGTGCGATGTGGTGTCCGACAAATTTACCCGCACCACTCACGGTGACTTTACCAGGGTTAGCTTTGGCGTATTCAACTAGTTCTGTAGCAGAGCTGAACTTGCTGTCCTTGCCCACGATTAGTACAGCCGGGTCAGCGCCCCAGTTTCCTACTGGTTCGAGATTATTGATGTTGTATTTGGTATCAAACACAATCGATTGCGCGATAAAGTGCGGTACATTGTAAGCAGCCATCATGTAGCCATCTTTTGAGGCCTTCTCGGCAAACCAGTTCCAGCCCTTACGGCCACCAGCACCGGGCTTGTTGGTGACATAAATCGGTTGGCCAACGGATATTGCCTTGCCATCTGCTTCCTTGGCTGATGCCAGGGTTGCGATGCGCGCCTGGAAGTCGGTAGCCCCACCCGGATTATAGGCGACCATAACGCCAATTGGTCGGTCGGGGTATTCGGCCTGAGCTGCACCTGTAGCACCTAGTAGCAGTGCACTAGCGGTAAGACCCAGCACCAGCGAGCCGGCTTTTTTGATGATAGTAGATTTCATTGTTCCCTCCTCTCGGGGTTTGTTTACAGTACTCAACCTATTCAGGTTGTTATCGTTAATACGTTTAATCCTGGTGATAAAACGCACTTAAAAAATTAAACCAGTCGGCGTCCTGACATGCAGGCCGTTCCAGAACAGTAGAAATAAAATAAGCATAAAAGCTGCTGATACTGCGACTTTGGTTCCTAACGCCTTAGGGTTGCTAATGCCACGCCTGCCGTACAAAATCAGCACCGCCAGAAATGCAAGGAAAGAACTGATATAAAAACCCAGGTCTTCCATAGTCAGCAAATAAATAAACCCGATAACCAGACCTGGCCAGATATCAGTAAAGTACTCACTTGCGTAGCGCTTAGTATTTTCACCGGTGGCTGAGTTGGATATGAACAGAATTACCGACAGGATAGCGAGAACTATGGCAATAATACGTGGGAACAAATATGTCTCGGCGTCGGTATTGTAAAACGACAGGAATGCAAAAATTGCCGAAATAGCTAGAGCATATACTGCAGAAGCCTGTTCAGTATTTTTCATATTAATCATGACAGTGCCGCCTTTTGTTTCATTTTATGGCTGGCGTAAACACTGTATGCAATCGAACCGATGGTCGCCAGGATCAAGGTGATGTTAATCGCGCCAGTGAAGAAGTAATTCATCACGCCATCTCCAGCCTCGCCAATGAGTTTGCCCTGCAGGAAATTATCTTCGGCGATAGGGCCTAGAATAATACCGAGTACCACGGGTGCAGGACCAAAGCCAAATTTGCTAGCGAAATACATGGCCACACCGAGTATTGCCATAATGAGTACGTCTGAATAGCTTGACTGTATGCTATAGGTTCCGAAAACAGCGAGAATGAGTATCGACGCTGCCATATAATGCGATGGGACTTTCATTATCCAACCACTGTGCCGACTGAGAAACAGACCGATAACCAACATAAATATCTGTGCGACAATTAACGAGTCGATGAATGTCCAGATAACTTCGGCGTGTTGGGTAAATAAATCAGGTCCGGGAAATAATCCGTGGATTAACAGGCCGCCGAGCAAGACCGCAGCCGTCGGACTACCCGGAATGCTCAGAGTTAGCAATGGTACCAGTGACGGGCCGACCATGGCGTTGTTAGCTGATTCTGCTGCGATAATGCCATCGGGTTCGCCCTTCCCAAAATTTTGTGGATTATCACTGGTTTTTCTGGCCTGGTCGTAAGCTACCAGCCCCGCAATTTGTCCACCGGCACCCGGAATGACGCCTACAATAGAGCCTACAATAGAGCCGATGGTAAGTGCTTTAACTCGGCTAAAATTGTACTTCGCGGATTGCAACCATCTGGATTCGCTGAGCGCAAACATCGCGCCTGCTGATTCGCGACGGCTCTCTTCCATTAGCGTTAGTATCTGTGGCAGTGCGAATAATCCGATTAAGGCCGCAACGATATGAATACCGCTTTCCATGTGTTCGCTATAAACAAAACGTTGCTCGCCTAGCATCGGATTGTCGCCAATCGTCGAAATCGCCAGGCCGAATAAACCGGCCATCAGGCCCTTGATAACTGATTTGCTTCCAATGGTGCCGATTACCGTAATGCCAAGTATGGCGATCCAGAATAATTCAGTGGGACCAAATTTTAATGCAAGATCTGCGAGTGGTGGAGTGAAGAAGATCAGAATAATAATGCCGAAAATGCCACCAACAAATGAACTAAAAAAACAGTAGTGAAGTGCTTCCGAGGCACGACCCTGACGCGCCAGTTGGTGGCCATCTAGTGCGGTGGCGATATTGGCGGGTGCACCGGGAACGTTGACCAGGATCGCACTGATCGCACCGCCAGCAACAGTTGCGGTATACATAGCCCCGAGTAAAATGAGTCCACTATCTGGCTGCATGTGGAAGGTAAATGGAATGATAAGTGCAACTGCCATAGTTGGACTAAGGCCAGGCAATGCGCCAAGAATGAGGCCAGCAGTGGTACCACCGAAAAGTAGTAGAAGGTGGTAAGGTGTAAACACGTTACTGAAATAGTGAAGAAAGTCCATGCTCTCTTGTCCCCTCCAGCGAGTATATAGTAGTTATATAACTCATATATATGAGTTAGTTGTGCTAATCTTACAAACATGTGCACGCTTGTCAACCAGAAAATAACTAAACACCAGGAACGCATATGAGCCAGCCATCGACCAAACCGCTCTACCGTATTGTAGAAGACTACCTGATTGCATTTATTGAATCTGGCGAACTGGTGTCGGGTGATTTAATACCTTCGGAGCCTCAACTGGCGGCAACCCTAGGCGTCAGCCAGGGCACGGTAAAAAAAGCCATCGACAACCTGGTTTGGGAAAAGAAACTTTATCGTCATCAGGGCAAGGGCACCTATGTGTCTCGCCTCGACTTCAACAATAGTCTATTTCGTTACGTTTCCTACGGTGATGTGCAGGGTGCAGATGTACGCATAGACAAGAAAACCTCGAATCGTCACATCGAATCTGGCAATAAGATTGTTTGTCGAAAAATGAATGTTCCCGAAGATACCGATCTGCTTTATATTGAACGCATCGGATACGTGGCGGGTAACCCGGTGATGGTCGAGTATTCCCGCTGGCGTGCCGATATGTTGCCAGGGCTGGAAAATGAAGATATCCATGTGCCCGATTTATTCTATGCAGTAGTGGTTGATAAATATAATGTTCCGGTAGTGCGCGCCGAAGAGACTTTGACGGCCGAAATAACTACGAAAAAAACAGCGGCCATTCTTGGTATAGATACCTCTTCTCCAGTGTTAGTCTTAAATCGCAGGACTTTTACACGCAATAATCAGGTTATCGAAATTCGAACAACCAAGGGTCGTGGCGATATGTTTAGTTATAAAACCGAAATTACCTAATATCGAACCTGAGAGAAAATTATGCATAACTGGTCCATTTATCTATCCGGAGAAATACACACCGACTGGCGCGAGCAAATCGAACAGGGCGCGAAAGCACATGGGTTGCCGGTAAACTTCACTTCAGCAATCACCGACCATGACGCCAGTGACGCAGCAGGTGATATGCTGCAACCCGATAGCGAGGGCTACTGGCGCGATCATAAGTCGTCGTGTGTGAATGGTATTCGTACCAGAACCTTAGTTGAGAAATGTGATATCGCTATTATCCGTTTTGGTGATCAGTACAAGCAATGGAATGCGGCATTTGACGCCGGTTACTGTGCCGCATTGGGCAAGCCTTATGTCACACTGCACGATGAAAATATTATCCACCCGTTGAAAGAAGTCGATGCTTCGGCGATGGCCTGGGCGCAGACACCTGACCAGGTGGTTGAAATTTTGAAGTATGTGACCAGCAGCTAATTAGTTAGAATCGAAATATTGCCAAGTTGTGCATTCCACTCATAAATATCACTATTTTCAGCTGCGCTACAAGAGCACCCACTGGCACAGGATAGAGGGTTGCTACGAATACTTACGCGCCCCTTTTTGACCAGAAAATCCAGCATACCTTTGGCCGTTTCGGGCTCGACATCGAAATGCAGGGTAATGTCATTTAGCGATACCTGCTGACGGGTTTTAATGTAATTTTTTAGTTCGGTTAAAATCATGCTGGAAGCCGTCTTTGACGGTCTCGTTTACCAGCATAACTGCGCAGGCCTAAAAATAGTACGACGGCATATGCGGTAATGAGAGCAATTGTTAACAATGAGTTTGTCGGGTTTTGCGCCATTTGGGAGAATTGATAAAACAAACTCGCAGTAATATAAGCTACGGATGTAGTCCAGAAAGCTACAAATGCTGACCAGGCTTTCCCCGCTTCTCTGGCAATTACACCGATAGTTGCTGCGCATGGGAAGTAGAGCAGTATGAATAATAAATAAGCAAATGCCCCGGCACGCCCGTTAAAGCGTTTTGACATTTCACCAAACATCCCGGTTTTGACTTCGAGTTCCTCAGCTGCAGCTTGTTGATTCTCGATATCACCGACATCCAGACCCAGTGGATCAAAAATAAACTCAGTTAAACCTGAGAGGTTTTGTGGGATAGTGACAGCAGCGTCGATGAGAGACTGTTGTAAATCAAAACCCGATTCTTCTTTGGCGATGCCTTCCAGCGAGATTTGTGTATAAATTGAGTTCAGAGTACCCACCACAACTTCTTTGGCGAGTACCCCGCTGAATATGCCTACTGTGGCTGGCCAGTTATCCTGCTCTATGCCCATCGGTTTGAACAACGGCGTAAGTATTTTTCCTGCTGCGCTAAGCAGTGAATTTCCAGCGTGTTGTTGCTGTGTATCACCATCAATACTAATGGCATTGAGTACATTCAAAATTAGCACCATAACGATGATGACGCGACCAGCGTCACGAATAAATAATTTGACCCTGTCCCAGGTGCGCAACGCAATGCCTTTCATGGTGGGTATATGGTAAGTCGGCATTTCCATGATGAAGCTACTGCTGCTACCCGATAACAGGGAATGCTTCATCACCAGGCCGGTTAAAATCGCGGCTAAAATGCCGATCAGATATAGTGCGAATACCAGGTTTTGACCATTACTCGGAAAGAAAGCAGCGGCAAACAAAACGTAAACTGGTAGCCTGGCTCCGCATGACATAAACGGATTCATCAGAATCGTCAATTTACGCTCGCGCTCACTTTCCAGGGTGCGGGTCGCCATCACCGCAGGTACGTTGCAACCGAAACCAACAATCATCGGCACGAAAGCCTTACCTGGCAGACCGATAGCTCGCATGAAACGATCCATAACAAAAGCCGCCCTGGCCATGTACCCGGAATCCTCCAGAAACGACAGGAACAGGTATAGACAGGTAATAATTGGAATAAATGTAGCAACCACCTGAATACCGCCGCCGATGCCATAGGCGAGAATTATCACCATCCATTGAGGTAATCCTATTGTCTGCAATAACTCGGTAAAACCATCGACAAATATTGCGCCAGCCGCGAGATCGAAGAAATCGATAAATGCACCACCAAAATTAATGGTAAACATAAACATCAAATACATGATGAACATGAATATCGGTACACCTGCAATGCGGTGCAGGGCGATTTGATCGATACGGTCGGTAAAATAGCGTTTTACTTTGCCTTTAACTTTAACCACCAACTGTGCGATAGCATGGGCGTGACCATAACGCGAATCTGCAATGAACATATCTGCACTCTCACCCGAAATGCTGAAAATTCGATCCTGCCAGGATTTCACACAGAGCTGTAAATCATCTCCGGCTGTTAGCGGGTAGATGCTTTGATCGCCTTCCAGTAGCTTTAGCGCGGCCCAGTAACCGCGTTTGTTATCGTCAGGCATTTTTATACGGATATCTGCGATGGCAGCTTCCAGCTCGCTATCCATGGCAAGACTGATCCCACAACCCGCCTTGTCATCGATAATACTTAGCACAGCCTGTTTTAGTTCGGTCACTCCCTTGCCACTGACAGCAACAATTTCGACAACCGGGCAGCCCAGCTTGTCGGATAGCAAAGTGCTATCAATGCTGATGCCGCGCTTTTGCGCCACATCCATCATGTTTAGCGCAAGTACGACAGGCACTCCCATCTCTAATAACTGTACAGTCAAATAGAGATTGCGTTCAAGGTTGCTTGCATCCAGCACATTGATTATGACATCGGCTTCCTTGTCAAGCAGGAACTGCCGGGTAACCTGTTCATCAAGCGAGATAGCATCGAGGGTATAAATGCCCGGCAAGTCAATTATTGATACATTGCGCCCGGCAGCGATGGAGAAATTACCCTGCTTGCGTTCAACAGTAACCCCAGGCCAGTTACCAGTGGTTTGTCTGATACCCGTGAGGCTGTTAAAAAGTGCCGACTTACCGCAGTTTGGGTTGCCAGCAATCGCCAGGGTTGTCATCTCAATAACTGAGCAGAGAGGGTTTAACAATCCTCATTATCGATGGCCTTTAGTTGAATTTGCCCGGCGACTTTTACCCCAAGTGCAATGCGGCTACCGTTACTCATAACTACAACACCATTGCGACGTTGATGTAATACATTAACCTTTTGCCCCTGGCGGAGTCCCAGGCTCATGAGCTTTCTGCGCGTGGCCATATCACCGTCGATGCTGGTGATTAGTCCGTAAAATCCGTTTGCAGGTTGGTTCAGGTAAAGTGAAGTTGCCATTTCATGAGAATGAGAATAATTCTTATTTATATTACGCTCATTCTATGAAACTGACAAATATTTATTTGGATAATTTATAAAAATTTGACGTGGATCACCTTTACCAGGGTAACGAGAAGGTTTTCACGTTAGTGTAACTATTCATTGCTTCAATAACACCTTCCTTGTAACCCAGACCCGAGTCCTTGATGCCGCCAAATGGTGACATTTCGATACGGTAACCAGGTACTTCCCATATATTCACTGTGCCGGTTTCGAGCTCGTTGATGAAGCGAATGATGTCATCCATGCGATTTGTGCAGACTCCGGATGACAGACCGAAGGCAGTTGAATTGGAGACTTCGATAGCGTGATCAATATCACGCACACGGATAATGGGGATCGGCGGGCCGAAGGTTTCTTCCATAACCAGTTCGCAATCAGCAGGTACATGGTCGAGTACCGTGGGTGAATAAACCGCGCCCTGGCGATCATTGCCGTAGAGCAGTTTCGCACCTTTTTCGATGGCATCGTTAACCCGGTTCTGGAACAGGATGGCCGATGCTTCATTGATGACGGTGCCAACATCGGTATCTGGATCCATCGGATCGCCATACTTAAGTTTTGCGGCTTTCTTAGCGACCAGGGCGGCAAATTCGTCAGCTACTGAGTCTATACAAAGTACGCGTTTTACCGCAGTACAGCGTTGCCCGGAATTCTTTGTGCCACCAGCAACTGCGAGTTCGGCAGCTTTGTCGAGGTCGGCATCGTCCATCACGATTAATGGTGCATTGCCGCCAAGTTCGAGCACGGTACGGCGATATCCGGCGGTTTCGGCAATATACTTACCAACCGGTACGCTGCCGGTGAAAGAGACCAGATCGATATGTTGGTTGGTCAGCATTTCATCACCCATGTCTTCAGGCAAGCCGGTGACAACCGATAACATCTCTGGAGGTAAACCTGCTTCGTAGCAGATGTCGGCCAATAGCAGGGCTGTTAGCGGAGTTTGCTCGGTTGGCTTGGCTACCATGCAGTTATTAGTGGCAATCGAAGGTGCAATTTTATGCGAAATCATATTCAACGGATGGTTGAATGGTGTAATTGCCGAGATCGTATTAAGTGGTTCGCGTTGGGTGAATATTTTGCGCTGTTTACCATGTGGGGTCAGGTCGCAGGAAAAAATCTGACCATCGTCATTAATGCAGAGTTGCCCGGCAAGGCTGTAAACGTCGAAGGCTCGACCGACTTCATAGATGCTGTCTTTTTTCGATAGACCACACTCGGCAGTAATCAGGTTTGAAATCTCATCTTTGCGCTCGACAATTACATGTGCAATCTTTGTCAGAATTTGCTGCCGCTCGTAGCGCGTCAGTTTTGGTTTGTAATTAGCCGCGATATCAAAAGCATTAGCGACCTGTTCACGACTGGCGCGAGGAACAGTGCCAACTAGCTCGTTGTTGTACGGATTAAAAACTTCGAGTTCACCGCAATCGCCATCGACGAGTTTGCCGGCGATGCGCATTTTTTCCTGTTTGATCATCATTTAGAATCTACCTTATTAGTATGGTTTAGCGCCACATTAAAAATATCGAAATTACGCAACCGGTGTGTTGTGTCTAACCCACTAACCGGCTGGCTGACTATCAATGGCACCTGCTGCTCGCTAATGCCACCGTGTGAGCGCAAAGGCACGTCCAGACCTGAAAGGTCGTGTCGATCTGCCGTGGTGCCTATAACTGTGCTTTTGGCAGATACCAGGATTAAATCGCCCATGCGATCACTAGCCAGTCCGAATTCGTTACATCCCTGCTCGTTATCATACACAGCAGCCATACCCGGTATGGCTTTGAGTCTGGATATAATCGAGGCAATATCGGTATCGCCTGGTAAGTACACCGTGGCAAACGACCCTAGAGCACCATGGTGGACTACATAAGGATCGGTGATCGGCAAGATTACCCGTGCTGTACCAGGTGTCAGCAACTTGTCCATTTCGTCCTGAAGATAAATTACCCTTGGCTCTCCGGCCTCATCGTGTTTTGCATTCATGCCGTGATCGGCGGTCAAGGCCAGGGTTGCACCGAGTGCGTCGAGTTGCGCCCAGTATTTATCCATCATTGCGTAAAACGCATTCGCACCATCACTACCCGGTGCAAATTTGTGCTGGATGTAATCGGTGGTTGACAGATACATAATATCGGGACGTACCGACTCCATGAGTTTTACTCCTGCGGCAAATATAAATTCGGATAGCTCAGCGCTGTAAACAGAAGGCACCGACATGCCGACCATGTCGAGTACATTGTCTATACCATTCTCAGGTAACGTGACCTCGTCAGATTTTTCTGAAGAAAAACAGATCGCACCATCCGCGCCGTATTCCAGTTCATTACCCAACAGGCGGCGCAGTTTATCTTTCGCGGTAACAATGGCGATTTTTGCACCAGCATCCTGAAAGGCCTTGAAGATTGTCGGTGTGCGCAATAGCTCAGGTTCGTTCATCATCACTTCACGATCATTATCTCGGTCATAATAAAAGTTACCGCAAATACCGTGTACTAGCGGTGCTACCCCGGTGACAATGGAAATATTGTTCGGATTAGTAAAACTCGGCACCACGCAATCGGCGCGTAAATCGGCGCCCTGGCCTCTGACCACTTTGCTCATCCATGGCATCACACCGGCTGCGACCGCCTGCTCGATATAATCTGGCTCGGAACCGTCGATACAAACCACTACGCAGGGTTGCTCTGGCCAGCGATAGTCGCGTCCGTTGATGCTTATATTGGGTTTTGAAGATGTCATTAACTGGTACGACCCTTTAAGAGAGGGGCATAATACCTGCACGGGTTGTATTGATTTAAATCGATATGTTGTATGGGTGATATCGGTTGGGGCTATAGTGATGTGATTTCGTGGAATTGGCTGAATGTTTTGGCCAGGGCGAGTCAGGAACTCACCCTTACCAGATTAAGCGTTACAGTGTTATCACCTGATCGGGCATATTTCCAGCCAATGCTTCGTATAGATTTGGGAAACATCCAATAGTAGCCCCTTCCACCAGCTTACCGTCTATTTCACGTTCCCAACAGCACTGGTCACAGCCCATCAACAAAATGTTCTGGTTTTTTGCCACTTTAGCTAATCGCTCACCCAGTGGGTCTCCTTTTACCAATACATAATTATTATCCTCAAAAAAGAACATGCCCACCACCTCTGGGCCATGTGACTGTTCTTCGAGTTGAGGCAGAATCATTTTCCCAAGCTTGTACGAAACTGTATGCCCTTGACTAGAAAAAATGTAAGCAACTTTCATTGAATATCCTCATGTCTGAATATTATTATTTTTGGATCGGTAGTATATCAACAATGTCAGTATGCAATAGATCCAGGACAGCTGTAAATAAATACTATCTCAAACCCATTCCGATTGCCTAACTAAACCTTGATCTGCATACTGAGGCAAGTTTTCACCCGGAGCAGTTTTTACCCACCAATGCCAGCCATACTGGAGAAAATAAAAAATATCGTCGGCGATGCCGGCATCGTCCCTCAAGAGGTGCTCAGCGGGCGTAGCGCTGGCATTTGGGATAGCAGTCCATTGCAGGCGCTTGCACTGGTTCGCCCGAAGACTACCGAAGAAGTCGCCAGCGTGTTGCAAGCCTGTAACCAGGTTGGACAAACCGTCATCCCCGTTGGCGGCATGACCGGGCTTACCGGGGCGCATCGTTCAAGTACAGCCGATATTATATTGTCGCTGGAACGCATGAATACTATTGAAGAACTCGACAGCCAGTCACGCACCATGACTGTCGGTGCTGGTGCGATACTACAGAATGTGCAGGAGAAAGCAGGCGAGGCTGGCCTGATGTTTACACTCGACCTTGGAGCAAGAGCCTCTTGCACCATTGGCGGGAACATTGCCACTAACGCGGGGGGTATCCGGGTTTTGCGTTGCGGCATGATGCGTGAACAGGTGCTTGGACTGGAGGCCGTACTTGCAAATGGCAGCATTATCTCTTCGATGTTCAAGTTACTTAAGAACAATACCGGCTACGATTTAAAACAGTTATTTCTCGGCTCCGAAGGTAGCCTTGGCGTAGTAACTAAAGCCGTATTGCGACTCCATGAGGCACCGCTGCATATCGAAACCGCTATTCTGGCTGTACCTGGCTGGGATCAGGTCATGACACTCCTGCGCGAGTATGATTCTACCCTCAACGGCCAACTCGCTGCCTTTGAAGTCCTGTGGCAAAACTATTACGATTTAAACACTGGCTCAAGTTCTGAACTCGACCCTCCATTATCTGAGCCAGCCCCTTATTATGTACTAATCGATGTTTTTGTAAGCGATGATACATATGATCGAAGCAGGCTCGAAAAACTGCTTATGCAACAACTTGAAAACGGACAAATCGTTGACGGCATTCTGGCAAACTCTGAAAATGAACGACACAAATTCTGGCAAATAAGGGAGAATTTCGATCCAGAACAGAAAAAATTCGGCCTGATTTATGGTTACGACATAAGTTTGCCGATAGCAAAAATGCCAAATTTTGTCGACTCGGTAACGCATAGTTTAAAAAGCAACTTCCCGGACGCCGAGTTATTTTCCTTCGGCCATATCGGTGACGGTAACCTGCATTTTTCGGTGGCACCCGGTGCAGCACAAGATCGTGCCGCCATAGACCAACTGGTTTACCCACCGCTACAAAAATTGAAAGGCTCAGTATCTGCAGAACACGGTATCGGTCTCGACAAGAAACCCTACCTCGCCTATACCCGCAGCGAAGCCGAAATTGAACTCATGCGCCAGATAAAACGCACCATGGATCCAAAGGGTATTTTGAATCCGGGTAAACTGTTTGATTGATGGGAAAGTGCTCTACTCGATTAATTGGTCATTGCGCATAAAAAGGGAAAAGCCAAAAGTGGTACGAATCCTGATAGAAGCTGCAACATTGCTCCGTTCTGAAAGCCATAATATCGATCCAGGTACCATTTTTCAATTCGACTAGAATACCCGCTTTGGATACAGAAACAGACTGGTGTACCGCATAATATAAATGCCTGCTTTACGCCATATCTCAATATGCAACCTCTTAAAAATACAGACTTAGTTGCCAGAGAACGGACTTGATTTTTCCTGGTCGAGCCACCACACAAATCATTTGATTTTTACTTATGGTGATTTAACATACGCGGCCGGCACCCACAGAAAAACCGGATTTTGCAGTTCTGTCACCCGGAACCAAAACACATGAGATATGAGGCGACATGCAAGAAGATAATACGGCTATTAGAAGGCATATACGGCAGATTACCGGTATTCCGATAAAAATAACTCTCGATTATATCTCGAGAGATTTCGATAACGACAAGGATGACACGATTACCAATGTTAGCTTCGGTGGCATGTCGTTTATTGCCAACGACAGGCTCCAGATCAACCAGAAAATACGGGTGAAATTTCCGATCCTGAATAGCCGTGCGGCATTAACCTGCAAGGTTATCTGGTGTAATAAATCCAGCCGCGGTTATGAAGTCGGACTCGAATTTGATGACGCTGAAGAAGTCGAACGACTGAAAATGATAGACCAGATTAGTGATATCGAAAATTATCGAAAGCGTATGGAATCTATCGAAGGTCGCCCTATGAACAGCGAACAGGCCGCTCGTGAATGGATTACGCAATATGCCGGTGATTTTTCAGCCCTTTAGTAACGAATCATCAATCCAGTTCACTCTGTTCGATTACCGGCAAGTCGGGCAACTCATAGTAATCGCCTTTACTCTCAGTCCAGATCTGAGATTCGAGTTTGAGTCCCGTTGACCCATCGATGCTCCCGGCAAAAATGGCGGTACGGTTTTTACTGAAAGGCCTGAAAAACAGGCTGCTGCCGCAGGCATTGCAAAACCCGCGTTCCGCATAATCCGACGAACGAAACCACTGCAGGCTATCGCCAGTGATAGTTATCCTGTCGTTGGGCACCGCAGTCGCAGCTGTATAGTGACCCGATGCCTTTCGACACATGGTGCAGTGGCATAGCGCAATGGG
>JAAENK010000064.1 GCA_024224415.1 Gammaproteobacteria bacterium | reverse complement strand
GACCCGAAAAATAGATTTTGAATCAGTATGTTAAAAAATAAATTGGCGATATCGATACTAGCTGCCTGTAGCAGTCTGCTGTTGTTATCGTATAGTGCCAACAGTGCACAAGTCCTCAAATGGGTGGATGACAATGGCAAAGTTCACTACGGCGATGTATCGTCTCAGCAAGGCCAGGGGCAGGTGATTGAGCTGAATATTAGTTCATACGAATCGGTCAGTATTATTCAGTCTGAAGCCATCAAGGGCGATCGTGTGGTGATGTATTCAACCGACTGGTGCGGATACTGTAAACAGGCCCGGCGCTATTTTGAGAAAAATGATATCGATTTTGTCGAATACGATATCGAGAAGAACCGTACGGCCCGGCGAGCCTATAAAAAACTGGGTGCGAAGGGCGTGCCGATTATTCTGGTTGGAAAACAGCGTATGAACGGCTTTAGTGTGGCCGGGTTTAACAGGATTTATAAGCAGGTGAATTGAAATTGAAATCGGGGCTGTACGACCACTCGAAGTAGGGTGGATAAGCGCAGCGCATCCACCAATTT
>JAAENK010000063.1 GCA_024224415.1 Gammaproteobacteria bacterium | reverse complement strand
TCAAGGGCTGCCTGCAGAGTGGGCACAACCTGCGCCACATCACCTAGAAGGCCAACCTCAGGAGTATTGATGCGGCCAAGTTCTTCTTCGTTTATCTCGACGTGAATGACCTTAAGCTCGTCATCCACGCCCCACTGCATCTGCTGTGTCTGCAGACGAGTGCCAAGTGCTAGCACAACATCACAATCGGGCCAGAGTGCATGGCCCTCCAGCGATCTGATGCTCAACGGGTTGCGGCTCGAAACAACTCCATGGCCTGTTCGCATCGAAAGAACCGGTGCTGACAGGGTTTTGGCCAGCCCGGTTACACCCTGACTGCAGCCCTGTGCGCCGCAACCGACAACGATCATCGGGCGGGTGGCATTTTTGAGAAGCTGAACCGCCTGGTAAATCAACTCTGCGTTGGGCAGGGGTGTTTGCATGGACTCCAGTGTCAGGGGTTCGGATACTTCTTCGCAGCGCGTAGGCCAGAGATCCATCGGGATTTCCAGTCCGACCGGGCGTGGCAGGCCGGAACTTACCGCACTGATCGCTGCACGCATCAGCTGGTCAGCATTGTCACCACCGGTAATCCGCTCAGCCTGCTTGGTCAGGAACCCTAGCATTTCCAGTTGTCCCTGGACTTCGTGCAATGCTCCAAAACCTTTGCCGATTTGAGCAGATGGTATCTGGCCCACTAGTGCAAGAACTGGTGCGTAAAGGCTGTAAGCAGTAGCCAGAGCGGCGCTTCCATTAAGAAAGCCCGGACCCGGCACTAAAGAGACAGCCTGGGGTATGCCAGTGGCAAGCGCTGCCCCAAGCGCCATATAGACAGCTCCCTGTTCGTGGCGGGTCTGGATCGGGGTTAACTCATGCTGCTTGTCAAAAAGAGCGTCAAAGAACTGATCGTTCTGATAGCCGGGAAGGCAATAAAGCTGGCTAATGCCATTGGCAACCAGGCTGTCTATCACAAGGTTTGCAACGGTGGGTCTGTTGTCGGATTTCTCGGACATTCGGATATTCCGTGATTGAATTATGCTGGACTATTTTACGCATAAAATAACTATTTACCCCATGAGATTGTCCTGCCCCATGGGGCATCAGGGGTCAGTCATCACCAATCGACAATATTCTCTCCGCAGTCATCGGTAATCGATAAAGCGGTTTGTTGATAGCATCGCAAATAGCGTTACGGATGGCTGGTGCGGTGGGCACCAAAGGTGATTCGGCGATACCTTTTGCACCTAGTGGTGCGCCAAATGGTTCAGGGATTTCAAGTACTTCAATTTCGATTTCCGGTATGTCGAGAGACAGTGGTACTATGTAGTTTTCCAGCGATGGGTTTTGGGTAAGTCCAGCTTCGACAATAAGTTCTTCGGTGAGGGCGTAACCGATACCTTGTGCAATACCTCCTTCGATCTGGCCATAAACCCCGCCCGGATTAATCATTTTCCCTGCATCGTGAACCGCTATCAGTCTTTCGACTGTGACCTGACCGGTTTCGCAGTCCACCAGTACTTGTGCAATCTGGGTGCCGAATTGAAATACTTCCTGGGCGAAACGATAGGTAGCCATGGGGGCATCTTCGGGGTACTCAAAATGTACCAGGCTTTCGGAGTGTAGTGGTATTCCCCAGTTACTGGCGCGTAGCGCGAGATCCTTTACGCTAAGTTCATGTGGTTTGCCATCTATTGTTAAATGCCCAACCTTTAAATCAAGCCGATGTTTTTCGGTTTTGGTCTTGCGAGCCGCCATCGTCAGCAGGCTATCGCGGATTGTATTGGCGGCCTTAAGCACTGCGTTACCCGATACCATGGTCTGTCTACTGGCACAGGTCGGGCCTGCATCCGGCGAGCGAGATGTGTCAGCGTTGGTGACCGTTATGGAGGCAAGGTCGATACCCAACCTCTCGGCCGCGATTTGTGTCATAACCGTTACGATTCCCTGCCCCATATCTGCCGCAGCACTGTGCAGGATTACCGAACCGTCGCGATGCATTTCCAGAGCTGCGCTGGCATGATCGGCGATACCTCGTCCTGCACCTGAACCTTTTATGGTGGTTGCAATTCCAAAACCGCGCCTGAGGTGTGGGGCGGGTTGGCGTTCGCAGCTGTGGCGTTTTTGCCATGCAATCATTTCGGCAGCCTTGCGCAAGGATGCCTTCATTGCCGATCCTTCCCGAATCAAAACTCCGGTATAAGTTTTTGTGCCGGTTTCTACGCCATTTAACAGACGTATTTGCAGAGGATCCATACCAAGCTTGCGCGCCAGATCATCCATTTGAGATTCGTAAACAAAAGCTGCCTGCGGCGCACCAAATCCCCGGAATGCACCTGTTATTGGGTTATTGGTACGCACGCCTATCAACTCGACTTCCAGGTTTACGATTTTGTACGGGCCACCCACGAACTCGCCAAACTTATGCAGTACTTCCTGAGTAGCATTTGTATACGGCCCGGCATCTGCTATTGCACGTGCTTTCACGGCAACAAGCTTGCCATCGCTGGTTGCCGCAGTGGTGTATTCAACGATAAATGGATGCCGCTTTACATGGGTAAGAATCGACTCTCGACGCCCACGTATTAGACGCACGGGTTGTCCGGTTGCATGCGCGAGTAGTGCGGCGTGTATCTGCACATGTGCTTCATCTTTTGCACCGAATGCACCACCTATGCTGGGCGTGATAACGCGCACCATGCTCTCCGGCATGGCAAGCGCGCGAGCTATTTGCATTCTGTCCCGGTGCGGCGCCTGGCAGGAAGAATAAACTGTGATACGGCCATCGTCTTCGACCAGGCCGACACCGCCTTCGGTTTCCAGAAAAGCGTGCTCGGCACACTGGGTTTGATACTTATTCTGGATAACGACATCTGCCGTAGCGATTGCGGCTTCTACATCACCGGTGCTAAAGCTATGGCTCGATAAAACGTTTTTCTCACCCGGCACAATTTGGTCGGCATCTGGATGCATGGCCTCGACTGGGTCAAATATCCCCGGTAACTGTTCGTACTCAACTTCGATGGCGGCGAGCGCGATGTCGGCTGTATGTTCATCGACGGCTGCGACTGCTGCAAGGGCTTCACCCTGGTAGCGAACTTCATCGATAACCAGTAAAGGTTGATCGGCTGCGGCATACAGGTAACTGTTTTCACCCGGTATATCGGCATGGGTGATTATCGCTGCGACACCTGGTATTTTCCTGGCTTTGCTTACATCGAGTCTGATAACCCGTGCCCGTGCGTATGGGCTATACAGAAGTTTGCCGAACAGCATTCCTGGCAGGTCAATATCCGGGCAGTAGCGAGCCTGTCCGGTGACGATTTCGTTCGCGTTAGCTGCCGGTACTCTTTTGCCGACAATATGCGTATCAGACATTATTGGCTCTCAGTTCTGCCGCGGCCTGTTCAACAGCAGTGACAAGAGCCTGGTAACCAGTGCATCGACAGAAATTACCGGCAATCGCGGCGCGAATCTCATCGCGTGTCGGGTTACTATTTGATTTCAGCAGGGCATAGCAAGACATCAGCATTCCGCCAGTGCAGAATCCGCACTGGAATGCCCAGCTCTCCGAGAAACAGCGTTGTAAAGGATGCAGTTCACCATCTTTTGCCAGTCCTTCGACAGTCATCACCGATGCACCATTGGCTTGCGGAGCCAATACCATGCAGGCGTTCACTGTTTTGCCGTCGAGCAACACTACGCAGGCTCCACAGTCGCCGGAGCGACATCCATCCTTGCTGCCGGTAAGTCCCAGTTTGTCACGTAACAGGTAAAGCAGGGTCGTGTCAGCTTCGACCGAAACCTGCTCCTGTTTGCCGTTGACCTCGATTTCCAGATCAAACATTAGCGATACTCTCCAGCAAGGCACGACGCACCAGAACCTGCGTCATCTGTAGACGGTATTCTCGCGAGGCGCGGATATCGGAGATGGGTTTCACTTCCTGTCTGGCTTGTGCGGCTGCCGCATAAAACAAATCTTCCGATGACTTTTCACCGACCAGCATTGCCTCTGCTGCCATTGCACGCATTGGCACCGCTGCCACAGAACCCAACACAATACGCGCTGTCTCGATCAAACCCTGGCGATTAAGATTCAATCGCGTAGTCAGATTTAACTGAGAGATTGCCATAGAGTTACGTTGTGCGAGTTTAATAAAGTATGCGTTGGTCGAAGCAGCGCTTAATGGCAATCTGATCTGTGTCAGAATTTCATCATCCTTGAGCAAGGTTTTACCCGCACCTGTGAAAAATGTTACCAGCGGCATAGTGCGTTCGCCATTAGCCGATTTTAAGACAATTTCGGCATCGTAAGCGATTAGCGGCGATACCAGGTCGGCGGCAGGCGATGCATTGACGATATTGCCCCCAATGGTTGCACGGTTTCGAATTGGTGGCCCGGCAAACTTGCGACAAGCCATGTGGATTGCTGGAAACAGGTCTTCGATTCTGGTGTTTTGTAAAACCTCCGAAATGGTTAGCGAGGCGCCAACTTCGAGGTATTTGTCGGATACCTTGATGTTATTGAGTGCGGCATGTTGCAGGTCTATCAACAATGACGGTGTTAGGACCTGAGCCCGCATTCTCAGAATCAAATCCGTGCCCCCGGCTATTACCCGCGCGGCAGCGCCATGCTTGTGTTTTAGTTCCAGGGCATCATTTAGCGTGGTAGGTGATAAAAACTCAGCAGGCTTCATTCCCATTCCGCTCGTAATTGATCACGAAACCGTGGTGAAGCAATTTCTATTAATGCTTCAGCCCTGGCACGAAGCGGTAAATAGCGAATATGACGTACACCATACTCGGTGACGACATAATCGATATCGGTGCGGGTAACTGTTGCTGGGCAGTCAGCCCCCAGCATGGAGACGATACGTGAGACTTTGCCACCGGCCGCGGTTGCATTCAATGCGACAATTGAACGACCACCTTTGGAGCGTGCTGTCGCGCGCATCATGTCTACTGATCCTCCGGTGCCACTGACCTGGCGACCTTTTAAAACATCTGCATTGATCTGACCAAATAAATCCACCTGCAATGCAGAGTTAATGGAAACAAGGTTGTCGAGTTTGGCAATAACATGGCTGTCGTGAGTGTAGCCCACGGGTCGAAAGCAGATGTCCGGGTTTTCACCAGCCCAGGTGAACAAGCCTTCATCGCCAAGCACAGTACCGGTGACGATTTTGCCTTTATCTAATTGTTTTCGAGCACCTGTAATGTTGCCAGCAGTCGCCAAATCTCGTATGCCGTTGGTGATCATGCCGGAGTGAATGCCAAGGTCATTTTTCTCGCTTAACGCTGCAAGCGTTGCCGATGGTATGGCGCCGATACCGATTTGCACACAATCACCATCGTTAATCAGGTCTGCTACATAGCGGCCAATGGCAACTGCCTCTGGTGAAATCTCGGTGTCCGGCAGGGTTGGTAGCGCGCTATCACACTGTACTGCATAATCCAGCCGGGCCGCGGGTATTAGAGGTGAATCCACTGGAGAGGGCTGTCGAGAATTAATTTCAGCGATGACCAGCCTTGCTTTGGGTAGTGCCGCGATCAGGAAATCGGCAGAGATGCCGTGGCTGAACATGTTATCACTACGTTCAGGTGGTAACTGGACAATGACGGCGTCGATACTTGATACATTTGCCAGATAATCGAAAATGGCATGGTACTGTAATGGTAAAAAGTCGATTTCACCGGTGGCTATCAAATCGCGGTTTTGTGCTGTGGCAAAGAAGACAGTGGCGCTATTCCCCGAACCAGCTTGTACAAAATCACCGGCATTAATACCCGGTATTGCGACCGATATGAAATGCACTCCAGTGCAAGCGTCAGACTGCTGCCTGAGGGTATGCAGTATGGTTCTCGGCTCGGCGGTGCCCCCCGCAACAAATACAGTCATGCCTGGCTTTAGCAAGCCAGTGACATCCTCTGCATTTATCCAGCTAGTCATTTATCCTGGCAGACCGGTGGCCGTCGGTGCGACCAGGGCAGCATTTGTTCCAACTGCGTTGCAATACCCAGGAGGGTCGCCTCGTCACCGTAACGTCCGGTGAAATGCACGCCGATTGGCAAGTTGTCGTCATTCCAGTGCAGTGGCAGTGAAATCGCCGGGTGACCGCTGGCATTCGCTATCAGCGTAAAAGCAGTGAAATCACCCAGCCGTGCATTATGCTGGTGTCTGGTTTCATAAGTATAAGAAAAGTAATCCAGCGGCACCGGCGGTTTCAACAGGGTAGGTGAGAGCCACAGGTCATACTGGGTGAAAAACTTGCTGAAATCACGACATACAGATTGTATCGCCTGTTGAGCCAGCAGGTACTCCGCAGAAGTCTGCTGTTTGCTGTGCTCATACATTCGCCAGGTAACTGGCTCGAAGTCTTTTTCTTCTGGCATGCGGTCGAGACGTTGCGACCATCCCTCGATACACCAACCGAGATAACCGGCCATGACTTTGCCGAATGCTGCGAATAACTTCATGCCATCAACAGTCGGGGATGCCTGCTCGACAATATGGCCAGCCTGTTCAAGCTGTTTTGCAACTTTATGTGTAGCGGTAATACAATCTGGATCAGCGCTAACGCCATTTAAAGCGACAGTGTCGAAGCCGATGCGTAATTTGCCGGGCTCGCGTTTTGCTGCTTCGGCAAATGATAGTTGCGGGGTATCGAGCATATAAGGTTCACCCGGCACAGGTCCGGAAGTAGCATCGAGCAGTATGGCGCTATCACGTACCGAACGTGTCACTGCGTGTTCACAGATAATACCACCGGCTATGTCGCCATAATTGGGGGCGAGTGAATTGCGTCCACGGGTTGGTTTCAATCCCACCAGACCACAGCAAGATGCCGGGATGCGAATCGAACCGCCACCATCATTGGCATGGCCTGCTGCTACCATTGCGGTGGCGACCGCTGCTGCCGAACCCCCGCTGGAACCACCAGTGCCGCGACTGGTATCCCACGGATTACGCGTTGCGCCATGACAGGCTGGCTCGGTGGTAGGTAACAGGCCGAATTCGGAGCTGTTGGTCTTACCCAGTATGATTAAACCTGCTTTTTTGTAGCGACTAACCAGTTCATTATCCTGTTCGGATATGTAACGGCCTTTGATAAAACCGGACCCATCGGTGCGGGGTGACCCACTGCATTCGGATACCAGGTCCTTGAGGACAAATGGTACTCCCGCAAATACGGCGTCTTTATCGACTTTTTCCGCCGCAGTAATGGCCTGGTCAAAAAGCGGGGCGATTACCGCATTGAGTTGCGGATTTAATAGCTCTATGCATTCGATAGAAGCGTTTACCAGTTCCTGCGCAGAGACTTCTCCCTTACGCACCAGGCTTGCCTGGGCTGTGGCATCGAGAAATGCAATTTCATCAGATATATTCGGCATAATTTAACCTCTTAGCGAAAAGCATCACCGTCTAGTGGACGTATCAGCTCACTGGCTGACCCGGCTACCGATGGTAAAGCCAGGCCACGCGCTACGACTACTGGTCTGCCTTCGTCGGCCTGCCCCATTAATAACGAAGCTGCGGCTGCGAGTTCGTCGGCGATCCCAATTGTTGTTGTCTGTAGCTCCCTGCCGTTGAGATCTGGTAGGCCACAAAGATCGACTACAGAAGGTAGCCCGGCAACACCAATTGCAAATCCTACAGTCCCCAGGCGCCATGGGCGGCCCCAGGAATCGGTAATAATAACACCCACATTTTTTCCGGTGGCGTTTTTTATGCCTTCGCGAAGACCTCGAGCTGATGCGTCTGGCGCCTCCGGAAGTAGTAATACATGATCGTCTTTATCAACATTGGATGCATCGATACCGGCATTAGCCAGGGTGAAGCCGAGGCGATGTTGCACGATTAAAAGTCCAGGTGCAGCGCGTACTACCGCCACAGATTCGCCAAGTACCAATTCGACCAGCCTCGGGTCTTTATCAACTTTTTCCGCAAGTTGTTGTGCTTTGGTCGACGGCGTGACTGAATCCAGAGCCACCATGCGTCCTTCTGACTTGGATATTATTTTCTGGGCAACGATGAGAATATCATCGTCCTGAAAATCATAGCCACGAAGCATCTTAAGCAGATTATCCCCGGCCTGGACTGGAGGGATATCCGCAATCGCGGTGAATTCGAGTGACTTGTTATCCACTTGCTATCTAAGGCCGCTGGTAAATTCGAGTACGGTTTGCGCCAATGTTTCACGATCCTGTAGAGAAAGCATAACCGTATTGGTGACAAGTCCCGGCATTTGCAGATCGGCCGCAAGTTCCGCGTCACTGGTATCGAGTACAAATCCCGCCAGCAAATCGTCGTAATACTCTGCGATGCTAAGGGCCTTCACCGGCACCTGTAACTCACTCATCATTTTTGCCAGAGGTCCTTTTATGGCCTGACCACCAACAATAGGGCTTACCGCGACAATGGGTGCCTGGCAAGCTTTGAGCGCATCGCGCACACCAGGCACCGCTAGGATTGGGTCGATGCTGACGTATGGGTTTGATGGGCAAATAATAATTGCCTCAAGGTCCGGATCTTGCAGTAATGCAAGTAGTTCTGGATTTGCCTGTGCCTCGGCTGCGCCGACATAATTGAACGACTGCACTACATGCTCAGCCATGTCACGCACCAGGTAGTGCTGGAACATGAGGTCTTCGCCTTCACCTGTTGTTACTCTGGTTCTAACCGGGTCATTACTCATCGGCAACAGGGTTGCATTGACGCCCAGATGGTGGCAAAACTCGTTGGCTATCGCCTGTAGACTCTTACCCTCGGCAAGCATCTGGGTGCGACGCATGTGGATGGCCAGATCACCATCGCCAAGGTTAAACCAGGAGTTACCTCCAAGGCGTCGCATTTGCTCCATAAAAGTCCAGGTTTCATTGGCACGTCCCCAACCCTGCTCGATATTGCTTTCACCGGCCAGGGTATACATGACGGTATCGAGGTCGGGGGAGATATGAAGCCCGAAGTGTTCGAAGTCGTCTCCAGTATTGGAAAGTATGCTGAGCTGGCTGGGTTTAAGTGTTCGGTATAGCCCCAATGCCAGTTTGGCACCGCCTATGCCTCCACTTAGGCATAGAACTTTTTTCTCAAACCCCATAATCGTCCATAATTTCCCGAAAATCAGACATTTGGAGTGCTGGGTCAATATCCAGATCACAAACAGCTGCCTGGCCACTATCCAGCCATTGACGCTCAGAGCCGATACTGTCCTGCTGGTATATCAAGCCGGTGGCAAAACGGTTTTCGGCATTGAGGTCGTGGACTGTTGTGAATGCTCCGGTACGACTGTACGGATCATAGCCGGTAATCGTATCAACATCTACCATGCGTCCGGCCCATTTTGGATAGGTATCGTTATAGGTTACACAGGGTGAAAGCACTTCAAGAAAAGCAAACCCACGACCGGCTCGGGAGTGTTCGATAGCGGCAACCATTAGCTTTTGTAACTGGGTTGGTGCTGCACTTGATCCACGCGCGATAAAGCTACTGCCAGCAATCGACAGGCCGAGCTGGACACCGTCAAAAGCCTGTTCGGCGGTTTCAGCCGTAGGTGAATTTTGCCCCTTGGTTAAGCCATAAATGCCATTATTCATTAGGATATAAACCACCCCGGTGTTGCGCTTGAAGGAGTGGACGAGATGTCCACAGCCAATCGCATAGCCATCACCGTCACCACCGACGGCAATTACATCGAGTGACGGGTTTGCCAACTTAACACCTGTTGCTGCCGGTAACACGCGGCCGTGCATTGCGTGGAAACCGTAGGCGTTTACGTTATTTTGCAGTGTGCCAGCGCAACCGATACCTGCGAGCACCATGGTCTGATGGGATTCGACATCCAGTTGCTGAAAAGCTGCCTGAAGGGCATTGCGTACACCATAGTGACCGCATCCAGCGCACCAGATTGGATCGCCTGGCTGGAAGGTTTTTGTCATTGCCCTGCCTCCTCTTGCTGGATTTTTGCACACAATTCACCAGCACCGAATGGTTGACCATCGTATTTAAGAATGCTCTTAATACCTGCCTTGTTTGCGCCTTCCCCAAGTAGCAGGTGTGCAAGCTGCGCAGCCTGATTGTGCTCGATGACATAAACGCGTTTGCAGGAGTTAGTAAACTCTATGGTTTCATCGAGTACCGGCCACAGTGTGCGGGGTTGCAGGAATTTAATCCTGACTCCTTGGGCAGAGAGTCGCTGCCACACCTCTTCGATGACACCTAGTTGCATACCAATGCCCAGTAAGCCGATTTCGGCATCGGCATCTCCCTGGGAGTTACCGCGTGGTAGCAAATGTAAATTTGAATCCAGCTTGCGCTGTCTTTTGTCGACCATGTTACGTCGATTCTCTGGATTGGATGAGACCAGGCCCCATTCATTTCTTTCATTTCCAGTTACCAGACTCTCGCCGCCCGGGGTTCCAGGCACTGCCCAGGGTGATACGCCGTCGTCGGTTATCTCGTAGCGTCGATATTCGGTCATCTCCTGCAAGGTCGCAGCATCGACACGCTTGCCATGTTGCAACACCACTGCTTCAAGGTTAAAGGGTTCCACTGTTGTCGAATCTTGCCCAATCATTTGATCGAGTGCCAGAATTACCGGGCATTGTAATTGCTGCGCGAGATTTGTTGCCTGTACCGCGAGATCGAAGCAATCATGCGGCCCACCAGGAGCCAGTACTATTCTGGGGAAATCGCCATTGGCGCCAAATACCATCATATTGATATCGCTTTGTTCGGTTTTGGTTGGCATTCCAGTCGAAGGCCCGGCGCGTTGACAGTTAACCACGACAAGAGGGATTTCCGCCGAGCCAGCATGGCTGATGGTTTCCTGCATTAGGGCAAAGCCAGGTCCCGAGGTTGCAGTCATGGCGCGCACGCCGGTCATTGCTGCTCCAAGCGCCATATTGACTGCGGCGAGCTCATCTTCTGCCTGAGTAACCTGGACATTAAAGCGACTGCCGTATTTCTGTACCCATTCCAGCACTTCGGTTGCCGGGGTGATGGGGTAGCCTGCAAAGAAGCGCCCTCCCGCAGCCAGAAAGCCAAACGCTACGGCTTCGTTGCCGGTGATCAATAGGTGCTTTTCGCGTTCCACATTCGCCAGCATGCGCAGGTCTGGTTGTTGTGGCAATTCTGAGAAAAATTTGCGCCCGCTGTCGAAGGCGTTGATATTTGCGACGATGGCATCTTCTGGTAGACGCTGGAAGCTATGCCTCAGGCAGTTTATCGCTTCGTCTTCATCGATAGACAAAATACTGGATAAAACGCCAAAACTGAGGCTGTTCTTAAACAGGTTGCGACGCAGGTCGCGTACCGCAAAACGCCCAAAAGGGACTTCGATTATATCGATACTGTCGGCAAGGCCTTCACGATTCAGGTCACCATCAGACGTGTCGAAAATAATGACGCCATTCGCCGCCATGCGAGATGCCGCCATATCGACAGCTTCCTGATCGAAGGCGAGTAAAATGTCGATATTGTCGCCCTGGCAGCCACGCTGCTCTAGCGAACCACGCATCATCGCAGCCGCATGACCGCCTTTGATGCGGGAAGCAACATTTCGTGACATATATAAATGGTAGCCACGTCTTGCGAGTAATTCACCAAGTATCGAAGTTACAGTTAGTGAGCCATCACCACCCTGGCCTGCAACCATTACATTCAGGTCGGTTAATTGATTTGCCCTCATGGTCAGCTCTCCTCCGATGGTGCACCCGGTCCTTTGGTATAAAAAGTTTTGGGGTCGAGGTAATTCAGTGCCTGGCGTTCGGCGAGGCTGGGCATTTGCGCAGGAAGTGGACGGTTCTTTTTCTTGTCGGCAGACAGTTTTTTCATCAGCATTTCGCCTCTGGGTTCGTCGCTGAGAGGTCTAGTTTCAAGCCAGCCATCGGCCAGTGCAGCTTGCAATGCCTGGTGACCACGCTCGGTTCTAACCAACGTGTAAGTCCAGCCATCGAGACCGATACCACCAGCGGCGATATCGGCGTTTTCTGCACCATAATCGAGGCAGTAGAGACAGGCTGGTCGCGCGAACTCGCGGTATTTCTTTAGAGACACGCCGTGGACATCACCGTTGTCCATGCGTACAACAACCTTGCCTTTGATATTGATGTTGGCGATTGACAACGGATCGACTTCGAGTATTTGTGCCAGTTGGTTAATGCTTTCGTGGGTAAAAGCTTCTGAGCAAAACAAACCGATTACTAGCGAGATGTTTTTCCGATACCAGTTGGCGAGTTCGAGGCGAATCCCTGAATGTTGCTGAAGACGGGTACCGTCTACCTGACAGGGTACGCCAACCACCGCAATTGGCGATATGTTTTCGCGTACTGCTTGCTGTAATGCAATTAGGTTGGGCGAGTAGGTGTAGCGTGATCCAGCGCAAGCTAGCACCGACTCTCTATCAGTAGCCAGCCGTGGCTCACCAATTTGTCGGTTACCGTCGACCACATCACCTAATACGGCGCCACCAAGGGTACCGGTTTCAAGACCGTGGATTAATAATGCCGAAACCAGTCCGCCATCCTGAGAAGCCTGCTGGATATCACCGGACGTGGCACGGACATATTGGCCATAACTATAAGGACCATAGCTTTCCTGCGTTTTTGGTTCACGGAAATTGAGCTGTTGCGGTAAATCCTGATCGGGGGGTCGTAATATCGGACAAACGTCAGCGCATAATACGCATTGCACACAGGCATCAGTGCGCGTATCGATGGGCTGCTCATCAGTATAGTCAAATACATCAACCGGGCAAATGGTGACGCATGACGCACAGCCTATGCACTTGCCAGCATCGACAACTGTTTGCATGAGGAAATCAACCGCACGGAAGCCGCCCCGATTGATTTCGGTTCGCCAGGCATAAGCCCATTCATGTGGGCTATCAGCCTGTTGCATTAACTGCTGATAGCGATTGTTGACGCGTTGTATACGATCCACCTGATCTATCCTGCTATCAAGCCAGACCAATTTTTGTACGAGCTTCGTCAGGGCTTAGCACCCTGGCACCCAGGCGTTCGATAATTTCTACCGCGCGTTCGACCAGCATGCCATTGCTTGCCAGTACACCACGGTCGAGGTAGATATTATCTTCCAGTCCGACGCGAACATTGCCGCCCAGTAAAACTGCCTGAGCAACCATCGGCATTTGCATGCTGGAAATACCAAAACCAGCCCACATTGCCTCTGGTGGCAAAGCCTGTTTCATTGCAGTCATGGTTTCGGTGTCGGCGCCAGCACCCCATGGAATACCCAGGCAAAGCTGGAACATGGGTGGCGCATCGATCAGACCGTCTTCGATCAATTTGCGTGCCAGCCTGATTTGTCCCAGATCGAAAACCTCAAGCTCTGGCTTGACGCTGTGCTCTCTGGCGATTTCCGCCATAGTGCGCAGATAGGGTGCAGTATTGATATAAGCATAATCACCCGCAAAGTTCATGGTGCCGCAGTCAAGGCTGCAAATATCTGGCTTGCAGGCGACAACATGCGCCATGCGCTCTTCGGGGCCGATCATATCGGTTCCAGGCCCCGGCAGAGCGGGATTTTCATCACTCGGCACCCAGTCCCCGCCCATTCCAGCGGTCAGGTTGATAACCATATCGGTACCGCTTTCGCGAATGTAACCAAGCGTTTCCTGAAATAATTCGATATCTCGTGAACCCTGTCCGGTTTCCGGGTCGCGTACGTGAATATGGCATACGGCGGCCCCGGCATTGGCAGCTTCGATAGCGGCGTCGGCGACCTGTCTAGGGGTAATTGGGACCAGGTTACTGCGCCCTGTTGTATCTCCGGCACCTGTGACAGCACAGGTAATAATGACGTCATGATTCATGGGGTTCTCCTCAATCGGTAGGATTTTATGATAATTGCTGGTTGAGTTTCATTTTGGCGATTTCGACCAACCCAGCATTCATTTTCTTACTGAGCGAAGCGAAATCCTCTCCATTGGTCATTTCTATACAGCCGTCAACCATTGCGTTTCTGAGTTCGCTGGTCAGTTCCGGTGCGACAAGACGTGTCCATGGCAATTTCAGGGCAGGACCAAATTGATCCAGGCAATAAGCCATGCCGCCTTCGCCACCCCCGACATGGAATATTTCGCAGGGGCCCATAAGCGCCCAGCGCGGACCGGGGCCGTTTACTACTGCCTGATCGATCTGTTCTACCGTGGCTTCACCATTGGCGACCATATGCAATGCTTCGCGCCAGATTGCCTCCTGTAGGCGAGTTGCGATGAATCCGGGAATTTCCTTTTTCATCACCAGTGGTGCCTTACCGGCTACTTTGTAAAAGCGTTCGGTCCAGTCTATGCAGGCTGCACTAGTTTTTTTCCCACCGATCATCTCTACCAGTGGCAGCAGATAGGGAGGATTAAACGGGTGCGCCACAACTGTGCGTTCCGGTGTGGCGCAGTTAATTTGAATATCGGTCATCGATAGACCAGAGGTACTGGAGGCGATGACTACCTGAGGGTCGACAATGTCACCAAGGCGCTGATACAAACCCTGCTTGAGCTCGAGTATTTCGGGAACACTTTCCTGGATAAATTCGCAGTTCACGGTTGCTTCTTCGAGATCGCAAGTCCAGCTAAAGTTATCCATCGATGCACCATCGGCGAGGCCAATGGTTTCCAGGCTTGCCCAGGCTGTCTCCAGCAGGCGCATCAATGCTTCATGTTCGCTGGCATCGTGCAGGTAACTGGTGACCTGGTATCCCTGCGCGAGAAAATGGGCGGCCCAACCGCCGCCAATTGGTCCGGAACCGATGCAGGTGATGCGACGGATGTGTTCTGGACTTTTATTCATCATGCCAGTTAGCTCCCCTTAAAGGTTGCGTCACGTTTTTCGACAAATGCCTTAACACCTTCGCCAGCGTCGTCGGATGACAGCATCGCTTTGTAGGTTGGCAGGTCACCATAGCGCATCTTATGAAAGGCCTGTTCGGTGGGTTCGCATTCTATAGCGCGCAATACTTCTTTAATCGAGTTTAAAGCCAGTGGCGCGACTTGCGATAACTGCTCTGCCCACTCCCTGGCCGCGGCCATAAGGTCTCCAGCTGCTACGACTTTGTTGATTAAACCATATCCGGCCGCCTCTTCAGCAGGCATGCGCCGTCCCAGATATAACATTTCGAGTGCGATATTATAGGGCAGGCGTTTGGGCAGGCGTTGTACGGCTCCGGCATCAGGGATGATCCCCAGCGGTAATTCGGGCAGTGCGAACTGAACGTGGTCGGCTGCAATAATCAAATCACATGCTAAGGCAATCTCAAATCCTGCACCAATCGTGAGGCCGTTAAGAGCTGCGATAACAGGCTTGTTCAGGTTCCACATTTCGGTAATACCTGCAAAACCACCGAGATCAGGGTCTTCGTCTTCCCACCAGTTTTCCAGTGAAGTATCACCGCTATCAAGGGCTTTCAGATCCCACCCGGCGCAGAATATTTTTTCGCCACCACCGGTAATGATGGCAACTTTTAACTCGGGATTGTCACGAAAATATACCAATGCTTCGCCAAGTTTACGGCTGGTTGGTAAGTCGATTGCATTCGCTTTGGGGCGATCGATGGTTATGGTTAGAATTGTGCCATCAATCTCAACACGGACTTCTTTATCACCTGGAATCATGTTTCGCACCTCAATTTTGCTGAATTATATTCTTTTCCAAATGCTATATGTCTGTTGGGTTATTTTCGACATGGCTGTAATATTTTCGACGTTGGTTATACGATAAACTTGCATTCCAATGGTCTCCCTCAGACTAAAATAATTATTCTCCAGAATGGCTCCCACTAAAGGTATTGATTAGTATGAACTATAATTTAACTGCCGAACAGGACATGATTATTCGCTCGCTTCGAGCGTTCAGGGAACAGGAGTTGGAACCCCACGAAGCTGAAGTCGATAAAACCGGTGAAGTGCCTGCGGAATTAGGGCAGCAAATCAAATCCAAAGCACTGGAATTTGGATTTTATGCTCCCAATTTGCCCGAGGAAATTGGGGGTGGCGGGCTGGATTATAAAACTCTGGCGCTATTCGAGCGCGAACTGGGGAAAACCAGCTACGGCCTGCATGGTTACATCCATCGACCCTCCGAAATTTTGATGGCCTGCAAAAGTGACCAGATCGAGAAATACCTGCAACCCTGTGTAACTGGTGAGAAGAAAGAAGTATTCGCACTGACTGAGCCGGGTGCCGGTTCTGATATTTTGTCGATGTCGACTAAAGCTATTCGCGAAGGTGAAGACTTTATTATCAATGGCGCTAAGCATTTTATTTCGAGCCCGGTTATCCCAGATTTTGCGATACTATTTGCCTGGACTGGTGTCCAGCAAACCAAACGCGGCGAACGAAAACTGGTAACTGCATTTCTTATAGATAAGGGGACACCAGGATTTGAAATTACGCGTGGACCCCGCTGTGCTGCACAGCGCGCCTATCACACATGGCAACTGTCATTTAGCCAGTGCCGTGTTCACCAAAGCCAGATACTGGGCGAGGAAGGTAATGGATTTGATCTTGCAGACAAATGGTTAAAAATGGGGCGCGTGTGGGTTGCTGCCGCAGCCTGCGGCAAGATGGAACGCCTGCTCGAACTTGCCACCAGCTACGCTGCACAGCGTAAACAATTCGGTCAGGCCATCGGCAAATTCCAGGGAACCTCATTCAAGCTGGCAGACATAGCAACTGATTTACAGGCTGCCGATCTACTGGTTATGCATGCGGCTGATAAGGCTGACCAGGGTATCATGGAACCCGATGATGCAGCCAAAGCAAAGCTCTTCGCATCGGAAGCAGTTGGTCGCGCTGCCGACAGTACCATTCAGATATATGGTGGTATGGGATTGATGGAAGAATTACCCGTCGAACGCCTGTGGCGCGATGCACGGCTGGATAGAATCTGGGATGGGACTTCTGAAATTCAACGGCATATTATTTCGCGCTCGTTGTTGCGGCAGTATGAGTCTTGACCAGGAGACGTTGTGCAAGAAACAACCTCATGTTTTTGTGGTTCAAATAGAAACTTCTCAAGTTGTTGCCAACCGTTTTTAAATCAGGAAGAGATTCCTACAACCGCTGAAGAGTTGATGAGGTCTCGTTATAGTGCTTTTAACACAGGCAATGTCGACTACCTGGTTGGTACACTGCTGCCTGAAAAAAGGATGGAAAATGACAGGCCTCAAATTCAAAATACTATTGATAATATTCAGTGGTTAGGACTAAAAATTATTGCTGAATCAAATAGACCTGGAAATGAGGTTGAGTTTATGGCTTTCTTCGAAGAAGAAAACGGTGGTACAGGGCAGCTACATGAGCGTTCCAGTTTTATTCAACAAAATGGAAAATGGTATTATGTTGATGGGGTACATTTACCAGCAGTAAAACCAGGGCGTAATGATCTTTGTTTTTGTGGCAGTGGTAAAAAATTTAAGGCGTGTCATTATTCCAGGTAAATGCAGTATTAATCAAAATATCTCTACAGCTTTCCGATAACTACTCAAGCTCAATGCTTGTATGAGATAAGTTGTGCTGAGCCAGAGCCGTAGGGTGCAATACCGTAATCCCCAATAACAGATAAAAAAATTTGAGGAATATATGGCTATGATTAAAAAATACCCTGCGTTTAGTTTTGTTTTTATGTTGTGTCTATTCGCATACAACCCAGTCAACGCACAAGTGCGACTTATCAGAGATATAAGCTATGTCGCCGGCTCCAATCTTGACGAACAGAAGCTGGATATTTATGTACCTGCGGGATCGAAAATAAAAAACCTTCCTGTTCACATCTATGTGCATGGTGGCGCATGGAATTTCGGCGATAAAAGCACGATGATCAACGCCAGGAAAGCAAAAGCCTATACGGATTCAGGGATTATACTTGTTTCAATCAATTATCGGTTATCACCTGAATTCACACATCCCGCACATATCGAAGACTGCGCCACGGCGGTAAAATGGGTAACGCAAAATATTGCCAAATACGGCGGTAACCCGCGCAATATCGTAATATCCGGTCATTCTGCTGGCGCACATCTGGTTGCTCTGTTGGGAACACACTCAGAATATCTGAAGGCCGAAGGATTACGCCGCGATATTTTTAAAGCTATTATACCTGTTGATACAGCTACGTTTGATTTAACCCACAATCAAGTAGGCCCACTCAAACGCTTTATTCAAAAAAAGCGTAATAATGCTTTTGGCAGAGAATTGGAAATATTGATTGATGGCTCACCAATTTCTCAGATTAGAAAAGGAGCCTCTTACTCGCCCTTTATAATTTTTGTAACCGCAGAGCGTGATGATGCGATTGAACAATCTAAATTATTTGAAAGTACGCTGAAGAAAAAATCGCATCGCGCCAAAACTGTTATTGTTGATAAAGGATATTCACACCGTGATATGAATATGGCGATATTTGATGCTAAGTCTGTAATCTTCAAAACGATCTCCAGAGCGGTGAAATGGCCTTAACCCATTCGTGTTTTTGAAACCGTTAGAGAAAATTTGGAATATTTGGGGTCAAAGCCATTATAATCCAAAACATTTACCCATAAGCGCCTTATCGTTTGCTAACCTGAAACAGTTATTTGATAATCGATAGAGTTTGCTATAATTACCTTGAAACATCGATACCTTCAGATTTTCCAATCATCAAACTTTAACTCAATACGTAGCACATTATGTTATTTGAAACTGCCCTGAGCGCTTTTGTTGCTTTGTTTGTCATTATCGACCCTGTCGGTAATGCGCCCATTTTTGTCGCGCTGACAGAAGGTACTGATCGTAAGTTTCGCCGGATAATGGCTATCAAAGGGCCCGTTGTTGCAATGCTGATCATGTCCACATTTGCCTGGTTTGGTAGTGATTTATTGGGTTTTCTTGGTATTGGTATGTCTGCTTTTAAAATTGCCGGTGGCTTGATGTTGGCTGTTATTGCATTTGAAATGGTTTTTGAAAAGCGTAATAAGCGCAAATCGGAGAATGCAGAAAAGCTAACAAAAGTTACCGATCCGGATGATATATCAGTATGTCCTATAGCCATTCCTTTGCTGGCAGGTCCAGGGTCTATTGCTACGGTTATGCTTTTAATGGGTAAATATCAGAATGACCTTTCTTCACAGTTGCTTGTCGTCGGTGCACTGGCAGCTGTGCTTTTATGTTGCGTGATACTTTACTTATTGGCCGATCTTCTGGAACGTTTCATAGGTCAGACTGTCGGTAATATTATTACAAGGATTCTGGGGATTATTCTATCGGCTTTGTCTGTCCAGTTTGTTACTGACGGTTTAAAGGAAATATTTATTAGCTAAAGTTTTTTAGAATTACTAGTGAACTACTATCAGCTAATCAAGACTCATAATTAGGTTTATCGGGCAGATTAGCGGGCTTGTAAGCGGCAAGCTTTTGTAGTCGTTCCTTAACTGAACCATCGACGCTAGCCGTTTTTGTGATTGACCGCACCCTTGTGCCAAATGGTTTCCATATTCCCTGACAGGAATCATGCATCATTCCAACAGGATCTTTCCTTAATTTTTTCATTGCACTCGATTTTACGCGTAACCCGTGTGAATATGCATGAGTAATCATCCACTCCAGAGCGATATCAGACAAGCCCGTTTCTTTATAACCACCACCCACATCAGAGTGCACGCCGCAAAACCATGTTTGCGTGACACGCGTATTTTTATTCCATTTCAAGATAGGGAAAAAATTTCGTTTCTCATCAATCGCTATAGCGTGATAACCTGCGACCACACATTCAGGTAACTTGTTATCGTTGAAGGCTGTATCGGTTGTCGTTTTAACCGTATCCCAAACGCCGAGCATCTCTATCGAAATATCAATTAAGCGCCCGGAATTTTTTAGTGCCTGAATGCTGGCATCATCACCATTCAAATATAAATCCCATGCGATTTGAACATCAGTGGCTTTTTTGGGTATGCCGCACTTCGCAATCAAACCGGCTAACCGACGTGCTGCATAAGAGCCGCGACTGAATCCAAAAATAAATACCTTGTTCTCATCAATCGCAAAGTCGGTATCGGCAAATCGTCTTCGCAAAAAACGATAGCCACCCAAAATTTGTTGATCAATGCCTTTGCCATAAATTCCACCGGGCAGTGCTTCCCAATGTGCGGTGCCCACACCCTCTTCATACTGTGTTACCTGATTTTTCGCCAGGCAGGCATCTAACAATTTCACAACATTGGTGACTGCCGACTCATCCGTATCATTCCAGGTACCATCACAACCAATAATCAAATTCCTGACTTTAGCCATTTTATTCTCTCCTTACTGGTTTACTGAGATGGTACCCAGACCTCTTCATCTGCATCATTTTTTAGAGTGCCATCACACCACCAGGTGATGGTCTGAGGTACATATAGTCCTAACGACAAGATGGAGACGAATGCATAAGCGGCATTAGTATGCGTACGGACTCGAGACAGCCCCTGACCATTTTCACACCTGGTTACGGGTGGTGCTGACCAAACAAAATCATAAAACGAACCGTGCACCGTATCAGTGCCAGTTGTTGATTTAGTCGTTTTAGGGGCATCGCCCTCGACGGTGACCGTAGCGCAAGCAGACAGGCCGATGATCATAAAACAAAAGAAAATTACTCGAGTGGTATTTTGCATATTCCCCCTCCTCCTTAAGTAATAGCAGTGCGTTAATGTATATGTTTTCTAAAGCAGGAAAGCAAGGGATAAATTAGTCAGCCCAACAATTTTTGTGTTGAACCTCTAATGCAGACCGGTGCAGATGGTAGTAACCTACGCTAAATTTTCGATGAGAGCTACAACACCTGAACCCTGGGATGACCACAAGGTTGGGAGGTACCCTCCCGACCTTTTCCGAAATTTTGGCAAGCTAGTTGTTATTCAGTTATCCTTATAGTCCGCACTCGACATGGAAATCAGATGGCTTCCCACTTCACGAATGCTCAATGGCAAAAGATCAGCACGCTATTCGATTCATCTGCTGGCAATTATGGATTACCCCAATATCGAAATGACTCAGTTGTTATTGGCAGCTTCAATATTCGCAAACTTGGCGCTACTGAGAAGCGTACCGAGCAGAGCTGGAACTTTCTAAAAAACACACTTTCACACTTTGACCTCATCGCGATTCAGGAAGTCATGGATGATTTGTCCGGGTTAGAGAAATTACTTGGTTTGCTTGGTAATGATTACGGTATGATCGTATCGGATATCACAGGCACCAAACCTGGTCAACAAGGCAATACCGAGCGACTGGCTTACCTCTTTAACTGGACGCGTGTACAACGTACCGCTTTAGCGAGCGATGTCACCTTCGATCGTTCGGAGATCGTAAATGGTCTTTATAACAACCGTTCTGATTTCAGTAAAGCATGGACGAAACAAACCAGGAAACTTAATGCGTGGGAAGAAAAGGTCACAGAAAAAAAGGCTCAAGGTAAAAAACCGCCTTCAAAGCCTCCCATTGAGCTGCCTCGGTTTATATCTTTTATCCGGCAACCACATTGCGTTTCATTCAGGATACCCGGCTCTGGACAGGCTAAGCCGTATGAATTTCTGGTGATAAACGCTCACCTTCTTTATGGATCAAATAAGCGAGAACGAGAATGGGAGTTTAAGGCATTGCTGGAATGGCTCGCAGTTCGTGCCAAATATGTCGATAAGCTATACCACCCCAACATTGTGCTACTGGGTGATTGCAATCTTGATTTTGATACTGTCCCTTCTATGCGAAATGATATCGATGAACTTTTGAAGGGGTTGAATAAATCTGTGCTCAGAAGCAGGAAAGCGGCAACGGCCAACTTTCCTTTACTGAGTGCACACCCCGAACACGGTATTATTAAAACCGCATTGCGGCAAAAGGCGACTTATGATCAGATCGGTATTTTCTCGAACGACCCGCGACTGCCAAAACCGGAAGACAATGCTACGGCAGGCACCACGGCAGGTGGTTACGATTACGGCGTATTTAATATTGCTAATCTTGTTGCCAATGCATTGCACGACATAAATATTGATCAGGTGACATCAAGCCAGCAAAAAGCGATTTTTAAAAAAGCTGAATTTGACATTAGTGATCATATGCCGATATGGATGCGTCTGAAGTTGCCTGCATAAACCTTAAAGGTTCATTACATTAGTACCCCCAGTACCTGAATATTTATTCAACCAGGCAAAACAGATTGGTGGCAAAATCAAATCTTGATCATTTACCACCAACCCTTCGGATTAAAAGGTGAGTGTTGATGCACCCTCAGCGACCACACCCAGCATCGCTGCTGATCCAGCAAGTTCCACCCCGTCGATAAAGTCGGATTGCTCGTAACCGCGTACCTTGGCGCAGGGCGGACAGACCATGATACTGCTGCCAGCGTCGATAACAGTCTGGATCATTTCTCCAATTGGTGGATCCAGTGGATTTAGCCTGGCAGTAGTTGCTGCACCTTTGCGAACCCAGTCTACACCAGAAGCCACCATGAACATGGTAACTTCAAAGTCCATACCAATGGCACCGTTGGCGACACTCCATGCAACCGACGAGCGCTCATTGTCGAATCCATGGGTGACTACAATTACAAGTTTCTTTTTGTCTGACATCGTGATTTTCCTCTAAAGTTTTTGCCTTAATGGCCGTTAGTTAGTTCGGTAATTGAGCCTGGTTTTTGAAAATGCCATTGCCCCTGTTACCTTCGTTTTACCTGCGGAACCCCTTCAGGTGTTGCCCATATTCCCGGTAGAGCATCTTTTTACCCTTTGCTCAGGGGTCTGTTTTGCGTCTATTTTTCGTCTATAATCGGCGCTGTGAAAAAAATCAGCCAATTCAACGTGATGGGCTCGTTCGAGGTGAAAGACGAGAACGGTGAAACTATCGAGTTCAGTCATCGTAAAGTTCAGGCTTTGCTTGCTTATCTCTCGCTTGAACGTTCTCGACCGCGATCGCGCGAGCGTCTGGCGACATTGTTATGGTCACGCACTGGAGATGAGAGGGCGCGGCATAACCTGCGACAAGCCCTTTCTAGGATTCGTAAGCAATGCCCGGACCTGATCGATTCCAGAGACGATACCGTTGCTCTTAAAGCAACAGCCTGTACGGTAGACGTAATCTGTTTCTCTGATCTAGTTCAATCTGATGAAATCTCAGATTTACAACAAGCACTTGAACTGTACCGCGGAGATTTACTTGCTGATTACAGTGTGCGCGAACCAGAGTTCCAGGACTGGTTGCAGCAGGCACGTGGCCGAATTCGCAGGCAGACCTGTGAGGTGGCTGACCGTCTGGCAGCCAGGTTGCGAGAACAGGGTCGGGACCGTGAGGCAGTTGATGTGCTTAACCGCCTGCTGTGGATCGATCCAGCAAATGAATCCGCACACCGCGATCTGATGTTACTGTTCACGGGAATGGGACGACGCTCGGAGGCCTTGCTCCAGTATCAGGAATGTGCAGCAGCCCTGTCACGTGAACTTGATGTCGAGCCTGGGCCTGAAACGAGGCAATTGCTGGGCGAAATCAAAAATGAGAAGTTGACAACATCTGCTGGCGAAAACAAGTCAACGCGACCGTTGCCAGGCAATCTCGCTACGATTCTGTATGCCGATGTAGCTCGCCATAGTCATCTGGTTGACGAAAATGAGGATGAAACACATCGTACGCTGTGTCACTACCTTGATCTCATCAATACTCATGTAAATGAGTGCGATGGTCGGGTTATGTACAGTGCGGGTGATGCTGTACTGGCACAGTTCACTGATGCCGTTGACGCACTGAGTTGTGCACTTATGGTGCAGCATGAACTTGATGATTTGAATCAATCTCTCGACGAATCCCGTCAGGTATGTTTTCGTATTGGGGTTAACAGTGGCGATGTGATTGAAGATCACGATGATGTTTATGGAGAAGGTGTCGATGTAGCCATCCGCCTTGAAGCATTGGCGCAGTTGGGCGGTGTCTGTGTATCGGACACGGTGCGGCAAGGGGTTAGTAGTCGTATTTCTGCGGATTTTCAGTTTATTGGAGAGCAGCAGGTAAAAAATATTGCTGAACCAATACGTGCCTACTATGTGGCCGAGCCTGGTACCAGGGTGAACCAAACGGAAAAACCTGCACAAGTTAATGTGCTTACTCCTTTGGTAGTACCAGGTAAGCCTTCACTAGTAGTCAAACCGTTTGTTAACTTAAGCACCGAAGCAGAACAGGACTTTTTTGCTGAGGGTTTAACCCGAGAAATCTGTACTGCTTTGGTTAAAATTCCCAGCCTGTTTCTGGCATGGGATGAATCTCCAGCAGCTCATATTTCACGTGATATGAGTGTGTCCGAGTTGGGTCGTCGTTTTGGTGTTCGCTTCGTACTTAGCGGAGGTATTCGCAGGCAGGGTGATCGCGTCAGGGTCAATGCTGAGCTGGTTGAAGCCCAGAGTGGTCAATGCGTCTGGGCTGATCGTTTTGATCGTGAACTGAAAGATCTTTTCCTAGTCCAGGACGAAATCACCGAAGAAATCGTTACAGCTATGGATGTCAAGTTAGTACATGGAGAGGCCGCCCGCTTTATGCGAAAGGCTGTAACCAGTCCTGCTGCTTTGGAGGCGATGTATCAAGGCTGGCATGCACTTTATCAGGGAACCAGTCGACAGGATATTCGAGAAGCACAGCACTTGTTTGAAGAAGTTATCCGGCTCGAGCCTGAGGCTGGGTTTGCCTATGCCAGTGCTTCGCTAGCTTACTGGGCGGAGGCAGGCTTTGGTCGAGTAATAGTTGACTCTCCTCTGCTGGATCGTTCGACTGAGCTGGCTCGCAGGGCCC
>JAAENK010000062.1 GCA_024224415.1 Gammaproteobacteria bacterium | reverse complement strand
TTTTCAAACCCAAATATTCAACACTGTAAGTTTCCGGTAATGGAGAAATATCGAGCAGTACATCACCTGTATCAAAGGTTCCGAGGATTTCGAGATAGCGATCGTGATTTGCCTTCAGGCTGGCAAAGCCGTTGTCTCTACCATAGGACGCCTCTACGGCATTGATCACAATTTGCTGGGATATGATTTGCTGCTCCGCAATCAGGTCAAGATAGCTAGCGTTGGTTCGCGACTGCAATGTCGCCATGCTAATTAGCGCAATCGTAATAACGATTGCCACAACCAACAATACACCGATAAATATCACTCTCCGGTTGACGTTTTTATCAGCCTTTACCGTCCCCTGTTTACCTTTTGAAAGAAGACTCTTTATTTTATCTAACAGTGCCATTGGCCCCTCATTAACTACTTAAAAGGTCTATTATGCAACTCGAATAAACTGATCATGCTTAACCAGTTTCTCGACACTAAAAACATTCCATCGTTGACTCTGATCGGCAAATATTCCCGCCAGATACTTGCCCACCGAACCCATATCAGCAGCCGACTTGTGCTGATGTTCTTCGGGTTTGAACCGCCTTAATCCATACACTTCCTCTACCAGCAAACCAGCAACAACACCCAGGATATCGATAATTAACACACGGCTTTCCTTGCGGACATGGGTATCCACACCATTGAGAAATGCATTCATATCCAGCACTGGCATTAAACTGCCGCGAACATTCGCCAGCCCTTTCACCCAGTGTTTAACACCAGGAACACGAATTGTCGGCGGTAGCGGCAAAATTTCACTGACTTCGTCCATTTTCGCCAGTAGCGACACGTCGCTGATACGAAAGCCGATGCCTATCCAGTCTTCCACCACTGCCTTGTTAACAGGCAAACCACTAGCATTTTGTCGGCACCGAACATCCAGCCCTTGCAATATTTCAAAAGGTGAAGTTATCGCCATACGCTATTCTTCCAGGACCTGATGAATACGATTTATTAAATCCTGTTCACTGGCAGGTTTAACAATGTAATCCTTCGCACCCTGACGCATACCCCAGATTTTGTCAGTTTCCTGGTCTTTGGTGGTAATAATGATGACTGGGATCGCTGAAGTCTGCGGATTTCTGCTCAAATCGCGGGTCGCCTGGAAACCATTTTTCCCCGGCATAACCACGTCCATAAGAATTAGATCGGGTTTGATTGCGATGGCTTTTTCGATGCCTTCCTCACCATTGGTAGCAACCGACACCTGAATTTCGTGTTTCTCCAGAATCGACTTAAACACATGGATTTCCGTTGGTGAGTCGTCAATTATCAGGATATGCAACATTTGTGTTTTACCTCTTCATTCACTAACACAGGCATTAAGCTATGCCCGACCAACATGCGCTGTTATAGCTTGTATTAAGTCTTCTTTGGAAAATGGCTTGGTCAAATATTCTTCCGAACCGACAATACGTCCTCGGGCGCGATCAAAAATACTATCTTTACTCGACAGCATAATCACAGGTGTGGCTTTAAATGTCTGGTTATTCTTAATCAATGCACAGGTTTGGTAGCCATCAAGTCGTGGCATCATAATATCGACAAAAATAATATCCGGCTTATGCACGGTGATTTTTGCCAGGGCTTCAAACCCGTCGATTGCGGTAACGACGTTACAGCCAACTTTCTTCAACAAGGTTTCAGCACTTCGTCGAATTGTTTTGCTGTCGTCTATCACCATCACCTTGACATTCAAGGCACTGAGGTCGGATGCGCCTTCTGTTTGCAAAGACTCTTCGTTCACATATCCCCCAAGGATTGTTGGTTGGATTTCGACAACTTAATATTTCGGTAGATTATATGGATTTTTTCATGTAAAACCAGTGATTTATTTAAACTTGCTGATGTAAATTCTACCATTTACCAGGGGCCAAATTGGAAAATTTCAGGCTTTTGGCAAACAAATTTTTGAGTCGTTAACCTGCTATATATAGCACAATTCTAAGTCACAACCTGAATAGCTTAGTGACTAAATTCACAAGCAATAATTTGATAGGCTAAATCACCAAACTTGCGTAGAATCGTTTCCCCCAATATTTGCTTTTCAACGTCAATCGTGAGTCACATAAAACTCGGAATCGTGATGGATCCAATCGAGTCCATCAAACCCTGGAAAGATTCAAGTTTCGCTATGATGCTCGAAGCCCAGCGACGTGGCTGGGATATTTACTATATGCAAATCGATGACCTGTACATGGATAATAGCATCAGTTTTGCTCGATATAGCCAGCTAAAACTACGTGACGATAATGACGACTGGTACAGCATTATCGATTCGGGTCACTGTCGCCTCGACGAATTCGAGGTCATACTTATGCGCAAGGATCCGCCCTTCGACCTCGAGTATATCTATTGCACTTACCTGCTCGATCAGGCCGAGGAAAATGGTGTTTTAGTAGTCAACAAACCGTCCAGTCTACGTGACTGTAACGAAAAGCTGTTCACCCTGATGTTTCCTCAATGCTGTGTTGAGTCACGTGTCAGCCGTGACCCGAAACTGCTCATGGATTTTATCAATACCCACCAGGACTGCATCGTCAAACCGCTCGACGGCATGGGTGGCCAGTCGATATTCCGTGTAAAAAAAGGTGATAGTAATACCAATGTAATTCTCGAGACTGTCACCCATTTAGGTAATTCACAAACCATGGTGCAGCGCTATATTCCGGAAATTACAGCCGGTGATAAACGCATTTTGCTGATTGACGGCGAACCCGTACCCTATGCACTGGCGCGATTACCTGCCGCTGGCGAAAACCGGGGTAATATCGCAGCCGGTGCAAGCACCCGAGGCCAGCCACTCAGTGACCGAGATCGTTGGTTATGCGCACAGCTGGGTAATGAATTGCGTAAACGTGGATTGGTCTTTGTCGGCATCGATGTGATTGGCGACTACATCACCGAAATCAATGTCACCAGTCCGACCTGTATTCGTGAACTCGATAGCGAGTTTAACCTCAACATTAGCGCCGAACTGTTTCAGTGTATAGAACAACGTATCAGCAACTGATCAAAATTCTACTATTTAGCGTTTGCCTGCTGGTTGGCTGTGAAACCAGCCAGCAGATAGTTGAACAACGTATCCTGCAGTTTGGTACTGTAATCGATATTACCCTGGTTCATAGTGACATCGATAAAGCAGAGTCAACCCTGCATGCAATCGAACAACAACTTCAGCAGTATCGAACCTATTGGCATGCCTGGGAAGACAGTGATTTGTACCGTTTCAACCAGTCACTCACCGAGGGGAAAACCACTCCAATACCGGAGTCGTTGATCGAGCTAATCAATTTGAGTCAGGATTACTACCACAGCTCACAACAGTTATTCAACCCCGCTATCGGCAAGCTAGTCGCCGCCTATGGCTTCCATGGTAATGACCAGCCAAACGAGGAATTAATCAGGATAATCCAACAAGACATGCCAACTATGCTGGATCTAAAAATTGCCTCCGGCATGGCCAGCAGCGACAACCCCCATTTACTGCTTGATTTAGGCGGCATCGCCAAGGGCTACGCCATATCACTGGTCGCAAACTATTTAAAAAAATCTGGTTTTGGGCACTTTTTGATCAATGCTGGCGGTGATTTGATAAGCGCTGGTACGCGCCTTGGCAAACCCTGGACTATCGGCATACAAAACCCGTTTAAACCCGGGGCTATAGCAAAACTGACACTGGAGGGCGATCAAAATCTATTCACGTCGGGCAACTATCAGCGCTATTATCTGGAAAATGAAAAAATCGTGCACCATATTATCGACCCTCGAACCGGCAAGCCTTCGCAGCAAATCAGCTCAGCCACAGTACTGGCCGACGACCCAGTACTGGCTGATGTCGCCGCAACCACATTGATGATCGATGGCTGGCGTAATCACGCTACCCTGGCCCAATCGCTGGACATCACTGACTATTTGATTGTCAGCGATGAAATGGAAATCATTGTCTCCCGAGCTTTATCCAGCAAAATTGAATTCACCACCGATACACCTTACATCATCGTTAATGATAAAAATTAACCATGTGATTGCTGGTGAAGGCGTTAGAAACTTGGCAAAATAGCCCTCCAAATGGCCCAATACCAATCATCAGCGAGTAATCCCCGCATCAGCGCCAGCGACCGTCTTGGATTCACATTATTTCTGGCCCTGACCCTTCACGCCATAGTGGTGCTTGGTGTTGGTTTCACACGCAGCAGTAAACCCGATTCAAACGCTCTACCCAGCCTGGAAATCATACTCGCCAACTCAAGAAGTCTGGAGCAGGTTGAAAATCCAGACTTCCTCGCTCAGGTAGATCAGACTGGTGGCGGCGAGTCAGAAGAAAAAGCTCGCCCCAGTGCACCGGTTTCGGCCAATACACCGCTGGACCAACGTGGTATGGCCGACCAGGCGCGTGAAGCTTTGCAGAAAAACCAGTTAGCCATTAATCAACTCTATTTTGTTAGCCAGCAAGAATCGCAGCATCGCATTAACCAGCAAAAAAAGGATCATAAAAAGCAAAATGAATCAAAACGTAGCGACAAGGCCGAACAAAGACAAAGTCAAATCGCAAAGCTACAGGCGGAAATCCGACAAATGACGCAAGCCTACTCCAGGCGACCAAAAGTCATTACTCTGACAGCGAGCACCAAAAAAGTGGTTGAAGCCGGATATCTCGCCACATGGGTGCAGAAAATCGAACATATTGGTAATCTCAATTATCCGGCAGAAGCTCGCGCAAAGAGGGTCGAAGGCCACTTACGCATGAGTGTTCGTCTTAACGCGGCTGGAAACATAGTCGATGTCAACATTACCCGTTCGTCGGGTAGCAGCTTGCTGGATGAAGCTGCCAAGCGCATTTTACGGTTAGCTGAACCATTCTCACCATTCCCGCAGGAAATGCAGGAACACGCCGACCAAATTGTTATAATACGCACCTGGGACTTTAACAGTAATCAATTCAGAACCGACAGTGGAGTAAGTTAATATGTCTGAGGAAAACGCCAACCTGGTGAATAAATGCCTGATTGCGACACCAGCGATAAAAGACCCGCTTTTTGCTTCGAGTCTGGTGTATATGTGCGAACACAACGAAGACGGCAGTATGGGCCTGGTGATCAACCATCCAACTACACAAAATCTCGAAGAAATATTTGATCAACTTCATATCGAATGCAAGGACGAAGAAATTCGTAATCAGCCAGTTTACCTCGGTGGTCCGGTAAAACTCGAACAGGGGTTTATACTACACACCAGCGCCGGAAGCTGGCAAAAGAGCATCGAGGTTTCCTCCGGGATCTATTTGACCAGCTCGATGGATATCCTTGAAGCAATCGCGGTAGACGAGGGCCCCAAAGAGTATATGGTGATACTCGGATTTTCCGGCTGGGCTTCCGGACAACTCGAATCCGAGTTACATGAAAATTCCTGGTTAACCTCGTCGGCGGGCACCGACTTGTTATTCCACCAAAATTCCGACGATAAATGGCAGATGGCCTTCGATACATTAGGTTTCGATCTCAGCAGTCTGTCACCTGTTAGCGGAAATGCCTGAAGCCGAAATCAAAACCGTACTCGGTTTCGATTTTGGTACTCACTGGACCGGTGTTGCTGTCGGTCAAACCTTAACTGTCCAGTCGCGCCCGTTAAGCGCAATCAAATCGAAACATTCAAAGCCAGACTGGCAAACCATCGAAAATCTGCTGAAAGAATGGCAACCTCAAAAACTGATCGTCGGCCTACCCACTCAACTCGATGGTGCTGACGATGAAATGACCGAACCTGTGAAAAAATTCGCACGCCAGTTGTATGGGCGTTACCACATCGATATCGAACTGGTTGACGAACGCCTGACCACGCGAGAAGCCTATAACATCGCTATCGAGAGCGCCGAATATAAAAGCAAGCCCGAGATCGACAGTATCGCAGCAATGTTGATCACCGAATCCTGGTTACGTGAGCATAATTGCAGGTGACCCCTATATTCCATTTAAGTAATCTTCTATCTATTGGCAGTTATTGTTGGTAGCCCTTCCCTGAAAAAGGGTCTTTACCATATAGAAAATTACCGTGCGAACAATGCTTCATACTGCTCATAACCCTGAGTAACCAGGTCATATTTGGCAACAAATCGCAGGGATGCTGAATTCAGGCAATAGCGCAGCCCGGTTGGCTCGGGCCCATCCTTGAACACGTGCCCAAGATGTGAATTTGCACCGGCGCTACGAACTTCAGTGCGCGGTAACAATAGTTTGTAATCTGTTTTGGTGACAATATGTCGAGCATCGATTGGTTGGCTAAAACTCGGCCATCCAGTACCCGAATCAAACTTATCAAGAGAGGAAAACAAGGGTTCACCGGAAACAATATCAACATAGATCCCTGCCTTCTTGTTGTCGTGGTATTCGTTGGCAAATGGCTGCTCAGTGCCATCTTTTTGGGTTACTTTGTACTGCAAATCTGTCAACTGCACACGCAGCACCTCATCACTCGGTTTAATATATAACTTGCCTGCATCATCGTTCATCTTCTTCGTAGTATCCACACCGCCTTTCATCGGGCCTTTAACCATATAATGTAAATCATCTCCCCAGAATTTCTCAAGATACTGATCACGCCCCGATCCAAAGCGATAATATTTATAACGTATAGGGTTTTTTACATGATAATCCTGATGATAATCTTCAGCCGGATAAAATACATCCAGTGGCGCAACTTCTACCGCAAAGGATTTGTCGTATTGGCCCGACGCCTCGTATTTGGCGATGGATGCTTCCACCGCTTTTTTCTCAGCTATATTATTGTAATAAACTCCTGGTCGATACTGGCTCCCGCGGTCGACGAATGAGCCTTCGCCATCTGTCGGATCGAACTGGCGCCAAAACCCTTCCAGTAAATCATTATAGCTAATAACAGTCGGGTCATAATGCACCTGCACGGCTTCGGTGTGGCCCGTCCCTCCACGCGAAACCTGCTTATACGTAGGATTCTCAAGCTCTCCGGCGGTGTAACCTGAGACCGCATCATCAACACCTGGCAGTTTCTCAAATCCGGATTCGATACACCAGAAGCAGCCACCGGCAAAGGTGGCAACTGCCAGGCCCTTATCATCCTGCATTGCTTCCATTGTCGGCACTTGCTCGGCATTGAGCCGCATAAATGCCAATCCCGCGACCAACATTACGCTAATAAAGCTAATGGTATTTCGTGTTTTCCTGTTCATATCAAGTTCCCATCATAGTGAGTAAGTAATAATAAACTGGGCACATGACAGAACTTTCACGAAGTCTTAACAAATCTATAACAATTCCCCCACGCTCTCTGCTTTTGCGGTGACAAGTATTGCTGGACTCAGGCTATAGGCAAATAGACCGTAAAGATCACTCCGTCGACCGTGTTGCTGGCTAGAATCGAGCCCTCCAGGCTTTCCATAATTTGCCTGGATATTGCCAGGCCAAGTCCAGCGTGGCGCCTGTCAACCGATTGCGAATCAGCCCGATAGAAAGGATCAAACAAAGAACTTAGCTCTTTTTCATTTATAAGTTCACCCTGGTTACTTACCGAAACACCGATACTCTCTGCACTACTCTCAATACGCAACATAATCTGACTTGAGGTTGCGGCGTGAACCATTGCGTTTTCGATGAGGTTATCCAGCACGCGCTCAAACAGCGACACATCACCCATTGCAAATGCACCCTGCTGATCAAACTCGATCTCAAGTGACAAACCCGCCTCGCGGAGGCGAATAGCATATTTCTGGCGAATATCGAACAACAGTTCCAGCGGCACAAAGGGTTCGAGTTGCGGTTTGATCTCTTTGGCCTCAAGACTGGAGAGTTCAAATAAACTGTCAACCATGTGACCGAGGCGTCTTCCCTGCCGATACGCAACTTCAAGAAACTTTTCCTGTTCTTTCGCTGAGAGTTTATTGCGCTTTATTTTTAGTGACTCGATATAGCCCAACATGGAGGCCAGCGGGGTACGCAAATCGTGTGACACCTGCGCTACCAGTTGGCGTCGCTGCTTATCCTTATCTATCAGGGCCGCAAGCTGGCTTTGAATTCGAGCTGCCATCTGCTCAAAGATCTGTTCTATCTGAGCAATCTCATCCTCGCTACTGTCGGAAATTTCTGAGGCCGACCACGATTTGAAATCACTCTCACTGAAAACTTCAATACGGCGTGATACCCGCCGCAGCCGCTTTGTCAGCCAGTAGAATATTGCCAGGCCAGCGAGTAAGCCAACGCACAGGCTGAGTGCCATTGACCACAAGCCGGCAAGCGCCCAGAAACCCTGAAACGCCATTGATTCCAGTGCGTCGTACTGTTCGCCACGTAACACTACGTACAAATAACCTTCCGGTGCAGAGCCCGAGGGTACTTCGGTTACTGAAAACGATTTTTGTTTATCATGGCTACGTGGATCATCACCCAGGGGATATTTCTCTACTCCGCTTAAAAAGGCCTTGATTGGCTCAAGGCTAACACGGCTACGCATCACCACATCAGGATCAGCTGAGTACGAAAGCAATTTACCCTCAAGATCAAGCAGGTATATTTCAATACTTGGATTCACCACCATGTATTGCTGAAAGGTTTTCTTAAGTGCGGCTTCATCGATTTTGCCCTGCGCGACCAGGTTTTTATCCGCTACCAGATTCTGTGCCAGTGTCCGGTGTAAATCCTGGTTAAGCTGCGCGACAAATCTCTGTGTCGCAATGGTATTTAGAGCGGTATATAAAACACCAATAACAAACAGCAAAAGGATCAGGCCAAAGGCCAGTCGCGTATAAAGAGACTTAAATCCGTTCACGAGTCACCGAATTTATACCCTACACCCCAAACAGTTTGCACGTATTCCGGTTTGGCAGGATCCACTTCAATTTTAATGCGCAGGCGGTTTATATGCGTATTAACCGTATGCTCATAACCGTCGTGATTATAACCCCATACTGCATCCAGCAGCTGCGCACGACTGAACACATGCCCGGGGGAAGAAGCGAGATACAATAGTAAATCAAACTCGCGTGCGGTCAATTCAATAACGCCTTCAGTCGTCTCTACTTTATGCCGCCCGGTATCAATCGTAAGATTGTGGAATTTCAAGACTGTCGGCGATTGTTCCGATGCAGGTAATACGCCCAATGCATCAACCCGTCGCAAAAGCGCCTTGATGCGCGCCACCAGCTCAACTACGCTAAACGGTTTGGTCAGGTAGTCATCTGCACCCAGTTCCAGACCCAGAACGCGGTCCAGTTCGGTTGATTTTGCAGTTAGCATCAATATCGGAATATGCTCATTCTTTTTACGAACACGCTTGCACACCTCCAAACCGTCAATACCCGGCAGCATAAGGTCCAGCACCAGTAAATCAGGGAGCGATTTTTCGAATTCCTCGAGGCTTTGTTCACCACTATTGACGTGCAACGCCTCATACCCCGCCTCCATCACGTGCATAGTGATTAATTGCGCGATATCCGGGTCGTCTTCGATGATAAGTATTTTACGATTCACACAAAAACTAGTAACTCTAAACGGGTAACCCTCCAAGCGTAACCGCTCAGAGGGCAATCTGCAGCACAAAATAGCGCCATATCAACTATCAATCTACGTTTTCTTTATATATTTTTCTCCATCTAACCATCCATTTTTTGCATACAGTCTTCTTGCATGCCATCCATGTTGTCCATCGTTTCTCCTTTCATCTCACCATCCATCTTGTCCATCTCTTTGGTTTTCATGCAGTCCGTGTTCTCCATACTTTCCTTGTTCATTTCATCCATTTTCTGCATTTCTTCAGATTCGTCGGGCGCCGCCATAGTTGCACCTGCGCCAAGTGTTAATAATGCCATCAAGGCAAAGCTAATAAGTTTGCTGGTTTTCATCATTGGGTACCTGTGTTTAGTTTAATTGAAGCATCCAGTTGGCCACTGACCAAACTGGAAACGCTATTAAACCCGTGGTGAATCACTCCACGATCACAAAATGTTCACAACTTTATAACATCACAGGATTTATATCGATTATTACAAAAGAGTGGCGCTATGTTGCAGAACATCATCCACCAATGTCTTCGTGCTTGCTCGCATTGGAATTTTTGGTGGCGTCAAAAATCTACTTTTTCTGCGAGATAATTACCACCGCTTATCGAATGCAGCCAGAAATTATGTTATAAAGCGTTCGCATAATAACCCTTGGAAGATTTGTGTCGTTACCGTCCGTCGAAATATTAATCGATAAGCTCACCCAGGCACTAAAACCTTATTTTAATTCCAGTCTCCCAATTTCAGAACAACCCATCATCGTCGGCATAGAAACCGGAGGTTACTGGATAGCAAGATCTATACACGAGGCGATCCAACCCGACACTGAGCTGGGTCGGTTGAATATTTCTTTCTACCGCGATGACTTTACCAAGATTGGCCTACATCCGACGGTCAAGCCTTCTAGCCTACCAACTGATATTGATGATAAAACTATTATTCTTGTCGATGATGTACTCTATTCTGGACGCACTGTACGCGCGGCGATGAATGAAATCTTCGACTATGGTCGACCACGACGCATCATACTGGTCATTTTAATCGATCGTGGGGAACGCGAGATCCCGATCCAGGCTGATATTGTTGCTGAAACGGTTGAAATAAACCCTGACGATCATATCAAGCTGGAGGGCCCGCAACTGCTTAAACTAACCCTGCAATCAACAGGTGACCATGCCAGCTGACAACATCCAACTTGATGATAATGGCAAACTGCTACACTTCCTCAGCATTGAAGGGCTTAACCAGTCGATTCTAACTGAGATTCTCGATACGGCTGAATCTTTCACTTCGGTGTCCGAACGCAATGTTAAGAAAGTGCCGATATTACGCGGTAAAACAGTGGCCAACCTCTTTTTTGAATCGAGCACCCGCACACGTTCGACATTTGAACTCGCCGAGCAACGTCTTTCGGCGGACATTCTCAGCCTTAACGTCAGCACTTCGGCAACCACCAAAGGCGAGTCGCTACTCGACACTCTACAAAACCTGGAAGCCATGCAAATCGACATGTTTGTGATCCGCCATCGGGATAGTGGCAGTGCCTACTTTTTCGCGCAGCATGTTGGTCCCGGTGTGAGTGTTTTAAATGCGGGCGATGGTCAGCACGAACACCCTAGCCAGGCTATGCTCGACATGTACACCATTCGGCACTACAAAAAAGATTTTAGCCAACTACGCGTCGCTATCGTTGGTGATATTCTGCATTCACGCGTCGCGCGCTCACAAATTCACGCCCTGAACCTGCTCAATACGGCGGAAGTTCGTGTCATCGCACCACGCACATTGCTACCGGTCAATACCGAATCCCTCGGAGTGCAGGTTTTCGAAGACCTCGACCAGGGCTTAAAAGATGCTGATGTGGTGATCATGCTGCGACTGCAAAAGGAACGCATGCGTGGCGCATTGTTGCCAAGCGAAAAAGAGTATTTCAGACTTTATGGCTTGTCGCAGGATCGGCTAAATCTGGCAAAACCCGATGCCATCGTGATGCATCCGGGTCCAGCTAATCGTGGTGTCGAAATTGAATCGAGTGTAATGGATGGCAACCAGTCGGTGATATTGCAGCAGGTAAGTTTCGGCATCTCGGTGCGTATGGCGGTGATGTCGATGATTGTCGGCCAATCTGGCCTGCAAACTGGTGACGAGTCATGAGCTTGCTGATAAAAAATGGCCTGTTGATCGATCCCGTCGCCCGCAACACAAAGCAATCCGACATTTATGTAGTGCAGGACAAAATTTCTAGCATCGGCAAACCACCCGCGAACTTCAACGCAGAGCAAACTATCGATGCCAAAGGTCACTGGGTTTTGCCCGGACTGGTCGATATTCAGGCAAGGTTACGTGACCCCGGCCAACCTCAAAAGGCCAATATTGCCAGCGAAACCGCTGCCGCGATCAAGAATGGCATCACCAGTTTATGCCTGCCACCCGACACCCAGCCGGTAATCGATAACTCGGCTACTGTTGAACTTATCCACCACCGTAATGCAACATTTGGTCACAGCGCACGTGTGTATCCAATCGCTGCATTGACACGAGAACTTGGTGGTGAACAGTTGAGCAATGTGGCCAGTCTTAAGGCCAATGGTTGTGTTGCAATCAGCAATGCCACCAGACCACTTGCAAGTAACCTGGTGCAGCGGCGAGCCATGGACTATGCAGCTGGAGAAGACATGCTGGTCATCATTCAACCGATTGATCACGATTTACAGGGACATGGCTGCGCGCATGAAGGTGCAATTGCAACTCGCCTCGGCTTACCCGCAATCCCTGAAGCAGCAGAAACCGCAGCACTGGCGAAAGATATAGAATTGGTGGCTCAAACAGGTGCTCGCACTCATTTTGGCCAGCTATCCTGTGCACGCTCTGTGGATATGGTACGCCGCGCCAAAGCTAAAGGATTACCGATAACTGCTGATTGCGCGATACATCAGCTATTTTTAACCGATCAGGACATCGGCAACTTCGATAGCAGCAAACTGACGTTGCCGCCGTTACGCAGTCAATACGACAAAGCAGCCCTGCGCGAGGGCGTTGCAGATGGCACTATCGACTGCCTGTGCTCGGATCACCAACCTCATGAAACCGACGCCAAACTCCGTCCTTTCCCATCGGCGGAACCAGGCATCAGCGGTCTCGATACACTATTACCCCTGGCGCTACGACTTGTGGAAGAGGAGTTATTGCCATTGGCCGATATCATTGCGCGAGTTAGCGTCAACCCGGCACAGATCATTGGACTACCGGCAGGTAAACTGGAGGCTGCAGAATTGGCCGACATCGCAATAGTAGATCCGGATGCGTATTATGTTTGCCACGGCAATGAGTTTGTGTCGCAGGGTAAGAACACTGCGTTCGAAGGCTGGGATCTCAAAGGTCGTGTCCAGACCACTATTATATCTGGAGAGGTTGTCTACAACGACAATAGTTAAATTTCTTCGGAGGGCAAAGTCAGATCCTCAAGCCCACCCATCTGGTTCAGGTTATGCCGTGTATCACTGTCTGATTTTGGTTTTTCCTGATCACCACCAAAGTTGATCTTCCATTCCAGGTTGGTACTCGAATCCGCATATGCGAGCGCGCTCTTAATGGTAATAACATCAGATTTATAGAGGTTATAGAGCGACTGATCGAAAGTTTGCATACCGGTGGTATCACCCTTTTCCATGATCTCCTTAATTTCGTTGAAATTGCCGTCGCGCATTAGCTCTGAAATATAAGGCGTACTCACCATCACCTCGACAGCACAGGCAAGCTTGCCGTGCATGCCAGGCACCAGCCGTTGCGAAATAACCGCCTTCAGGTTGAGCGACAAATCCATCAATAACTGTTTGCGCATTTCCGTCGGGAACATATTCATAATCCGGTCCATTGCCTGATTAGAGTTAACAGCATGCAAGGTAGTCAGACATAAATGGCCAGTATCGGCAAAATTGATCGCGGCTTTCATAGTTTCGGCATCGCGCGCCTCGCCGATCATAATCACCTCAGGGGCTTCGCGTAGTGCCTCGCGCAGCGCATTTTGATAACTCAGGGTATCGATACCTACTTCACGTTGTGAAATGATCGATTTGTTATGCCTAAACACAAATTCGATGGGATCTTCAATAGTGAGTATATGACCACCTTCGCTTTTATTGCGGTGATCGATCATCGATGCCAGCGAAGTCGACTTACCCGAGCCGGTTGATCCCACCACCAGCACCAGACCGTTATTACTCATAACTATTTGCTTCAGAACCTGTGGCAAACCCAGTTCATCAATGCTCGGGATTTCCCATTTAATGTATCGAATTACCATCGACACCTCTGAGCGTTGGATAAATATATTAACGCGAAATCGTCCAACATCAGGCAATGTGAAACCGAGATTGAGTTCGCGATTAATTTGAAAATCGCGCTCCTGCTCATCATTTAAGAGGCTGAAAGCAAGTTTCTCGACCTGGCCAATCTGGAAGGCATTCTTGGCGATGGCGGTTGTTTTGCCCTGCACTTTCATATTCGGCGGCGCGCCCGAGATGAAATACAGGTCGGAGCCCTGTTTTTCCACAATGATTTTTAAATAGGGTTCTAGCAGTTTTGTTGTCGGTTCGCGACTCATATCAAATCAACCCACCTGGACTTTCGTCATCGGATTCTTCCAGCTCGAATTCACGATGGTCTTCAACCAGTCCCGTTTTGCGAGCGGTATCGCTCTCCAGTTTGATGCGTAAACGAATATCATTTACCGAATCAGCATTACGCAAGGCGTCCTCGAAAGTAATCTTGCGTGCTTCGAACAGGGCAAATAAGGCCTGATCAAAGGTCTGCATACCCGCCTCGTTCGACTTGGCAATTAAAGACTTCATTTCATGCACTTCGCCTTTGAAAATCAAATCGGCCATTAATGGCGTATTGAGCATGACTTCAATCGCCGGGATTCGACCCGCGCCGTCAATATTCGGAATCAACCGTTGTGAAATCAAACCTTTCAGGTTTAAAGACAAATCCATTAGCAGTTGCGAGCGACGCTCGTCCGGGAAAAAGTTAATAATCCGGTCCAGCGCCTGGTTAGTGCTATTGGCATGCAGGGTAGACAGACACAGGTGGCCGGTTTCTGCAAACGCAATGGCGTGTTCCATAGTTTCGCGATCGCGGATCTCACCGATCAGTATTACATCCGGCGCCTGCCGTAAGGTATTTTTCAGAGCAATTTCATAGGATTCGGTATCGACCCCTACCTCACGCTGGGTAACCAGGCAATTCTGGTGTTCGTGGACAAATTCGACTGGATCTTCAATGGTAATAATGTGGCCATAGCTTTGCTTGTTGCGATAGTCCACCATCGACGCCAACGAAGTCGATTTACCCGAACCGGTACCGCCGACAAAAATAACCAGCCCGCGCTTGGTCATCGAAATATCCTGCAAAATCGGCGGCAGGTTTAATTCCTCAAAACTCGGTATTTCGGAATTAATGATACGCAAAACCAGACCACTGCTACCACGCTGAATGAAAGCATTAACACGAAATCGAGCGACACCCGGCAAAGCGATAGAAAAATTACACTCCTGTTTTTCTTCAAACTCGGAAACCTGCTTGTCATTCATAATCGAACGCGCCAGCATCTGAGTATGATTCGGTGACAAATTCTGCTTCGATACGGTAGTCACCTTACCATCGACTTTCATCGCTGGTGGTGAGCCTGATGTGATAAACAAATCCGACCCATCCTTGCTCACCATCATACGTAGCAGGTCGTGCATAAAACTTATCGCCTTATTGCGATCCATTCTTTACTCCCGTTTTAATCTATAACTGATCTGGATGCGCGGCTTTCTTCTGCGCTTCATCTTTCGATACAACACCCTGCGCCAGCAAGCCTTTTAAATTCTGATCGAGGGTTTGCATACCAACATTTTGCCCGGTCTGGATAGCCGAATACATTTGCGCTATCTTATCTTCACGAATCAGATTTCGTATCGCAGGTGTTCCAATCATGATTTCGTGCGCGGCGACACGACCACCGCCGATTTTTTTCAACAGCGTTTGCGAGATGACCGCTTTTAACGATTCGGACAACATCGAACGCACCATGGCTTTTTCCGCCGCGGGGAAGACGTCAACGATTCGGTCAATGGTTTTTGCAGCGGAACTGGTATGCAGGGTACCCAATACCAGGTGGCCAGTTTCCGCCGCCGACAGCGCTAGACGAATGGTTTCCAGGTCACGCATCTCGCCCACTAGAATAGTATCCGGGTCTTCACGTAAGGCAGAGCGCAACGCTTCGTTGAAACCGAGAGTATCGCGGTGTACTTCGCGCTGGTTAACAAGGCATTTCTTGCTCTCGTGCACAAACTCGATAGGGTCTTCGACGGTTAATATATGGCCATATTCAGAATCATTTTTATAATCGACCATGCCGGCCAATGTGGTCGACTTACCCGAACCTGTTGGTCCGGTCACCAGTACGATGCCACGTGGATATTCAGATATCTCCTGGAATATTTTTGGCGCATTCAAATCTTCCAGACTAAGGATTTTGGATGGGATAGTCCGGAATACACCACCGGCACCACGGTTATGATTAAAGGCATTAACACGGAAACGAGCGAGGCCCGGTATCTCGAAAGAAAAGTCGGTTTCCAGGAATTCTTCGTAATCCTTACGTTGTTTATCGCTCATGATGTCATAAATCATGTCGTGGACCTGCTTATGATCCATCTCGGGCACATTGATGCGGCGGATATCACCGTCTACTCTGATCATTGGCGGCAACCCGGCAGAGAGGTGCAAATCAGATGCCCCCTGTTTAACACCAAAAGCTAACAATTGAGCTATATCCATGGAAATTCCTGTATTTGGTTTATGTTATAGAAACACCATGTTTTAATAATTGTTTTATTATACTGGGCCATTTTTATATAACAGCCCGACGTCAAACAACTTATAATTTGATAATTGGAACAATGCCTTTTAACCATCGTTCCAAACCACAGTGAATAATGCAACAGCTAGACTATAGCAAAACCTATGCAGAACATCGAAAAAAATCTTATCGCGATTAAACAGCAAATGGAGACAGCGGCGATTAAATATCACCGCAACCCAGCAGACATTTTGTTGCTCGCCGTCAGTAAGAAGAAGCCGGTCAGCGATATTGAAACTGCTTACGCCTGCGGCCAGCACGATTTTGGCGAAAACTATCTGCAGGAAGCCGAACAAAAAATCAGTGCTTTATCTGATCTTGATATATGCTGGCATTTTATCGGCGCAATACAATCGAATAAAACCAGGGTGGTGGCACAAAACTTCGACTGGGCCCACTGCATTGATCGTTTCAAAATTGCGCGGCGCTTGAGCGAACAGCGACCAGTATCAATGCCGGCGCTTAACGTCTGCATACAGGTCAATGTTGAGCAGGAAGCCAGCAAGTCTGGAATTATGTTATCTGAAGTCCCTGCACTCGCCGAACAAATAGCAGGTTTACCCAACCTGCGTTTGCGTGGTTTGATGGCCATCCCGGCGCCGGCGGATGACTTTGAATTACAACGTAAACCTTTCGCCAGACTCCGTGAGATGCTCGAAACACTGAATCAAAAGGGCCTGAACTGCGACACCATGTCGATGGGCATGACACACGATATGTCAGCCGCCATTGCGGAAGGCTCCACTCTGGTTAGAATAGGCACAGCAATATTTGGGGAAAGACCTTGAAACAAAGACTCTGCTTTATTGGCGGCGGTAACATGGCCAGCAGCTTGATCGGTGGTTTGCTAGCGAATAATTTCGATACAAACCAAATTACTGCTTGTGACATCGATGGTGATCAACTGGAAAGGCTCGTACAGGATTTTGCGATCAATACCTCAACCGACAATATCGGCCCGGTAACGACTGCTAATATCGTGCTGCTCGCAGTTAAACCCCAGGTCATGCAAACCGTCTGCGAACAACTGGCGAGTACCGATAATAACAAACCGCGCCTGTTTATCAGCATTGCCGCCGGTGTACGCGAAACCGATATCAATCGTTGGCTGGGTGGGAACCGCGCGATTGTCCGCTGTATGCCGAACACGCCTTCACTGATGCAACTCGGTGCAACCGCTTTATACGCCAATCCACAGGTGCAGGAAACCCAGAAACAGATAGCCCAGTCGATTCTCGACGCCGTAGGCATCACCGTCTGGGTCGATAACGAGGTTGCGCTCGATGCTGTTACGGCAATATCCGGCAGCGGCCCGGCGTATTTCTTTTATTTTATCGAACTACTGCAACAGGCGGGCATAAAACTCGGACTCGATGCCGAAACTTCACTCATCCTCGCTCGCCAGACTGCATTGGGTGCTGCTAATATGGCGATGCACGACGACGCAGTTGATTTGCGCGCCAGAGTTACTTCTAAGAAAGGCACCACCGAACAGGCTATTTTATCGCTACAGAAAAACCGGCTCGACTCATTGCTTGAAGCGGCCACCAGGGCAGCATTTGATCGTGCCACTGAACTTGGCGACGAATTAGCAAACCAAAATTAACACTTTATATATCTGGATCAAACATGGGTTCTAATTATTTAATCTCACCACTTACACTTGTTATCAACACCGTGTTTGATTTGTATATCTTGTTGGTACTATTGCGATTCATGCTACAGGCTTTCCGTGCCGATTTTTACAACCCGGTATCACAATTTATTGTCAAGGCAACCACACCACCACTACGATTTCTTCGACGCATTATCCCCAGTGTCGCCGGTCAGGATGCTGCAGCCATCGTTTTGTGTCTGTTACTGATTTACGCCAAATTCATCCTGCTACGCATGCTCGACATCCCCGGCGTGCCAATTAGCAACGTCACCGCACCCATCGGCGGTGTCAGTTACCTGGGTCTCTTTATTTTCACCATAGCCGATCTGATTTCGTTAACGCTAACCGTGTTTTTAATCGCAATAATCATTCAAGTCATCCTGAGCTGGGTGAACCCCGGACAATATAATCCAGTCATCGGGCTGGTCCACAGTATCGCACAGCCTGCGTTACGCCCTTTTCAGAAGTTACTACCATCTCTCGGCGGCCTCGACCTCTCACCGCTTTTTGCCACGCTGGGCATTATGGTGTTGAAAATGCTGGTTGTCCCACCTATTGTTTACCTGGGTAGCTTTTAATTGCGAGACCAGGTCTTGTCATGTAAAAATATAAAAGCTTTCAATATATTTTAGCTATTATGACTTTGACCGAATTGCGCTACATAGTGGCAGTCTCGCAAAAGAATCACTTTGGCCGCGCGGCGCAAGCTTGCTGTGTCAGTCAACCAACCCTTTCCATCGCCATTAAAAAGCTCGAAGACGAACTAAATGTCAGGCTGTTCGAACGAAGTTCAAAAAATGAAATCAAAATTACCGAAATTGGGCAGCAAGTCATCAATCAGGCATATATCGTATTGCAGGAAGCCCAAATCCTCAGCGAAATCGCACAGCAGGGTAAGGATCCACTATCAGGTCAGTTCAAACTCGGTGTAATTTTCACCATCGGCCCGTACCTGCTACCCGATTTGATACCTCGCCTAACCAAAACTGCGCCAAATTTAAAGCTCATCATCGAAGAGAATTTCACCACAAATTTATTTCACTCTTTGAAACAGGGCGCACTCGACGCGATCATTATTTCGCTTCCGTTTGAAAAACCCGGCATCGAAACCGCACCGCTTTACGAAGAGCCATTCATTGTCGCCCTGCCTCGTGGGCACGAATGGCAGGACAGGAACGAAATACCCACAGAAGACCTCGCCAATCAGGATTTAATGCTACTCGGCGCGGGCCACTGCTTTCGTGACCAGGTTATCGAGGCCTGTCCAAATTGCATATCGGGCAATAGCGAACTGACACGCACGCTTGAAGGAGGCTCGTTGGAAACCATACGACATATGGTTGCGGCCGGCACTGGTATTACTGTCTTACCCCGCACTAGTATTTTGCACAGCAATCAAAATGAAAGTCTGATCGATATCAAACCATTTAAAGACCCGTCACCCAACCGCACCGTGGCAATTGCCTGGCGCAAGCACTTTCCGCGTAAAGAAGCCATATACACCATCCGTGATACCATTCAGGAGACATCACTCAGCGGTGTCGAAATCATCCACTGAAGTTACCATGAAAGAGCAACTTAACAACACTGACAGCAAACTGATACAGGCAAAGATTAACAGCGAAACCGCCAGAATTCCCTGGCGGGATTTACAACGGTTTTTCGCCACAGGAAAAACCCTTTATCTAACCGCAGAACTCGACCTCGTAAAAGCTGCCTATGCCTTTCAGGAAGACCGTACCGAGCAGGTCGATAACTGGATTAAACAGGAAAAAATTACCGCCGTTTCCACGGCACAGGCGAAAGACTGGATTGAAAACGATAGCCAGGTCTGGGCGGTGGTGGTGAAGCCCTGGGTGTTGGTGCAGGATTGTTAGTGAAACATATCCAGCACAGGACATATTGTTTCAATGGAATACTCAATCCGTTGAATTCAGCGGCAGGCCAGCAATCCCCAACTATACTTCTGATAACAAACCAATCAGGACGCTATTCGTGTTACAAACCCTTGCGCCACAAATTATTGACCGTTTTATTATCGAGAAAGAACTCGGGCATGGTAAGCAGGGTATAGTTTACCTGGCTCGGGATCCCGATTTGCATCGGCAAGTTGCGATCAAGGCGGTGCATTTGAATAGTGAATTGCAGCACCAGGAAACCATGGAGCAATTGCTCTCGGAAGCACGCATGGTGAGCCGCTTGCAACATGCCAATATTGTTACGGTTTACGACGTCGGTATCTCGGACTATCGACCTTACCTGGTGCTCGAATATATTAAGGGTTCATCACTCAGGCAAAAAATTCGCAGCGGCCTGAAAATAGACGAAGCCCTGCGTATTATGCGCGATATTCTCGCAGGCGTTGCTGCCGCACATGCCCAGAAAATTGCGCATGGCGATATTAAACCGGCCAATATTTTAATTAACGCCGAGGGACATGCCAAGGTAGCAGACTTTGGTCTCGCACATTTTGCCGAGGCGGCGCAAATTGAAGACAGTGGATTATCGGGTACTCCGCTTTACATGGCGCCCGAGTATATCGAGACGCGCCGACACCAGATCGTATCAGATGTATTTTCAATCGGCCTGGTTTTTTATGAGATGTTAACCGGTAAACCGGCGGCCGACGGTGACGATATTTATCAAATCCTGAATCGTATTAGCAACGAAAAATTCGAAGCACCGTCCAGCGTCAACAAGGCCGTTGATGAGGGACTCGATGATTTGATATTGAAAACATTGGTCAAGGATCCGCAACAACGTTTTGCCGATGCAGGGGTGATGTTGCAGGCATTCAACGATTATCTCTCTGTTAGCGATCAGGCCTCTAACGGCGAGAACCATGACGCCACAGTCGCCTTTCTATTGCGCCGCATGCGGCACAAAAGTGACTTTCCAGTTTTTTCACAAACCATCAGCATACTCAACAAAGCCACATCCAGCGATACCGAAAGCCTGGCCAGTGTTTCCAATGCCATTCTTAAGGACTATTCGTTGACTAACAAAGTGCTACGGCTGGTCAACTCAGCCCATTATAATCGTGGCGGTAGTAAGATTAATACAATATCACGTGCAGTCGTGATGCTTGGCATTAATCCGGTGCGGAGCATCGCAGCAGCCTTGATGCTGTTTGAACATATGCAAAATAAATTGCAATCAAGCCAACTAAAGGAAGACGCCGTTGAGTCACTGTTTAGTGCACTGGTTGCGAACGAGTTGTCGAGTTCATTGGACCTGACTAACCACGAAGAAGCCTTTCTGTGCGCATTGCTACAGCAACTGGGAAAACGACTGGTGCGTTTTTATCTTCACGAAGAAGCCCAGGCTATCGAAAAGCTCACAGCACAGGAGGAGATTAGTGAAGCCAATGCAGCCGTCAGGGTATTGGGCACAAGTTATCATCAGCTAGGCATGTCAGTTGCTCGCGAATGGGGCTTCCCAGAACAGATTATCGACAGTATGCAACCACTGGACATCTCGATCCTTGGAAAAAATAACTCAACCGCAGCAAGCCTGCAGGTCATATCTCAGTTTAGTAATTCACTCGGCACTGTACTCAAACTACCTGCTAAACAGCAGACTGCCGCACTGAAAAGTTTAACCTCAAACTATGCCAGAAGCCTGAAAATCGACAGCGAGAAGGTCAGTGCAATAATCGGTAATTGCCAGAAGGAACTCGTAGAGTTTGCTCGCCTTATCCAGTTTAATTTGAAAGATAACCCATTTTATCTCAAGCTCTCATCGAACCAGGACAATTCATCAAACATTGAGGATACCGATCATTCACCACATTCAGAACTCGAAACTACGGGGAGTGTAAGAATACTGGAGGAAGATATCGAAGCCTTCAATCAGTCCGCCGATAAAGCACTGACTAATGGTATCCAGGATATTACCAATACCCTCACAGGTGAATACACCATTAACCAGATTTTTCAAATGATTCTGGAAATTATTTATCGCGCTTTATCCGGATCACGCGTAGTGTTATGCCTGAAAAACAAATCAGGCAAATCGATTGATGCCCGGTTCGGATATGGGGAAAACGTTGAACAGATAATCGATAAATTTGTCATCCCACTAGCCTATCAGGCCGATGTCTTCCATATCGCATTTAAAAATAATCAGGATATTCGTATCGAAGACACCAAGGAAGAAAATATAAGAAAACGAATTCCAGAATGGTATCATCGGGATATCGGCGCTAAAAGTTTTACCATCTTTCCCGTCAGCATCAAGCATTCGCCAATTGCATTGATTTATATTGATAATGCACAGAGTAGTTCCATTTCAGTAAGCGATTCCCAACTTAGCCTGCTCAAAACTCTACGGAATCAAGCTATATTGGCAATCAAAAACTTGCGTTAGTATAATGCTGGCCGATAAGTTAATAACTGACAGAAAATACGCCAGCAACGTCGAGCCTGAATATAAAGATGTCTATAAAAATAAACGACAAACCAAATCGACTCTACCCTGACTGGGTTCCAATCGCAGAAAATGAACCAAGCGGAGATGATTTCGAAAAAGCCAATCGTCCAGAATATGGCTATTGCATCCTGTCCAAATCTCATTTTGGTCCTGGTGACGTGCTTGCCCGCATTTACGGTGGTATCATTAAAGATGATCCGGAACTACACACCGTGCAAAAAAGGCCTGGAGTACATATCTATGACGAATGGTTTACGGGTCTGGTATTACACTCCTGCGATCCGAATACTTATTTTAATCCGGATGAAGAGACTTTCGTTGCTATCAAAGCAATCAATCCAAAGGATATCGTGACCTGCGATTATCAGCTAACTGAAGACAATTTAGTAAGAGCCTTTGAGTGTAAATGTGGGGCAACAAATTGTCGTGGATTGATGCTTGAACAGTTGAGGCAATTGGATCATTGATAGTATTTTGTTGTAGAATTCGCGCCCCGTCGTCAATGAGATACCCATGAGCCGAGTAACAGTCTATAGTACAGCTAGCTGCCCAATTTGTGATCGTGCTAAAAACATGCTGCGTAAATGGAATATTGAATTTAACGAAATTGCCATTGATACTGATGCCAGTACACAACGTGAATTCGCCAAAGTTACCCGGGGTGCTCGCTCAGTTCCACAAATCATCATCGACGGAAACTGCATCGGTGGATTTTCAGAGTTGACAGAATTACACATGGATGGCGATCTCGACGATCTCATGCAATCGGCATAGTAGACATCATGGCCAAACCTCAAAAAAACACTTTCCGCATTCAGTTCCATAACAATAACCGTATCTATGAACTGTATGCCCACGAAGTCAGCCAGTCTCAAATGATTGGCTTTATCGAAATTGGTGAAATCATTTTTGGTGAACAATCGAAGCTGTTAATCGACCCGGCTGAGGAAAAGCTCAAAACCGAATTTGCCAATGTAAAACATACCTATGTGCCACACCATGCGGTCATCCGTATCGATGAAGTTGAGCAAAGTGGTAAAAATCGTATCCTGGATGCCGAAGGTGGCACCATCACCAGCTTCCCCGGCTCACACATCGCACCACATAAGAATTAACCGGAATGAAAATATCGGTCGTTATTCCGAGTTACAATCGCTTACCAGTACTGATCCGCGCTATCAAATCAGTGCTTGCGCAAAGCAGTCCGGTCGATGAAATCATCGTTGTCGATGATGGATCCGATGACGATACCGTAAACCAGATAAGCTCACAGTTCCCTCAGGTTAACTACCTTTACCAGCAAAACAGCGGCGTCAGTGCGGCGCGCAACTATGGCATTCGCCAGGCGCAATATCCCTGGATCGCATTTCTCGATTCAGACGATAGCTGGTTGCCTGACAAGATTGAAAAAACTCGTGATTCCCAGCAACAACAGCCGGATTTTCTTTTATTCCATTCCAACGAAATCTGGATTCGAAATGGTGTGCGCGTCAATGCAATGAACAAACACCAGAAATTCGGCGGCTGGATCTTTCCACAGTGTCTGCCTTTGTGCGTGATTTCACCTTCAGCCGTGATAATGAAACGTGAGTTGTTCAGCGATGTGGATATGTTCGATGAATCGCTGCCAGCCTGCGAAGACTACGACTTATGGCTACGCATTTGCCATCAATACCCGGTTTGTTACATCGACAAACCACTCATTACCAAATACGGGGGGCATGAGGATCAACTCTCACGACGTTACTGGGGCATGGATCGGTTTCGGATTCGTGCTTTACGGAATTTATTAACAACTCATGAACTTACCGAAGAAAATCGTCGGGCTGCACAAGCCATGCTCGAAGATAAATTAGGTATCCTGCTAAAAGGTGCAAAAAAGCACGGCAACCAGCAGGTTATCGATGAGTTTCAACCTTTGCTGGCTACATGTTAGTCTGGATTGCTGCCTTGCGTTGTGAAGTAAAACCAATCATCGATTACTATCATTTGAAGAAATCCAACCAACATCGTGCTTTTGATTTATATATAAATGCTGACTATTGTTGCGTAGTCAGCGGCATTGGCCAAACAGCTTCTGCAGCTGCAACAGCCTGGGTTGCAGCATTGAATAAATCTGAACAGGCGATAGCATGGATAAACATCGGCATCGCCGGCACGGCGCAGGATTCGGTCGGCAGCATTTTCTGGATGGATAAAATCATGAGCCTTAATACAGAACCCTGTTCCCCGGTACCAATAAACAATAACAGCATCGAATCACGTAGCTGCTTTACGCTCGACAACCCCAGCACCGACTACAAACCTGACCTGCTGTTCGATATGGAAGCTAGCGCTTTCTTCACCACCGCAACACAATTCAGCGCCATCGAACTGGTACATTGCCTGAAAGTCATCAGCGACAATCAAAACCAGCCACCACAACGCAACAAAGCAAAAATCAGCCAGTTAATCCAGCAGAACATGGCCAAAATTGATGCTTTCGCCAACGATCTTCAGCACCTTAAAATCAACCAATGACCAGGCGAATACTTATTACTGGTACCAGTTCTGGTATTGGCCAGGCAACGGCCCGGTTGCTGCTGGAGAAAGGTTACAGTGTGACTGGAATCAGCCGTAAGACTGAACACGATGACAAATTTAAGACCATCCAGCTCGACCTGGCAAACAGCCATGACATCGATAAGTGTTTGAAACAGTTGCTTAAGACAACCTCTTTTGACGGCTTTATTCATGCTGCAGGTTATGGTGGATTTGGTTCAATAGAACAATTCTCAGTAACACAGATTGAACGCGCAATACAGGTAAACCTCACCAGCGCGTTGCTAATCGCTCGACTACTGGTACCTGCTTTCAGAAAGCAACAAAGTGGCCGGTTGATTTTTATTGGCTCAGAATCGGCGCTGAATGCTGGCCGCAAGGGTGCTCTGTACAGCGCAGCCAAGTTCGGTTTACGGGGTTTTTGTCAGGCCCTGCGCGAGGATTGCGCCAGCGATGGTATCCAGGTGTCGCTGATTAACCCCGGCATGGTACGTAGCCCCTTCTTCGATAAACTCAGGTTCGCGCCAGCAGACCAGCCTGAAAATGCTATCGAACCTGCCCAGATCGCCGAATTGGTCGACTATATCCTGGCAAGCAATGACAATATTGTGTTTGACGATGTGCAGTTAACACCACGAATAAAATCTATTAATTTTTCTTCTCATAAAAATAAATGATGCCATCACTTGTGAGTAAGACAGTTATCAGCACCATGGTTCTGTTGATAACAATTTTTGTGGCTATCCCAGCTGCATCGAGCGCAGAGGTTAAACAGGGGCATAGTTGTGGATGTGCAGCTGATTCCTATTCTGCATATGGCGCTGGACAGGATAGCTGCAAAAACTTTATGAAGGAGTATGAGGAGAATCCTGACAGCAACAATACAGACGCCAGCTATGGCCAGACACTGGGTTGGATTGCCGGATACATGTCTGCAACTAACCGGCAGGCAAAAGCGCGAGACATATACAGTTCAGAGCTGGATTACATGACATTTTCAATAGCCCGCTGGTGCAAAGATAATCCTCAGGCAACACTCTCGGACGCAATGGACAGCCTGACAGATAAGGTCAATGCAAAAATTGAAGGAGACGGAATTGAATGATTTTGGTTCTTTGCCATGACATTCAGGGATACCTATAGTAACGAATTATGAATATAACAATGAACAACAACCTGGCAGACTCTGATCCGGTTATTGCCGATGCTCTGGCGAATGAGAAACATCGCCAGCAGACACAAATCGAATTGATTGCTTCGGAAAATATTGTCAGTCCGGGAGTGTTATCGGCACTGGGTCATGAAATGACGAACAAGACTCTGGAGGGTTATCCTGGAAGCCGATTTCACGGTGGTGGGCAATTTGTCGATGTGGTCGAGCAGGCCGCTATTGACCGTGCAAAACAATTGTTTAATGCAAAATATGCCAATGTACAGCCACATTCGGGAACACAGGCAAACCAGGCGGTATTCTTCGCCCTGATGAAACCTGGTGATTGTATTCTGAGCCTCGATCTGGCCGCCGGTGGACATTTGAGCCATGGCGCCAAACCGAACCTGTCGGGCCGTTGGTTTGAGTCACATCATTACACGGTGGACCAGGATTCGGGCCGCTTGAATTACGATCAAATTGAAGCGCAGGCCCTGGAATTATCACCAGATTTACTCATCGCTGGAGGCTCGGCTTATCCCCAGGTAATCGATTTTGAGCGCATGGCGGCCATTGCAAAACAATCCGGCGCATTGTTTCTGGTGGATATGGCGCATATTGCCGGGCTTGTCGCCGCCAGTGTACATCCATCGCCGCTGCCGCATGCTGATATCGTCACCTGCACGACGACAAAAACATTACGCGGGCCACGCGGTGGATTAATTCTGTCCCGCAGTGACAAGTTTGCGGCAAAGTTACAATCAGCCATCTTTCCGGGTGTGCAGGGTAGTCTGCATTCGAATGTACTGGCTGCCAAAGCGGTATGTCTCGGCGAAGCCTTGCAACCCGAATTTAAAGCTTATGGGCAACAGGTCGTTACAAATGCCAGAGCGCTTGCGCACGTGCTGATGGAGCGTGGTATAAAAGTCGTTGGAGATGGCACCGATACACATATGGTGTTACTCGATTTGTCACCGCAGCAAATGATCGGCAGCGAAGGCGAAGCGGCACTTGCGGCAGCAAACATTACCTCGAATAAAAACCCAATTCCATTTGATGAACCGAAGCCTGCAGACTGGGTTGGATTGCGACTCGGTGTCTCGGCGGCGACTACGCGTGGAATTGATGAAATCGGCATGACCGAACTTGCCAATAAGATCGCTGATTTAATTTTGGCGGCGAGCGATGACAACCTGGCGCAGGTTGTGTCATCGGCACAGGACACCGTTGCCGCACTCTGCGAACGGTTTCCCATTTATACAGTGGAATAATAAAAAAAATCGTAGCAAGCAGTATTTAGTACTTCGCATAAATCTATAAAGATTCCAACAATTCATCGGTACCCATTACCCTGGCATAAGCCTGTAATGCAGCCATGATGGATGCATGGACCTGAGAAGCTGGCACACTGACGCCATTAAATTCGAGCCCCAATGTTGCACAGGCATCATGCACCAGACGGCAACTGTACCCCAGATCACTTGCTGCACGGGTTGCTGCGTCTATGCACATATGACTCATCGCACCAACGATAACTAGTTGCTCTATTTGCTTTTCGTCGAGATGTTGTTTAAGACCCGTATTTAAAAAGCTGTTCACCTGATGCTTTACAATTACTGTCTCTTCGGCCAAGGGTGTCACCGACAGATGAATATTTGCACCTTCCGTGTTGGCTAAGAAAAACTGTGCGTTATCCCCCACTGATTCATGCCGAATATGGATAACTGGTAAACCTTTTTCTCTAAATGCCGAAAGAATTCTCGCACTCTGCTCGACTGCCGGCTCGGGCTCGTGTAACGGATGTTTTCCACCTGGGAAATAGTCATTTTGAAGATCTATGAGAAGCAAGGCTGAATTTTTCATTATGGTTTCACTCTGTCTGTATTGAATATTGTCCGACTATTATCAGCGGTTTCGATGAGATACACTACTGGCGTAAATGACAATAAAAGAGTCAAAACTGACATATGGCCATTTTGACAATTAATACAGCAATAATAAATTATCCTGGAGCTATGCAATCGGCGGTGATTGGCTTAAGAGAGTTATTTGAGCTGGCAAATGTTATTTGTGAAAAACGCAGAGTGAAAAAACAATTTGTCGTAGAGCAATACGAGGTTAGTGAATTTTATGAAGCAATCAATTTAGAAAAATCAAATAAAAAAGCAGAACCATCTCTCCAGATTATTATTATCCCACCCGCGATGGAAAACAGCTTTTGCCTAAACCCCAGCGAGTCGCTTAAGCACTGGATAATCGAACGTCATGCGGAAGGTACGCTGATATGTTCTATTTGTGCGGGGGCTTTCCTTCTCGCGGCTACCGGGATTATTAAGCAACGTCGTGCGACGACACACTGGAACCTGGCTGGGCTTTTTTCTGACAAATATCCAGAGGTCAATTTAGATGTCGATAAAATCCTAATCAATGATGGAGATATCATTACCGCTGGTGGCCTGATGTCCTGGGTAGACCTGGGTCTGGAACTTGTTAAGCAGTTTCTCCATGGTTATGTGATGCGTGAACTGGGAAAGCAATTAGTCGTCGATACTGGAACGCGCGAGCAAGCTTACTACCAGGTGTTTTCACCCCGCCAGGATCACGCCGATAAGGCCATTGTGAAAGCACAGCATTATATTCAGAAAAACTACGGTGAACTCCTCACTATCAATCAGCTATCACAACACTGCCTGTTAGAAGAACGAACCTTTTTAAGGCGCTTCTTCAGTGCAACTGGTTATAAACCCACCGAATATATCCAACGCATACGGATTCAAAATGCCTGTGAGTTGATCGAGACATCAAGGCTTTCATTCGAGATGATATCACTCAAAGTCGGATACCAGGACGTCGGCGCATTTAGAAATAAGTTTAAAAAATTTATTAAACTGACACCCGGAGCATTCAAGGCAAAGTTTTCTCAGAATACAAAATAATAAAACAATTCCATTTCAACAAAGCATTTTCTTCCGCTCCGGATCATATGCCGCACCTTTAACCAGCGAAGCACTACTTTTCTCATCAAACGACTGCACCATAAATTTGTTTTCATCAAGTATATCCACCGGCAGATAACAAAGCACCAGACTCTTGCCAACCATGTAACCGAAATTACCACTGGTGGTTTGCGCAACCACTTTGTCGCCCAGAAAGACTGCCTCCCCGCCGAACACCGGTAGTGGCTTATTTAGCGCAAGACAGGCCAGTTTCTGCGACACACCCTGTTGCTTAATTTTTTCCAGTGCTTCGGCGCCGACGAAATCCCCCTTATTCCAGTCAATTGAAAACTGTAACCCTGCCTCGAAGGGATTGTAATCGGGTGTTATATCGACACCCCAGGCAAGGTAACGCTTTTCCAGTCTCAGGCTATCGATGGCGCGATAACCCATATTGGTGATATCAAATTCCTCACCAGCCTGTTGCAGGGTTTCATACGCGTATTGCAGATACTCGGAGGGGATATAAAGCTCCCATCCCAGCTCACCAATGTAACTTACACGGTAGGCCAGCGCTGGTGCGTAGCCAATTCGGATATCCTTTGCAGCCATAAAAGGAAAAGCCTCGTGGCTGACATCATCATCGCAAACCTTTTGTAATACCTTACGAGCCAAAGGTCCTGCCAGGTTAATCACGCCATAGGTTGATGTGATATCGCGTATTTCAACTGTGGCTGAGCCATAGCCTTTCAGATTTCTTTCAATCCAGTGCCGGTCACGAACGCCGAAGCCAGATCCGGTAATCAACCAGAAGCAATCTTCTGAACGCCTGATAATAGTCACGTCGGCTTCAATGCCACCGCGTTGATTACACAATTGCGTATAGCTTGCACCACCCGGTTGTTTGTCAACATTGGCTACCGCCAGGTATTGCAGGAACCGACAGGCATCGACGCCACTGATTTCGAATTTGGTGAAGGATGACATATCAACAAGCACGACGCCATCACGCGCGGCGCGATGCTCGCATCCAACGGTGATATCCTGCTGCGGACGGTCAAAGCCATGTACATCCTGTTGAGCTATACTATTGTGCGCAAACCAGTTGGCTCGTTCCCAACCAAATTTTGAACCGAATACCGCGCCTTGATCTCTCAAGGTTTGATACAACGGACTGCGTCGAACGCCTCGCGCCGCTTCGAGTTCCTCGCCGGGCCAGTGAATCGCGTAGTATTTGCTATAGCTTTCAACTGCTCGATCGTGCAGAAATTTCTGCCCGGCGTGTAGTGGCCCAAAACGACGAATATCAAATGGCCACAAATCAAGCCCGGGATCACCTTCGAGAATCCAGTTAGCCATCGCCTTACCCGCACCTCCCGATGCAGCAATGCCCGAAGTAAATGCGCAGGCGCTGAAAAAATTGTCCAGCCCCGGCACCGGCCCCATGATCGGCTCGCCATCTGGTGAAATCGGTATAGGGCCATTTACAATGCTACGCATACCCAGTTCGCCAAGCGCAGGGATACGTTGCATTGCCGGTTCGAAGAATTCCGCCAGGCGATCCATATTCCCGTCAAACAGAAATCGCTCATTTTGCCAGGGGAATCCTTCCCGAGGGTTGACTTTATTTGTTTGTCGCTCCCAGCCACCGATAGCTAGCGCACCGGGTTCTGGTTTGGCATAGAAACCACCATCCGGGTCGCGTAGCGCGGGTAGGCCATCGGGGATCAGGTCGGATTTCTCTGTTACCAGATATTGGTGCTCAACCACCGCGGCAGGGATTTCGACACCAGCCATCCAGCCGAGCTGTCTGGCCCACAGACCTGCTGCATTCACCACGGTTTCGACTGCTATCGAGCCTTGATCGGTCACTACCTGAGTAATTCGATTTTTGTCATGTACCATATCCGTGACCATCACGCCTTCGACAATTCGACCACCATTGGCGCGGATACCTTTAGCGTAAGCCTGCGTAAGGCTGTTAGGATCGATATAGCCATCGGCCGGAATAAACGCCGCTCCGACCAGGTCGGCTGTTTCAATCAGCGGGTATAGCTCACCGGCTTCACTCGGCGTTAATAGATTCATCTCGAAACCAACCGCTTGCGCCGCGGAATACGATTTGAGCAACTCTTTCCAACGATTCTCGGTTTGCGCCAGCCTGATACTGCCAAATTTGCGCCAGCCAAGATCCTGCCCGGTTTCCTGCCCTAGTCGGTCGAATAGCTTTACGCTGTCGTTCATCAGGCTCATGAGATTTTGTTGCGAGCGAAACTGGCCGACCAGCCCGGCCGCATGCCAGGTTGCACCCTCGGTGAGTTTGGATTTCTCCAGCAACAACACATCTTTCGCACCCGCGCGAGCCAGATGATAAGCAATGCTGGTTCCAATCACGCCACCACCAATCACCACGATGCGAGTGCTGGCTGGAATTGATGCAGTCATAAATATTTAACCCGCGTTTTGTTTTTGCCGACGACGGCTCGGGCGACGCTGTCGCACTGGTGCCTGTCCACCCACTTTCGATGGTTGCCAACCTTCTGGCAGTGTAGAATCGCCCGTCACCAGACCGTCAAATGCACTGCGAATGCGGGCATCGGTAGCGGCATCCAGCGCGGCGGCATTTGGCGATGACAGTATCGAACATGCTTTATTCAAAGCACGTTGATGAATACTCGAACTACCCTCAAGTTCCCACTGTTCGCGCAACTTCCTGTCGGCCAGTTCGGGCATAAAGGTTGCAGTATGCATGCGTTCCAGCGTCGTTGGATTGGCCGCAAACATACCTGCCGGACCGGTGTCCTTAATCTCCTGTAACGATACTGATTCCCGATTAAATCCAAAGCCTTCGCGCACATGTTTAATCATCAGTGCAATTTCATTGTCGATAACGGCCTGGCCAAAATCGAAAGACATTAAAGCATCCTGCAAGCCTCCCATGGCAATAAAATCAACCCCGGACAGCGCACCCATCAACGGCGACATGCCTTTTTCAAAACCAGCCTGCGCATCGGCAAGCTTGGAGTTAGTCAGACCGAGATAGCCGCCACCGGGTACATTATAGAATCGCGCCATCTGGCAAACCGCCGAATTCATCATGCCGATTTCAATCGCCCCCGGCGCATATGCGCCATCGCGCATGTCGGCGAACACCGGCAGAAAGTTATACATCTGGGCCGTCCCCGCACGGGACATTTGCACCAGTGTTGCGGTAGCTAGCCATTCGGCGTTCATGGTGACCAGCATGCCGGACAGAGTCAGCGGCGTACTTAACCCACCCATCGGCGCGATAGTACCGTATGCGGTAATACCCTGTTCGGCAAAGTACATCATGGTATCGGTACTGTCGAAATCCATGGTCAAAGGGGAGACGATGGAGCAATATCCGAAATTGATAAATGGCCGCTCCCAGTATGCCTGTTTTGAGCCAGCGATGAGTTCACCGAGTTGGATGACCTGCTCGGCCTCCTGAATATTGTAAACCGAGGTACGGCAAGGTTTGAGGCAATTCTTCAACGCCGCGTAGAAACGTGTAAGACTGAATTGATCAATGGGGGCATCATCGGCCAGCGTCGAGATAGAAAACAGGTCGAAACCCTGTAGCTCATTAACCAGATGGGCGATACGAGCGATGTCATCGGACCTTGACCTGCGCGTCACACCAGTCACCGGATCGACTATATCAGGCGCAGAGCTTGCCGTTGCGATTACCGGTAGCTTGCGCGGGAAGGTGACATCGTAGGCTGGGTCACGGCCTCTTAAAGTAAACGTCGGCGGTATCAGCGCACGATACTTTTCGACCACAGCAAGCGGTATGCGCACCACCTCGGTTGCGTGATCGACAATCGCACCATGTTCGGCGAATCGCTTTCTGGCTTTTTCGTTACGCACCAACAGGCCGACTTCTTCGAGAATTTCCAGCGAAGCCTCGTGCACGTATTGAATATCGTCGGAGGTCAGATAAGAAAAAAAGTTCATTTCAGTGCTATCCAGAAACTGTCACATTCGAACAGACTGTAGGTAGCTCTCCGTCTTGCGTCAAACAATAAATGCTGTCACTATCTATAAGTAAAACTTATTCAAGAAGTATCTGTGAAACGACCTCGACTCAATATTTTACGTACCTTTGCAGCAGCAGGTCGACACTTGAGTTTTTCCCGGGCAGCTGAAGAACTAAATATTTCCCAGGCTGCAGTGAGTCAGCAAATGCGTCAACTCGAAACCTACCTGGATGCAGCTTTGTTTGTTCGTCACCATCGTCGTCTGTCACTCACCGGCACCGGACAGGCTTATTTTGATGTCGTACACGAAGCACTCGACCGCCTGGATACGGTCACAGACCAACTCTTTCCCGGCAAACATCGACAAACAGTAACCTTACGCTGCACATCGGGAATCGCCACATTGTGGCTGGCACCTCAACTAAACAACCTGCAAACCAGTCACCCGGAGGTTGAACTACGCATTCAAACACTGGATTTCGCCCATCGACCATTCGCTGATTCAGACCTGGAGATTTATATTCCCGGCGACAGTGCAGTAGATACACATGCGCAAAAACTACTGACTTCGACCATCACACCCGTTTGTTCACCAAAATTATTTTCACAGGGAAACAAGCCTGGAAAGCCTGCTGATTTGCTCGCATTCAATTTGATTCATGTGCTGGGCTACAACGATGACTGGCATCGCTGGTTTGACTATCATCACCAGGATAAAGTAAACGTACCGGGTAGCTTATCGGTCGACGGTTCGCTAATCGCCATAGAAGCTGCACAACGCGGCGACGGTATAATGCTCGGCAGACGACCTTTCATTAATCGTTATCTTGCATCCGGAGATCTGGTTGAAGTTTTCGAAAAACCATATTATCTTCACAGTGATTACTATTTGCGCCAATCTCCAAATTCCACGGCGCGACGCGAGAATAAAATAGTGGTCGACTGGCTCCGTCAGCTGGCCACATAAAAAATCCTTTCAGTGACTGGATAGATTTTCCATCGCGCTGGAAAACGTTTACGGCAAGATTGAAAACCCAAACGAACAATTAAAAGTGTATCACCGAATTACTGGTTTACTTTCTGCCGAATGTTGATGATGACGAATTCGGCGGGTTTGAGTGGCGCGAAGCCAACAATCACAACAACCTGACCAGCGTCGATTTCACTCTGCGTCATGGTGTCACCCAGCCCACAGCGCACGAAAAAGGCATCCGATGCTTTTCGCCCCTGGAATGCCCCACCACGGAACAGGTCATTCATAAAGTTACCGATAGTGGCTCGAAGCGCAGACCACAGGCGATGATCGTTGGGTTCGAACACTGCCCACTGTGTGCCGATGTAAATACTTTGTTCGATCATGATCGCGGTTCTGCGTACTGGTATATAACGCCACTCGGGATCAGTCCTGGTGGCCCGCGTGCGCGCCCCCCAAATAACCTTGCCAGCGCCTGGCATACTTCTAAAACAATTGATTCCCAACGGGTTGAGCGAACCCTGTTCATCGTTCTCGACGACATATTCCAGTTCAGAAATGCCCAGTAAACCTGTTGCCGTGCCTGCGGGTGCTTTCCAGACCCCTCGCCTGCCGTCAATCTTGGCCCACATGCCCGCGGCATAACCACTTGGCGGCACCAGTACATTTTTCGGCAACCCCGGATAATATTCGGCGTGGTAGAACTGGTTGGTGGTCTGCACCCATGGATAATACAGCGCACAATAAGGCTGGCTCGGTAGTTCCATGTCAACCACCTTTTTCTCCGAGTCCAGTTCGTGGCCGGGAGGTGGATCGACTATAACCATGCAACTCTTCATCTTTTCCGCATGTGTTATCGCATTCTGGATGACTGGATTCCCCGAATTGTCGGTTGACCAATGCTGGCCAGGTAAACAAATGGTATTAATATCGCGAATCTTGATAAATTGCGTGAATATCTTGTTGTAGTCTTCGGTACCCGGTTCTCCACCATCGGCACCGCCGTCGAGCATTTCCAGTAGGATATCGCTATCGGGGATGACCTCCGTGGATGAAATACCGTCTACCAGTTCGACCGTGACCAGACTGGAGAGGCCATTGATGACACTCTCGATATACTTCGGATCGGTATCATTCAGGCTAACGCTGGCGAAGCTTTCTATTGCATAAAACTCATCTCTATCGTCGTTCCGACCTACTTCGACATCGTACAAACTAATAGCGAGCGTACTTACCGACAGTTTGACGACAATGCCATTCGCCCATGCTCCTTCGTTTACAGCGCTGAATTTCAACGCCTTATTTGCCGGATCGATTGGGTTATCAACATAGGCCAGCGCCTTCTCAGCGTGGGTAATGGTCGGATCTTCTTCCATCCAGTCTTCGGTGATGCGAACAATATAAGCCTTACCACCGCCATTCAGGAAAAATGCAGAAACCGATAATCCCATGGAATCACCCTGAGTATTATTCCCCATGTTTTGCACGCCACCAAATTCAGTATTGTAATCGCCCCATTTAGAGATCAGCTTCGGTTCACCTATCGAACCTTTGTAAGCATATCCAATAAATGCCGCGGTCGATGTCCCCACACCTTCTATCGGCTTTGAGCCGCGTGGGGTTTCTTCTACATAAACTCCGGGATGTAAATAAGGCACTGTGATCCTCTACGTCGGCACGATTGTTAACGCTTGGAATATCGACATACTAGCGTAAACTCGCGCCGAGACAAACACTGGTTTTAGCAATATAAATATGAAGAAACTGCAAATAGAAACCCTCACCGGCATTCGTGATCAGTTTGCAAGCTATGCCTGGGATGATGACGAACTCAATGAACTGGTTGACCCGAAGCTGGGCATTATTACCGGCTTCCAGGACTTGCTTGATCAACTGGAAATACTGCGCCAGGTCGACCTGGGTGATACGCCACCAGCCGCCGATATAAAAACATCAATATGAATGAATCCACCGCTTTCTCTAATATCAAGACCTTACGGGGTCTGCTGGATTCCGGCGAAATTCTCGCCGTTGAACTTACTCAAATATTTGCCGAGCGGATAAATTGCCTCAACCAAACCAGTAAGGCATTCATCAGCCTTGATATTGACAATGCGCTTAAGCAAGCTGAACAGCTGGATCACTTATCCAACAGGAAAATTCTCGCCGGTATTCCCTACGCTTGCAAAGACCTGTTCGATGTTGAAGGTATTGCTACCACCGGCGGATCACGTGTACTACATGACAATGTCGCCACGCAGGACGCCGACTGTATAACACAGATGAACAATGCCGGTGCAATATTCCTCGGCAAAAACAACCTGCACGAATTCGCCTACGGCGCCACAGGAGAGAATGCTGTATACGGCACGCCGCCCAATCCCTACGATCAGACCCGACTAGCGGGCGGGTCTAGCAGTGGTTCTGCTGCGGCTGTGGCCTATGGTTTATGCAGCACCGCACTCGGCACCGACACCGGCGGCTCGGTACGCGCCCCGGCTGCACTTTGCGGACTGGTTGGTTTCAAACCGACTTACGGTCGCATCAGCACCGAAGGGGTTATTCCATATAGCTGGGCATTGGATCATATTGGCGGTATTACTCGTTGCGTTGCAGATGCCGCACTGGTTTTTAGCGCACTGGATGGTCAACGGGTAGATAAGGCACTAAATTTGAAGAACTTAACTGTCGGCATCCCCGAGACATTCTTCTTCGAAAATGCCGATAGCGAAATTCTCACAAGCATCGAGCAACTGATGCAGTTGTTAACACAGGCAGGCGCTACCATGAAAAAAGTAGCTATGCCGTCGATGGAATATACGCGCACGGTTTCACTCACCGTACAAATGCCCGAAGCGCTGTCTTATCACAGCCGTTACCTTGAATCACGGGGTGAATTATACAGCCCGGATTTTCGTGCCGGACTCGCACTCGCACAAAACCTGCTGGCCGAGCACTATGTCCGCGCCAAACGCTTTATCGAAACTTACCGTCGCGATACGAATCGGGCATTTGCCGAAGTCGATGTATTGCTGACACCGGCAACACCCACAATCGCACCAAAAATTGGCGTGACTGAGGTGAGTATAGGTAGCTATAGCGAACCTGCCGGTAATGCGATTACGCGTTATACCTCTTTCTTCAATATGACCGGGCATCCTGCGATTACCTTTCCCTGTGGTATGCATACCGAAGGTTTGCCGATGGCAGCACAGTTGATTGGGCGGCATTATGGAGATGAGGCGTTGCTTTGTGTTGCACAATTAATCGAGAGTGCATTGGGGTTTTGCGTACCTGAACCTGATTTATCCGGGCTAGATTGATTAACACGGTTAGTCGTAATGGATTGCGGCTCGGGGGCCGCAATGACGTTCTCCTTATAAAGTTAAATTCCCGACGCCAGCAACATATCTATAACCTGATCGATATCGCCAATTTCATCGCTCAACGAAGCACTCAAATTCGCACCGTCAATTCTTACCGGAGATTTATTCCGAAACAACACCAATGCATCTCCACTATTACTGAGCAGATCACGCATCACCACCGGGCTTAACATGCCAGCATTTTCCATGACGGGACAGACGACGATGTTATGTAACGCGGTCAACAGCTTTGGCCCTATAAACTGGGCTGGCATACTGCCCTGGTTTAGTCGTAATAACCGTTCGGCAGTATCTGCATAAAAATCAAGAAAATGATTACCCTGTCGAAACATTAAAAAAGCATTGTGGACCTTGGTGTAAGATTTTAATTTTCCATGTTCATTGTGTTGTACCCATACCTCTCGCCCCAGGGCGTAATCAGACTCTGGCAAGACGAAGTTGTCTGGGTGAAAAATCAGAAAGTCGGCATCACACCATACGACGGTTTGGTAACCTTCCATAAGACCGGCCAGCAATACGCGTAGTCGGCCCAGGTCGGTGGCAATCACTTTTTGATCCTCCATTTTTCCGAGCAAGTCTACTGGTAGGCTAGCAAACAGGACATCATCAGTAATAAAACGATAATCAAATTGATTGTGACGCGCCCAACTCTCAACCGAATCGAGACATGCTCGCAACCATTGAAAAGGTAAGGGGTTTTTATGCGATTGAATGACGAGTGTGGTGGAAGCCATAGGCGTCATTCAATCTGGAAAATCTTCAGCCCTAAGAGCTTGCCAATAATGTCGGCGGCCGCTTAACAAGCATATCCTGTACGGACCTGGTTTAACTGGCTTTGCAAGATAATCATTCATACCAGCGTAAACGCACCTATTCCGATCTCCTTCGATCACTTTGGCAGTCATTGCCATGATAGTGACTGTGGAGTTGAGCACCATCGACGCAACACGACGGATGGTCTTCGTTGCTGTTACACCGTCCATTTTGAGCATTTTCATATCCATAAAAACCAGCTCGCATAGGATTTTTTCTAATGCTGCAATGGCCTCCAGGCCATTTTCGGCAACATCAACTTTGTAACCGAGCTGTACCTCAATAACATCAATTTGACGGCTTGTAACCAGGGAAAATACAGCCCCGTTAAAAAAACTTCAGGAATCGGTATCTTGTAGCTAACAGGTAGATTTCGGTAGCAATTAAGCATTAACCCGTATTTGATAGATTTCTTCACGATATTTCGTTGTGGTTAGAGTATAGATCAACCGTGCTGGAATTTTGGTATTTAACCATGAAGCCTGAAATCTCACGCCTAATTTATCGGCCTAACCGAAATTATTTATGAAATACCCCTCAAGTTCATCTATATAAAACCGTTACATGTATTAACTAAAGTTAAACAAAACGATTATATGGGCAAATTCATGTTCAGGGAAACCATTTACATCCCGGTTGGCATAGCAATGATAAGTGCTATGGTAATCGCGGTCAGCACAGACTTTTCGCAAATTGTGTTGTGGTACCTGCTGATTATGCTGCCATCAAGCTTTGGTGCAGCCTACCTAAGCCAGAAAAGAATAATTCAAACCCTGGAAAACGAATCAGCTGATACTGACGACATTGAGGATCAGGAGCACATAACCAATAACCAGGTTTTATCAAAATTAAGCCTCACCATCGACGAATCAACACAGATCTGGAGAAAACAGTTAGACCATGTTTGTGATGATGGCAAAGCCGAGACCGATAAACTTGCCTTAGAATTTTCGAACGTGATGACACGCCTCAATTCCGCGATGGCGGTGTTCCACGAAACTATCAACTCCCAAAAAGTCGATGGCGATGGTCAATCATCCAGCAAATTGACATCCGAAATCCGCGACCGGCTTGACGGCGTCACCGAATCTATACACACAGTCCTCGAATCCAAGCACGAGGTAATCGAACATATCAAACCTTTAACTAATTACACCGAAGCCCTCACCGAAATGGCAAATGACATTAGCACCATAGCCAGTCAAACCGAGTTGCTGGCGCTCAATGCTGCCATCGAGGCTGCCCGCGCAGGTGACCAGGGTCGAGGATTCGCCGTGGTTGCCGACGAAGTGAGATCGCTGGCTAACAATGCCAATGAATCAGGCCAGAAAATCATCCAGAATGCCAATGAAATAAACAAACAAATAGCCCTGACGATGGAACAGGTAGCCCAGCAGTCAGAAGAGGAGACGCTGAAAATGGAACACGCTGACGAAATCATCCAGTCAGTGGTTAAGAGATACCAGGATTCGGAAGTCAGTATTTCGATCAGCGCGGAGGTTATTGTGGGTATCAGCAATGAAATCCAGACCGATATTAATAGTGCCTTGATATCTCTGCAGTTTCAGGATCGGTCATCGCAAATACTGCAAAACATCAACGTAAATATGGAAAAAATGAAGTCCAGCATCGAATCGGTAATAGCCGCCCAGGAATCGGGTGACGCGGAAAGAATTGCCGAATCACTTAACTGGCTTGATCAGATGAAAGATACCTATACCACAGCTCCTGAAAAATCGATACACAGCGAGGTGAGCGGAGATATCTATGACAACGAGGCAGACCAGGAAAGTGGTGAAGTTAATTTCTTTTAGTGGAGCAAATCTATGAGTAAAACAATATTAGTGGTGGATGATTCCTCATCCGTTCGAATCGTGGTAAAGGCCGCGCTAATGGGCGCCGGCTACGACGTGATCGAAGCCGCTGACGGCAAGGACGGCATTTCCAAGCTGACTGGTCAAAAGGTCCACCTCATTATCAGCGACGTCAATATGCCGAATATGAATGGTATCGAGATGGTGAAAGCAATAAAGCAAATGCCAGATTACAGGTTCACCCCGATCTGCATGCTCACCACGGAATCTGAACAAAGCAAGATGGCCGAAGGCAAAGCAGCGGGCGCAAAGGCCTGGATCGTCAAACCGTTCCAGCCACCAAAGCTGCTGGATGCGGTTTCCAAACTGGTTCTGCCATAGGAAAAAACCATGACAATTGAACTGGAAGAAACTAGCAGTAAAAAGTCGGGAGTTTGTAAGCTCAAAGCCGAATCCGACATGACCATCTATAGCGCGAGCCAGAACCATCAGGATTTAGTCGACCACTTTGCTGAATACAGCAGCTTTGAAATCGACTTGTCCGCCGTTGAGGAAATAGATTGCAGTGGCATTCAGCTCCTACTCGCACTAAAGCACAGCGCCGAGAAAAAATCTAAAACACTTGAAATTTCCTCAGCTTCAGACGAGACCGCCGAAGTAATGAATGTGTTAAACATCAAAGACCAGTTCGACTGGTCCACTAAAAAGTAGACAGCATCATGAGTGATGACAACGATTATCTTGCTGAAGGGCGCCAGGCCTTTGCAGAAGAAGCTACTGAGCTACTGGAGCAGTCTGAGTCCATTTTACTCAAGCTCGAAGATGAACCCGACAGTGATGAACTGATAAATGACTTATTTCGGGCGGTGCATACCATCAAGGGTTCGGCTGGTATTTTTGGCTTCAATGACGTAGTTGCATTTACGCACGTTGCCGAATCAGTAATGGGTATGCTACGTGATAAAGAGCTGACTCTAAGCGAAGACCTGATGACCCTGCTGCTCGACAGTAGAGATCAGATGAATCATCTGGTTCGCCAGGTCATCGACAACCCTGATGAGCCACTACCCGATTCAATCAAACAAATTGGCGATGGATTACTGGAGCAATTGCAACAGTATCTTGATGGCGGAGAACCGGTAACACCAAAGCCCGTCATAGTACAAAATGAAGCACCCAGCGAAGCAGCGGCAGACGGTGTTCAGGTCAGCAGCGACTACTGGCATATATCTATTCGGTTCGATCCGTCGGTACTGGCAAATGGC
>JAAENK010000061.1 GCA_024224415.1 Gammaproteobacteria bacterium | reverse complement strand
CGGCCACTCCTTGACTTTGCCTTGTTTACCCCCCATTGTTCTCGGGTTATCGTCAACTTATGCAACTTGATCTTTGATTTCAGAACGCCTCCGCAGTCTATTATTCCCTGACACTTTTCGATCATTTCCCAACCGACGCTGGTTGCTCAACAGCCTGCGTACAGCCCATATTCTCTGCCTGTGTATCCTGGTAGGTGGTTTCTTTTTTGATCAAAATGAAAGCCTGCTCAAACCCTGGTTGATAGGCACGCTGATATCCGGGCTGGGCATGTTTATTATCGACCTTTATGGTAGCTGCATTGCCCTGTTCGAAGTTCGCGGTATGAGTGTGCTGATAAAACTTGGCACTCTCGCGCTCCTGCCAGCGTTTGAAAGAGATAACCAGTTATATTTATTGATCGCATTGATTGCTTTTTCTTCGATGGTCAGCCATGGTAGCCGACGATTACGGCACTGGAGCTTTATGTCTGAGGCATTTCAGCAAAGGTTTGGAGAGCAAAGGTAAGGCCAGTTATTTTCGCTTACACTTGCTAGCAGCACCACAACCACAACGCCCGCCACAACCGCCACCTTCTTCACGATGTGTACCAAGTTCCGGGTGTCGTAGAGAATATAGGCGAGTGATCTGCTGAACCGTAAACCAGAACAAAACCAGCACTGGTATAGCGACCATGGCAATAATAAAATCTCTCATGACCCTAGTCCTGCAAACCCCATAAAGGAAAGAGATAACAGGCCACCGATCATCAGGCTTAAGGCCGCACCCTGTGTAACCGAAGGTAGTCTGGCCAGATCCATACGCTCGCGCATACCAGCCATCAATAAAATTGCCAGAGTAAAGCCAGCACCTGCACCGAGTGCATAAACCAGCGATTGCAGGAAATTATATTCCTTAAAAGTTTGGAATAATGCCAGACCCAAAATAGCGCAGTTTGTGGTTATCAACGGCAGGAAAATACCTAGCGAACGAAACAATCCCGGGGTAAACTTTTTCAGGGTCATCTCAACCAGTTGCACCGATGAGGCAATGACTGCGATATAACTAATCAAGCGCAGGTATTCGATATCGTAACTTACAAGAATCTGGTTAATAAAATAGGCGCATACTGAGCTGATCAACATTACCACCATGGTGGCAATGCCCATCGGGAAAGCTGTTTCCAGCTTGCCCGATACCCCGAGGAAAGGGCAAAGCCCAAGGAATAGCGCGAGCACAAAGTTACTCGCGAGGAAAGCATTGAAGAATATGAAATCGAGACCTGTTGGTTCCATGAGTTAACTCTCCTCCTGTTCTTTACGTTGTCTGAGCCACTCAAACAGTAATAACCAACCACCAAGTACGAAAAAACCACCCGGTGGCAGAATCATCACCACCCACTGCTGATAATGCTCGCCAAACAGATCGAAGCCTAACAATGTGCCACTACCCAGGATTTCTCGTACACTGCCAAGACAAAGCAATGCTATAGTAAAGCCCACACCCATACCAAGGGCGTTTACAAGAGACTTTACTGGCGGCACTTTCGAAGCATAGGCTTCAGCCCGACCCAGGATCATGCAGTTGGCAACAATTAGCTGGATGAATGCACCCAGAGCATTGTAAAGGTCGAGGCTGATGGCCTGAATGACATAGTCAACTACGGTTACGAAGGTTGCGATGATGATAATGTAAATGGCTATGCGCGTTTGTTTTGGTATCCAGTTTCTGATCAGCGATACCAGCAGGCTTGATGACAGCAACACAAACAGCGTAGCCAGACCCATTGCCAGCGCATTGATAGTCGAGTTGGTGACGGCTAGTACCGGACACATACCAAGCAACATGACGAACACCGGGTTGTTTTCCCAAACGCCTTCCCAGAAGGTTTCGCTAGTGATTTTATCATCAAGCATCAGGGTTACTGAGCCTCCAGTTGGTCGCGAAATTTCAATACCTGTGGTAACAGTTGACCTGCACCTATATCTAGTGCTTTGCCGATCGCACGCGATGTAATGGTGGCTCCCGAGATTGCATCGATCTCCCATGGGTTAGTTTTGGCGCCGTGTTTTACCGTAATAATTCGATTCTGCAATGCAGACCCTTCGACATTGACCTTTGCATCGAGTGCGTCGAAGTTTGCGACAAAACTCTGGTCGGTGATAACTTTATCACCAAGGCCCGGTGTTTCAGCATGTTTAATGACTTTCACACCGGTAATGCACTCACAATCAAACCTGTAGCCATAGATAATATATACCTTATCAGCATACCCCTGTGCATTAGCTGGTGCAGCAAGGCCAACGAGTTGTTTGTGCTGGTCGTAGCCCGCGTAAAAAAGCAGGCCTTTTGTTTTTGAATCGGTAGCTGGCTTCAGCGTATTGTCTTCGAGCAGGAAGGGCTGGTACCCAGCCGCATCGGGAATTACCTTCAATACGGCAGCTTCGATAGCTCTCCGTTTGTTCTCGTCGATAATGGGTTTTGTGTAAAGGTATACCGATACTACTGCGATTCCAGAAAGTATTGATACCAGAGTCAGGGAAATAATCATGCGCAGGGATGACGGTTTTTCCACGGTTGTTTCAGTCATCTGTACCACCCTTTGCCGGTGCTTTACGTGCACCAAAAATACGTGGCTGGGTAACCATTTCAATCAACGGGGTTGCTGCATTACCGAGTAAAATCGCATACATCACCCCTTCGGACAGGCCGCCATAGATGCGGATTATGACTGTCAGAAAACCAATCAATACCCCGTAAATCATAATGCCGCGTGGCGTGATTGGTGAGCCGACCATATCGGTGGCCATGAAAACCGCACCCAACATTACTCCACCCGATAGCAGCATAAAAAGTGGATCTGGATTGGTATCGTCAATCAGCTGTAACAAGGCACTGGTGGCTACGACACCAAAAAATATATATAGCGGAATACGCCAGTTCATCATTTTGCGTACGGCAAGATAGCTACCGCAGAGCAGTATTAGGATCGCCGAAGTTTCACCGACCGAACCTGCCGTAGAACCCATAAACAGAGATTCAACAGGCGTGGCAATGGACTGAAATTTCTGTAGCGCCAGCGGTGTTGCGCCAGTGAAGGCGTCGATACCCGATGTGGCCAGCCATTGGCTGATATCGATCGGCTGCATTAGTGGCAGGGTAAATGTGGAAGGGATGAATTCGGTAAAACGTGTAACGATAAACGGTGGTGTCCAGGTGGTAATAGCTACCGGAAAAGCAGCTTGAACAAAAGCACGACCAACCAGCGCTGGGTTGAGCAGGTTAAAACCTAATCCTCCGAACAACGCTTTGCCAAGCGCTATTGAAGTAATCCCGGCAATCACGCCCATCCACAGTGGAAAACCTGGTGGCAGGGTTAGCGCTAAAAGTAAGGCTGTGATTACTGCCGACCAGTCGTCCAGTGTACTGCCCTGCTTGCCCATCCAGTTGAAGAAACGTTCAGTGCCCAGAGTGCTGAGTAAGACCACCAGTATTAACATGAACGCACTTAAGCCGAACAGCCACACAGCATAGCCGAGCAGTGGCAACAGGGCATAGACAACGTTGCGCATGATTACTACAACGTTTTGTGCAGCGACCGCATGGGGTGCCGTATGAAGTTCTATACGAGGTGGTTTACGCGCCACTTGCCGCCTCCGCTTCCAGTTTTTGCTGTTTTATCGCCTGTTCACGATTGGTTGCTTTGGCAATACGAAAATATTGCACCAGTGGAATTCTTGACGGGCAACTATAACTGCAACACCCGCATTCAAAACAGTTATTGAGATGGAATTCGTCGGCCATGATCTGATATTCACGGCTGGCCGCCAACCAGCCTAACTGTGCTGGATTGAGGCGCATCGGACAGGCATCTACGCAGCGACCACACTTGATGCATGGATAAACCTTTTCATGTTCCCGGTCGATAAAGTCACGTTCGTGAAACACCAGAATTCCGGAAGTGCCCTTGGTAACTGGTGCTTCAAGCGATCCAACGGCAGGCCCCATCATGGGTCCGCCCAGAATGATGGTTTCCTTCGTTGCATCGATTCCCAACGTATCAAGTACAAAGCCGATAGGGGTTCCCAATGAAATTTTGTAGTTGCCAGGCTTATCCACACCGGTACCGGTAATTGTAACGACGCGTTCGATCAAGCCTTCACCAGCGGGTAGTAATTTGCCCATTTGTGCCAGCGTACCAACGTTATGGATAATTACTCCGACATCAAGTGGCAGTCCACCTTCTGGCACTTCCCTGCCCAGCAGCGATTTAACAAGCAACTTTTCCGCCCCCTGTGGATAGCGTGTGACGACGGTTTTGACTTCGATGGGATCATCCGCTTGCAAATGATTGCGAATCACTTCTACAGCATCAAGTTTATTATCTTCGATGCCGATGATAGCGCGCTGCGTACCGGTTGCTCGCATTGCATATTTAATGCCCTGTATGAGATCTTCGGGGTGCTCAAGCATGACCCGGTGATCAGTGGTCAGATAAGGTTCACATTCGCAGCCATTGACCAGTAGTAACTCGGCCGGTTTGCTATCGAGTTGCTTAAGTTTGACATGGCTCGGAAAAGCCGCACCACCCAGGCCGGCCAATCCACTATCCTGGATAGCATTTACCAATTCATCGTGATTCATATTTTTAATGTCATGCGGCTCGCTGATCATGACTTCCTGCGGGTCGCCGCGCAACACTTCGATAACGATGGAGTTAGTGAGTGAGCCGCGAGCCGTTGGTTTGAGTTCGATTGATTTCACCAACCCGGTTGCCGGAGCATGAATCGGTGCCGAAACAAACCCGTCAGCTTTGGCAATGAGTTCGCCTCGAATGACTTCCTGTCCGGGCCTGACGATGGGCAATGCAGGTGCACCGATATGTTGATCTAGCGGCAGGATTAACCTGAGAGGAAAAGGCAGGCGCTTGACCGCACGATTGCTCGTGCGATCTTTATGGTAGCCTGGATGAATACCACCCTGAAAGCCAAATAGCCTGGACCAGTTCATGCCTGTAATCTCGGACTACATTTACTGGAACTTCGCGGCGCGCTGGATCAACTTTTCTACATTCTTTTCATCAGGATTAAATGGCGTTCCAGGATGCAGGCATTCTGCGGTACATTTCTCTGCCGATTTAACAATATCCAGGAAAGAGCCTGCAGTTGGGTCTTTGACATAAGCCAGTCCTTCTTCATTGTATGCGAACATAGCTGGATTGATATCGGTACACTCGTCACATGCGGTACATTCCGGCGTTTCAATCCAGACAGGTTCAAATCCTTCTGCGGCAGCCGGAACGGCTGCGCCGTTGCCACCAGCAGTAGTTACGGGTAGTGTGACGCTGCCTATGGCTGAAATATCACCATTTAATGCAAGGTTGATCAGGCCTGAGGTTAGCTGTTGCGCCGCCTCGGCTTTAGCCTGTGCTTTGATAGATTTTTCATCGATAACTACATCATCACGGGTCAGAGACTTAAGCTGTTGCCAGAAAGTCAGGCGCTCTTCACAGGACGCTACCATTTCAGCGGATACCAGAATACGCATTAGATGGTTTCTATCATCCACTGCCCAGATATACGGAAACAGGCCTTCGCGGTCATCCTCGCTCAGATCTAGAAATTCGATTAACGGCATCATGTCGTCATTCCAGGTTTCTGCTGGAGCTGGCTTGAACTGTTTGCGAAAACGTCCCTCGGTGAATGCAAAATCTGCGAAGGTCAACGAAGTATTCAGTGACTTCTCCACACCATCTTCTTCATATTTAATTTCGTAGCTGATCCAGTCTTCTTCGATGGAATGGTTTCCATCCAGCGTGGCTGCTTCGGCAAGTGAAGTCGCTTCGTCAGGATCATAGCGAAACAGCGGATAGGCGCGTGAATCGACTACCAGCTTGCTTTGGATATCGGACATGTCATCACCTACACCATGTTCCGGCTGGCAGGTCGCATAAATATTAAACAATGCAGGACGTCGGCTGTTTAAGCCATCGATGAAACCTTCCAGCAAATGGGTCACATGCGCCTGGGTACTTTGTAGTACAAAGGCAGTACGATGCGCCATACCGATCAGACTGATTTCCTTACGCTGTTCCTCCTTGCCCTTGTGAACCTTGCCATAAGGTGACATATCGGCAACCTGGCTGATAAAGCCCGAGGTACAGGCCTGGCCGCCGGTATTGGAGTAAACCTGGGTATCGAGTACCAGCGCCTTAATCGGCATACCCGAGGCTAGTGCACGCGACAGGTTTTGGAAACCGATATCGTACATTGCACCATCACCACCTACGGCGACAACCGGTGGGCACAATTTCCACTCATCATCGCTGAAATGGTTCCAGTCGAAATAGGTTAAGAAGGCATCATGTTCGGCACTATCATACTTGCCCGCAAGCTCCAGCTCCACACGACGGATCAGCTTAAAGCTATCGGCCATTTTAGCCATATGGCCTTCAAAAATACCCATCGCCACCGATGGTGAATCCTGGAACAAATTGTTAGTCCAGGGGAATGGATAAGGGCTGTAGGGAAAAGTCGAACCCCATACCGAGGTACAACCTGTTGCGTTGATAAAGCCCATATTCGCTCGACCGGCATTGGTTTCACCGGCCGTGTATAGCCATTTCAAATGACGCAATTGGTCGAGTAAGCCCATCATTTCGGTGAGCCACTCCTGGTCTATAGGGGTGAATTTATTACCCGCCTCCATCGATGCAGTCAGCTTACCCAGTGTCAGGTCGTCTTCTTTATGAGCATCGATGGCTTCTTTCAAGCTTTCACCCTGGCTCAAATCAATATTTTCGGCTAGTTTCATACGCAGATGAGTTTCGAGTTTGGCTGTCAGGTCATCGATTCTCCTGACATGCTCGGCCACACGGGGTTGCATCATCGCAGTGACAGTACCGGTGAACAGATGGATGACAGTTTTCTCACCACAGCCCATGCAGGCGCCGTCGCCCGAGACCATGCCATTATAATTTGTCTTGTCCAGTAGCAGAGTATCCAGTGCACCAATTTTTTCATCGATATCATCGATACGAATAAAGTCAGGCTGTGTGGTTGGCAATTTAGTCCATAGCTCCCATTCGTTTTTCATGCGTTCGATAGCTGCATCGGTCTGGGGTTCGGCAAGCAAGGCATCGTCGTCGCAGACCGTGACGCATTCCATACAACCTTTACAGGTGTACGGATTGATAGTCACCGAAAATAGTCCGCCCGAGCCTTTGTTCTTCTTTTCCCGCGTGCTGTAGTAGGGTTTGGTGATCGAGAATCTGAAATCACCGATAAACTGGCTTAACAGTGCCAGTTCCTTTTCCAACATTTCCCTGGAATTACCTCCAAGTTCGGATTCCGCCAGTAATTCGAGGATGGCCTGATCCATGATACTGGATACATTGGCGCCATCACCACGTGCATCGATCATAGTACGCATACGCTTTTCGATATTACGCACTTCGCGGCGCAAATAGTTGGTAGGCTGGCCACCGGTTTCAATATCCAGTATAGCGGTGTTGAACACTTCGGCAAAAGTATTAACCAATCCCGGAATAGCGCTGTCTGGACAAACTGTGTAGCAGTTGCCACAGGCAGTACAGTTGTCTGCAATAAACTCGGGATACTCAAAGCGGATTGCAGTCATATCACGGTAAACCCCGGTCGCTGCAGGCATAAGGCCGGTTGCCATGAATGGATCGGCGATGGTGGCATCACCCTCACCTTTCTTGTAAAAGCTGCCGACCTGTGCCCAGAAACGATGGATATCCGACGCAAGACCGGCACCCTTGGGCAATTGTTTGAGCATAATTGGCATCGGAGTGATTTGCTTCTCGGATTTGTCCCCGGCGATACCCAACGGCTTATCCTTGATTTCGACAGTGCCATCAAAACCACGGCGAACGACGCGCAGGTTATCTTCGATGACTTTCTCTCCCTTATCACCAAACTTGTCTCGCAGCTGTTTTTCAATAGCCTCGAACAGGCCCTCTTCAGTCAGGTTACCGGCTTCCAGTAGTGGCGATGCGGCAAAAAATGCACCCTGGAAGGCATTACCCTGCATGCGGTATTGCAATTCAGGATTTGAAGCTTCTTCTTTCGCGATCTTAAAACCATCGATATAAAACACTCGTATGTTATTTTCGACGATATATTTCTGTCCCGCTGGTGGGATTCTCGCCCAGACTTCTGCATCGGCACTCAGATTGCTTTGAATAATAAAAGCCCCGCCGGGTTTGAGTCCCGATACTGGATTGGAATGAGTGAATACATTCGGATCGGGAGACAACACCACGTCCACAAAGTTATATTCACAATTGAGTCGAATTGGCTCGGGTGCGGCGGAAAGATAATAAGTTGTAGGTTGACCTTTCTTCTCAGAACCATATTTTGGGTTGGCTCGAATATCATACCCCAGCAGGTCATACAGCGTCATCGCCAGGTTCTTACCCGTCGTGATCGCACCCCAGCCACCTACCGAGTGCATTCGCACTGTGATAGCGCCTTTGGGCTGCAAATCCGGATTTTCTGAACCCTTGAGCGCCAGGTCTGGAAGCTCGGGATAATGCTCAATCAGGTTGTTTAAATGAACCTCTTGCTTTGGAGTACCAGCTTCGCGGTGGAAATCGATTCCCAGATAGAAAAAACGTTTTTGCTTGCCATCGGCCAGCATATTCTCGAAGGCGGCGATAATGCCCTCAGGTTGCAGGTCGCGACTGCCCAGGCCATAACAGGCTGAATACAGCGAAGGTACATCCCTGGTTTGATAACTTTCGTATGCAGGATAAGCCAGGCCGCTTTCTGCGGACTTGCTCTTCTTAGTTTTTCTGCTCGCCGCCAGGCCATTTTCGATACATTTGGAAATCGTGGCACGTGTTTCCCGCATCAATGGTAAATCTTCGGCTAACGGTTGATCGGTACGTTCAAAGACAGTGATGCCCTTTTTACCTTTTAACAGCTTGCCCAGCATATCCCCCGGAAATGGGCGGAACATTGTCATGTTTATCGCGCCGAGCTTGAGCTTACGGGTTTTACGCAGGTAGTCGATGACCGCTTCAATCTGCACCATGACGCTGCCCTGTCCCAGAATAACGTATTCGGCATCATCCATGCGGTAGCTACCAAGGCGTGAATATTCGCGTCCAGTGAGTTCATAATACTCACTCATAGCCTGTTCGCTGAGGTCGCGAATATGTTCAAAAAAGTATGGGCGCTGTGCCGCAGTAGCCTGCATGTAGGCATCCTGGTTTTGCACGGTGCCAGAGGTAAGCGAAGAATCCACACTCCAGACTTCCGGAATACGGCGACGTTTGGGGCCGTAGACTATCGTTTGCGCGGGGGTCGGGCAATCGATCATATCGTCTGGATAGCCCAGATATTCATCGATTAATTCCCGTTCCGGTATCATTACCGGTTCGATTAAATGGGTGGTTAAAAATCCATCCTGGCCTACCACAGCGGGCGTCAGGCTCAATTCGGCAATTCTATGACCGATAAGGTTTAAATCGGCTGCCTCCTGGGCATTTTTTGCGAATACCTGGACGAATCCGGTGTCATCGACACAATGATAGTCATCGTGACCACAATGTACGTTGAGGCTGGCTTTGGTGATCGCCCGGCAACCCAGGTTAAGCACGTAGGGCAAGCGTTTGCCCACAGCAGCGTATAGTGACTCGTGCATAAAGGCAGCGCCTTGCGCCGAGGTAAAATTGGTAGCACGCATACCGGTCATCGCCATGCCCGCCGTTACAGCAGCAGCGGCGTGTTCAGATTCTGGCTCGACAAACACCAGTGGTCTTCCCGAAGTATTCAGATGACCGTTGGCGGCCTCTTCCGCCCAGTACTCCCCCATCTGCGTGGATGGTGTAATTGGATAAGCGCCAGCGGCGTCGGATGCTTCACGTTCACACATAATGACGGCGGTATTACCATCGACCGCCATGCGGGTACCTGGGTATTTAAATTTCCTGGTGTTACCTTTTCTTAAGATGTTCATGTAATAAGTTTATTTAAAAAAATTGATCGGATGAGTATCAGGTTCAGGAGACCGATGTCAATGTATCGGAAGGGCTGTTTTTCGAATTATTTTTTTGGCCTTTTGGCCCTTGTGTACCCTGGAATCGGGGGTAATCCAGACGATAGCGCCGGTAGGACAGCGATCGATTGCCTCCCTTTGGGCAAGATCATTGAACTTGTAATTTATCACTGCGAGGTTGTCTGTTATTACGATCAAACCCTCGCTGGAATCTTTGACGCAACGCTCGCAGGTATTGCAGGCGACTTCGCACTCGATCTCGGCAGTATCGCCAAAATGCAGGTTTTTACATGCAACCCACAGTTGATGGCTGACGGGATGGATCTCAAACAATGCCTTGGGGCATACATCCACACAATCATCACAGGCGGTGCATTTATCTTCATCAACCACTGGAAGACCATTTTGATCCATGCTGATTGCATCGAAGTCACAAACGTCTTCACAATCCCCCAGACCCAGGCAACCCCAGAAGCAGCCTTTGCCACCGCCAGAGATCAGGGTAGCGCCACGACAGGTTTGCATGCCTTTATACGCAGCGGTATTGCGTGCAACATTGTGTCCTCCCGCACAGGCCAGGCGGGCGACACGTTTTTCCTGCACACCAGCATTCACCCCAAGGTGAGCAGCTATTTCAGCATTGTCATCAGCAGAATTAACCGTGCACTGCGATGCTTCCACGTCTCCTGCCACCAGTTGTACCGCAAACTGGTGACAGCCGGGTGTGCCACAAGCGCCACAATTAGATTGTGGAAGCATTTCATCAACTTCGGCAATGCGAGGATCTTCCCAGACATACATGTACCGATTGGCCACTACCAGGACGACGGCCAAAGCCATCCCCAGTATTGCCATAAAAATTAATACGTTGAGGATTTCATTGCCAGGGATTTCGGTCATTTAAGTTACAATACGGCTAATATACGTCATACTTCTATCGTTATACCTGAACTTGATTACTAAATCCGGTTTATAAATAAATACAATACAGACTATTAAGAAGGGTGGGCTTTTGAGATATTATCCAATTGCTTTTACCCCGCAAGTAAATGATGAATATAAACTCAAAGAAACTGAAATGAGGAAGACAGCAACTGATTATGCAGTATTTGCCTATGGCTTTCGGCCATTTTTTTTACTGGCAGGGATTTACGCTACGATAGTAATTCCTGTCTGGATCTTCTCGCTGTATGGCTACACCTTGCCCGGCTTGCAAAAGCCAGTTCTTATTTGGCATGCCCATGAAATGATATTTGGTGTCGTGGTTGCAGCTGTTGCAGGTTTTTTACTGACGGCCATACCGAGCTGGACTAATCGCCGTGGTTTTGCTGGTGCGCCACTCATCGTATTGACATTGTTGTGGTTGGCTGGAAGGCTTGTTTTCACCTTTGCACCAGATAGTGCATTCCTGCTGGTCGCGGTAGCTGATCTCGCCTTCGTGCCAGTACTTGCAGTCATTATTGTTCCTGCATTGATACGTTCCGGCAGTCACCGCAATCTGGTCTTTATCGGATTGTTGTTACTTCTATTCATGGCAAATCTGTATTTTCATAGCGGTGACGCCATCGATGCATTGCATCTCACGATTAATGTCATGCTGGTGACGGTGACTCTGGTAGCAGGCCGCATCATTCCGTCGTTTACCTCGGCGGCTCTCAGACAACGAGGAATCGAGATCAAAATCCGCCGCCTGCCCATGCTCAACGAATCGCTGTTATTGGCGACAGCCGCAATCCTCGTGGTTGATCTGTTTTATCCAAACACTATGCTGGCAACAGGCCTGGCGATGGCCACCGCTCTTTTGATGGCATTGCAATTAAGTCGCTGGCACGGACACCAAGCTTTGAAGGAACCAATAGTCTGGATATTGCATTTGGCCTATGCCTGGCTACCGATCGCACTTGTCATGAAAGCGTTATGGTTATCCGGTATTCCAATGCCAGCCACAAGCTGGCTACACGCACTCACAACAGGTGCGTTTTCAACCATGATTCTTGGAGTGATGAGCCGTGCCGCGCTGGGACATACTGGCCGAGCACTGGTCACGCCGCCTGCCATGGTAGCTGGCTATTTGATGCTTACCGGCGCTGCGCTAATCAGGGTATTTGCCCCGATTTTGCATGTCGATGCCTGGTTGTTATGGTTGACTGCCGCGGCGCTACTCTGGACACTTGCCTTTATGTTGTTCCTGATAGTTTATGCCCCTATTCTATGTTCTCCTCGTGCAGATGGCCGCGCGGGTTGAAATGAAAAGATGAAGGGATTATTACAAAAACCTGAGGTGTCAGCCGTACTCGCAGTGGGATGGATGTTGTTGATTATTTTTCTTTCACACCAACCTGGTTTTTCTGACAATCCGGAACATCCATCCTTTTTTGAGATGGTTCCAGAACTTTTAGGTAATCTGTTACATATCCCAGAATATGGGGTTTTGGCAGCATTCTACTGGTTCAGCTGCCGCACCAAAATCAACTCCATAACGAGGCTAAACTTAACGGTTATCGCATTGGTATTATTGTTTGCCTGTAGCGATGAATTTCATCAATCATTTGTTATTGGTCGATACGCATCAGCTATGGATATTGTTAGCGATATTGTGGGTGCCGTATTGGCTGTTCTAATGCTTACCCTTATGCATCGACCTTCACAGGCAGATATAGAATAGCGATTTCACCATTGACAGATATAACCTACGACTGGATTACACTCGTAGAAATTACTGCTCAAAAACCTTAAGGCAATAATGCAAAAACCGGTAGTTATCCGTCTGGATTAACGCACTTGTAAACTTGAAAAACCTGTTGTCCTTCGGTTATTACGGTGAAAGGCACAATAGTATCGCCACCCATGTTAGAGGCGCTATTACTTGCGATTGTAGCAAGCTCATTTCCAATGGTTTCCTCTGGTCTGGGGACACCCAGCGCCGTTGCAGTAACAGAGGTGTTAGTCTGGCCAAGTAAGCGACAGCTGGAAACTTCGCTGGGTGCAAGCACCCTGATTTTAGAACCACCATCGGTCAATTTTACGGTGGCGCAACTGCCAAGAAGTAATGTTAAACCGATGATCTCTACGAGCCTGATATTTAGCTTCATTATTGATTCCACTTATCAAAATTTAAAAAAGGAACTCAGGTTTTTGATGCCTGAAAAATACTTTCGATTGATTCGTCCAACATTTTATTGAATTCTTCATCGCTTTGTTGAGCACTAAGGCCTTCTGTGAGTGCACGTGAAAAGCTGGCGACCATGCCGTTATTCCCGGCTAGACGTCGATTTGCCTCTTCACGGGAATAACCACCAGACAATGCAACCACCTTGAGTACGTTCGGGTGTTCGATACAGGGACTGTAGAAGTTATCCTCTTCCGGTAAAGTCAATTTAAGCATGACATACTGGCCTTCGCCGAGTTGATCGAGCTGCTTAATCAGTGCAGGTAATAGCAATGCTTCCGTTGCAGATTTTTCAGGACTGTTAATATCAACTTCTGGCTCGATGATAGGTACTAATCCTGCGTTGACAATGCGCTTACCGATTTCAAACTGTTGATCGACTACCGCATTGACTCCTTCTGCATTGGCCGTTTTGATCACCGAACGCATCTTGGTGCCGAATATGCCTTTTTGTTTGGCACGGTCGAGTAAGTTATTAAGCCCTGGCATATCTTTCATGATCTGAGCACCGTTTTGTTCATCGGCGAGCCCTTTGTCAACTTTAAGAAAAGGTACTACTCGTTTCACATCCCACAGGTATTCGGCGGCAGGACTGCCTTCGATGTCACGATCCATAGTGTTTTCAAACAAAATAGCACCCATGATCCGTTCACCATGAAAACTCGGGCTGGCAACTATACGCGTTCGCATATTGTGTACCTGCTGGAACATTTCATCATCGTTTGCATAAGCGTCCTGACCTACACCGTAATTCGCTAGTGCTTTCGGCGTACTGCCACCGCTTTGATCAAGGGCGGCGATGAAGCCAGGCTGATTTTTAATTTTGTCGATTTGCTGGTTTGAGTTGCTCACGGTTTCTCGTCTGGATTATTGTTAAAGTATGTCTGAATTAGCTGGCGCACAGTATAAACACTGTGATTTTTGAATACAAATTTGGATCGAGAAATAGTGTTGAAAAAGTCGGAAGACTATCCACCCATGGCAACATAGCCGGGAAGCGACTGAATCTGACTTAACCAGGCGTTGATTGTTGGGTACCTGCTCAAATCAAAGCCGCCCTCCTCGGCTACGTGGGTGTAGGCATACAGGGAAATATCAGCAATTGAACAGTTCTTGCCGGCAAGGAAGGCCGAATTTTTGAGATTATTCTCCATTACATCAAGCGCCTGGTAACCCGGCTTCATCTTGCTTGATAGCTCCGCTTTGCTTGAATCGG
>JAAENK010000060.1 GCA_024224415.1 Gammaproteobacteria bacterium | reverse complement strand
TTTGCGGGATCTTTGAGTACTCAGGATCGTGATACAAGAATACTATCCGCAAAGTATGTGATCAGCGACATAATTCCAGATAGTTATTCCAATCTACTATTTGGTATAAATCTGGAGCAGACCGACTATGAACTGGTTTCTTCATTTGGGACACAGGCCATTGATCAAACTATCAACGATATCTATATTTCAAGCCAATGGGCCGTAGGTGAGACCAGTCAGATTGACATAGGTGCGAGATACAGCGATCAGAATTCGAATATTGTTGATAGTTTTGCGGGTGTATTTTCGGCTGATGACTCTGGCTCGGTTTTTAATCTTGGCTATAACTGGCATCAGGATAATTTGAAAATATTTGCCCGGGCGGATCAGAATTATCGTTATCCAACCGTTGAAGAGCATACGAACGCGTCCTCGGTTTTGTTAACCCAGGAAGGTGTTTCATTAGAAATTGGCGCCGAATATCAAAGCGGATCTGATGGTTATAGAGCGACTTTATATACTATTAATCTGGAAAATGAAATCGTATACGACTCATCCACCTTCCTGAATTTAAATCTCGATCAAACCCAACGTGAGGGACTGATACTGGAAGCTTTCAATCAATGGTCGAAAACAGTCGATACCAGCCTTAGCCTTACGCTACTCGACGCCGAAATTACCGATGGTACATTCGAAGGCAATAATTTGCCATTAGTGCCTGAACAAACTGTTCGGCTAGATACCACTTATCACTATAGTCCTGCTTTACTGCTTGGGCTGGAAGTGATTAGTGTAGGCGAGCAAGTTTTTGGTGGTGATTTTGACAATGAATTATCAAAATTATCATCCTATGAAGTGGTGAATGCCCACCTTTCATACGATTTTATGAAATGGGTTTTCGCCTTCAGGGTTAATAACCTGTTAAATGAAGAGTACAGCGAAGCAGGTAGTAAGTTTACGACTCTAGAAGCCTTTTACCCATCACCTGAAAGAAACTTCTGGATAAACGCTAAATATAGTTTTAACTAACGACTAGTTAATTGGAGAAGTCCAAACCTGGGCTGGACTTCTCCCTTTAATTTAGCACTTAAAGCTCGTGGCAAATATTAAAAACAAAACCTTAATGATCCAGGGCTGCACCTCCGACGCCGGGAAGAGTACCGTCGTCGCCGGGCTGTGCCGAATTTTGAAACGACGTGGTATTAATGTCGTACCGTTTAAACCGCAAAACATGGCGCTGAATAGTGCGGTGACCACAGACGGCGGAGAAATCGGGCGCGCCCAGGCAGTACAGGCACAGGCCTGTGGTCTGGAGCCGCATACCGATATGAATCCGGTATTACTCAAACCCAACAGCGATACTGGCGCACAGGTCATTATTCATGGCAAAGCCCTACAGGAGATGGATGCGGCCAGTTTCCACCAATATAAAACCAGCGCCATGTCGGCAGTGCTCGAATCCCATAACCGGCTTTTGCAACAATACGATGCCATCATCGTGGAAGGCGCCGGTAGTCCGGCCGAAATTAATTTGCGTGAAGGTGATATCGCTAATATGGGTTTTGCCGAAGCGGTGGATTGTCCTGTAATCCTCGTAGCAGATATCGATCGCGGCGGCGTATTCGCGCATTTGGTGGGCACACTGGAATTACTCAGTTCAAGCGAACAGCAGCGCACTGCCGGGTTTATTATTAATCGATTCCGTGGAGATATTTCACTACTGCAAAATGGTCTGGACTGGCTCGAACAAAGAACCCGCAAACCAGTTCTCGGTGTTATGAATTATTTGCTCGGGCTCCACCTGGAAGCCGAAGATGCGATCAATCGAAATATTGATATCGTCGATTCAACTTCGCAGACAATCAAAATTATTGTGCCTGTTTTATCACGTATCAGCAATCATACAGATTTCGATGTGCTACGCCTGCACCCCAATATTGATTTTGAATATATCGGACCGGGAGATCCAATTCCACCCGCAGACCTGATTATATTGCCAGGCACAAAATCAGTACGCGCAGACATGCTGTATTTACACGACCAGAACTGGTACGAAGCAATTCGTCGGCATTGTCGCTTTGGCGGCAAGCTGCTGGGGATATGCGGTGGTTTACAAATGCTCGGGGAAATGATTCACGACCCGCAAGGAATAGAAGGACACCCCGGCAGCAGTATCGGCTTCGGTTTCCTGGAATTCGAGACCACACTGGAAGCAGAGAAACAGCTAAGAAGAGTTAGCGGCAAGCTAAGCTTTTCCAACGCTGACGTTACCGGCTATGAAATTCATGCCGGGGTCTCCAGCGGTAAGGCCCTGCAACGGCCTTTTGCATCACTGGCAGGACACGACGATGGTGCAATTTCCAAAGACGAGCAAATTGCTGGCACCTATTTGCATGGCGTATTCGACGAAGCCGAAAGTCGCGAAGCTTTGTTACATTGGGTTGGACTAACGAATGTTGTCGCTATCGATTATTATCAGATCCAGGAGGATGCGATAGAGCGGCTGGCAGATGAGATGGAAGCTACATTGGATATTGAGCAGATTGTTTCCTGGATTCTTTGAGTCTGCCCGAAATCGGCTTCCATATAGTGCGTGTTTAGCATGAATCAATGGACACCGACTGGTAACGCGGTGGATAGTATTAAATGAATCTCCGACTGCTGCTTAGCCAGTCAGCCAGCAGGCGATATCTGTTTTGATTTTTCTATCTGCGCAGCAACTACCTTTAATCTTGTTTCCAATTTTGTTCGTTTGCCCGGGTCTGTGGTAGCTGCCAGTTTAACTTCATAGCGAGACTTTTTATCGACCAGCAATTGATGCAGTTTTCCCAATTTCTCAGCTTTTATTCTACTACCCTGTCCATGCTTAATGGCTAGTTTTTCAAATTTATCGACTAGTCTGGTGAATTTCATTTATAAACCCCTCTCATATTGTTTTACGTCGGGAAAAACAGCGTTGCTTTCCCACTCCCCAGAGTCAGGCTGTGGATGCCTTTTCAATTTCATCGTCATCCAGGATTACTTCCTGGGCAGCCTCGGCTACGAGATCCGTATGTGAGGCCAGCAATGCCTGTGAGCAGTCAAGCAGATTATTCGATGTGTCATCCACATAATTGAAATCATTCAACAACGAGGTCGCCATTTCGGGCGTAATCTGGGAATCCTTCAGGACACCGGTAATTCGTTTGTTCAGTTCATTATGTGTGACCATAACCTCGGCTTTCAGCTCATCCATTTCGAGCATAGCCAGAGCATGATCGTAGTCATCTTCTCCACGTAGACGGTAAATTTCCCGGAGAATCATCGCAATCTGATATCTCAGCCGATTGTATTCCCTGCGAATATGTTCATTGTCAGAAACCATGTACCGCGTTGCATTCTTGCGCAAATGTTTGATGTGCTTAACACATTCAACAATTTCGTTTGATGCGATACGTAGACGATACATCTCTTCCGAAAATATGCTTGGCATTTCGGCCTGAGAGCGAGAAATAAAATCGATGATCGCGCCATGAAGTATTTTAACCTTGCTTTCGTAAAGTTTGTCCAGGTCAAATTCATGGATTTCCCGGTCATCATCGATAGTTTGTTCGAGATCAGGGGATTCCTGTATTTCAGTACGATGCAGATTGATGCCATGGGCCATGACTTCAAACGCCGAGTCAAACAAATGCCAGACTTCTTTCTTCAGCGACTTCAACACAGTTTCCGGGAACTCGATCACAGCATCGCTCAGATACATCGGTTCAGCCAGATCTAGCGCCTTTTCGGGAAAAAACTTGAACAGGTGATCCGCAAGTCGAGAAATCAGAGGAACCATGACGACAACGCCAGTAACATTGAATAAAGTATGAAAGACGGCCAGTTTCATCGTGTAATTATCACTGGCAATGCCGACCTTGTTACTGATCAAATCTACCGCCAAGACGAACTGGTTGATGAATACTATCGCGATCAACCCTGTAACGAGGTTAAATATCAGGTGCGCCCCGGCAAGCCGCTTACCCTGAACATTGGCACTTAAGGAGCCGATAATGGCAGTTATCGTGGTACCGACATTGGCACCGATAGCGAGCGCCAGGCCATTTTCGTAGGTAATTTGAGCAGCCGCCAATGCGGTTAGAATCAGCACCAACGTTGCGTGGCTGGACTGCATGACAACGGTTGCAGCGGCACCAATCGCAGCAAACAGGAATAATCCCGGGTATCCCTCGACTGCCAATGATGCCAGGTCGAAGCTGTCCTTAAATGCCTCAAACCCTTCCTTCATGTAATGGATTCCGAGAAACAGAAAGCCCAGCCCAGCCAGCACTGATCCGATACCCTTTAGATATCTGGATTTCTGGAATGACAGTACGATGCCGAAAACCAGCATTGGCATCGCGTATGCAGAAATTTTTACTTTCAGTCCGAATGCTGCAACCAGCCAGGCACCGGTGGTGGTGCCGATATTGGCGCCGAAGATAATGCCTATCCCGGCAACCAGAGTGACCAGGCCCGCGCTGATAAAAGAAATGGTGATGACGGAAACCAGCGAGCTTGATTGCATGACCGTTGTCGACACGACACCAAAAAGCAAACTTTTCCAGGTTTTGTCGGTGGTTTTCTGTAGCATTTTCTCCAATACGCCACCGGTGAAAGCCTTGAAGCCGTCTTCCAGGAATAGCATGCCAAACAGAAATATTGAAACACCGGCAGCGATTTCCTTGAAATCGGGACTGACCCAGAATCCATAAGCGAGAAGTAGTAAAATGCTGGGAAGTAGTGTTTTTTTAAGCATTGCGATCTCCTCCTGGTCGGCAAAATTGCCTGATCACATTAAGACACTGTGCTAAAGCTATAATTAAGAGAGAGGTATTTCTGTTAGCCTCTCCAGGTTCTTTTCCACACACCATCAATCGGAGAGTATAAGAAGAATTAACACCTGTTTGCAATAACCCTGAATATATTTGTTTGCAGACGGAAGGGGCCCGGTAAATCTGGCCACTACAAAAGGCACCTTTAAAAAGCCAGTCCCGGTAATCGGTTACTGGTAAAAGTTTCGGTATAAGCATCGCTGTGATCCGGGTAACCCTCGGGGTCGATAAAGCTGATGTTGTACTCACTCTCGGTGAAATTCTGAAAATCAAAACGCCATTCATGTGCAGGCCACAAGTAATGGCACTCACGTCGACGGGGATAATAGGCGGCGGTATACAAGGTGCCGAATCCCCGGGCAAATTGTGTGTTGTATAAAGGTGGTTGCAAAAATCGGCCCGCAAAACCCGTAGCGCTATCGGTTTGTTGGGCAGCTAACTGCTCGAGGTGTTGATAGCGTAGCTCGGTTTGTACTTTTTCCTCGTACAACGGCCAGTTGCCGAGTTGCTGGTGGTTGGTCGCGATGGCAGCCTGGGTTACTCGCATTGGTTCGCCCGCTGCGATTTCCAGCGTTGCATGATTTGCGTTGGCATCAAGCAATGTCAGGTTATAGGAACCATGAATCGGGATTTCCCTGGCTAACTCGATCACCTCACTGACGTTGGTCGCATATTCAAGAAGATATCTAATTAACAGCGTTACACCAAAACCGTCACCAAATTCTTCACGCCCACCAAAGGACATGGATACCGCAAGGCCGTCCTCATTCATACCGTCAAGTGCACCCGACATGCAGTCGATCATCGCGATCACGCCACGCTGGTCGAAGTGGCTGCGCATGAGTAACCCATCAAATACATAAGGTGAATAATCGTAGTTGCGCACGATAACGGGTTCATCGTTGATATGAACCGCCTGTGAACAACCACGAAACAGCGGAGGTGGTTTGTATTGTGCAAGAAACCGGGCGGCGTGGTCACCACCGCCAGCAGCCTCGACCATGGCTTCCCAGGTTGGCATGAACTCTGGCATGTATTGACGTAATGCCTGTAATGACTCCAAATAGGTTGGGCGATCACTTTCGCCATAGCGTAAAAACCAGCGACGATACGCTGGCCAGAGGCGTTTAAACTCACGTTGCCAGGTAAGCCCGACTTTCTCTTCGGTTAACGACCGAAAGGTGAAATCCATACGTGTGGCTTCAGACATATTAGAGCGGCAACGGAGGTTCAGGGAAATTGGCGATGCCCGGCTCGCCGGGCTCTTCAGCTTCTTCCAAAGCTGTACCCACAGGTTCGAGATCGTTGCGTGTCCACCAACACCAGAACCCCTGGTCGCGCAGCCAGCTGCCAAGACGGTCGATGCTGTTCCACTCGCGCCCGGCATTGCGTGCATTAAATACACGGCACAATTGTGAATCAACGTAAACAGCTATGGCCCAGGCCATTGGATGCTTGTCCTGATCACCGTAGCCACCACCCTGATGTACACGCTCAACACGATAAACCAGTGCGTACTCGCCTAATCTGCCTGCAATACGCAGAGGTGCCAGATCAGCCTGAGTAACCGATCCGGTGATGCCTAAGACTACATCTTGGCTCATGGTGTTGACAATATCTGATTCATTGTCTACATTATGCATCATGGTGTCGGAATCCTCAATCATTCAGACATCGATTGTTCCGTGCCAGCAGGCACTTATAATTTCAGCATTAGCTGAATATGGAGAAAGTATTTACATGAGCAAGAAAGTTTCACCTATCCCACGCGGATACAGAACAGCAACACCCTGCCTGACGGTTATTGATGTCGATAGTGCAGTGGCTTTTTATCAGGCTGCCTTTGGTGCAGAATTAGTCAGTAGCCATAGCAGTGCAGACGAGTCGGTTAGTGTCCACGCTACTATCAAGATTGGTAATAGCTTGATTGCACTGAATCAGGAAATGCCGGAACAGGGTATCCTGTCACCACTGAGCACAGGTCTGAGTGCAGGTCAGATACACCTATACGTCGATGATATCGAAATCAGCTGGAATCGTGCTATCGAAGCGGGTGCTGTTGTACGTACTCCGATATTTGACGCTTACTGGGGTGATCGCACTGGCGTACTGGCTGACAGCAATGGCCAACTTTGGTCTATTGCCAGCAAGATCGAAAATGTCTCAAAAGATGAAATTAGTCGTCGTTCGAAAGCTGCATTATGCGGATACGAAGAAATAGTCGTAGATGCAGAGCTTGAAACTGAAGTCGAAATAGCATTCTACCCTGAAGCACCTGATGCAGTGGAAGAAACTGTCGCCGTCTGATTTTCAGCTGTAACATAAAATTGGTTGTACTATGATTGGTTGGACCACTCGTAGTGCAACCGAAATCAACCAGTAATCGAGCCTATGCAGATCATAAATAAAACAGCAGTCGAGCAAATTGAAGCATTGAAAAGTCGACAGGTAAGTGCTGTTGATCTACTCGAAGCCACTATAGAGCAGTCCGAAAAATTTAATCCTTATCTTAATCCGTTTGCGTTGAAACTTTATCAACGAGCTCGCCAGGTTGCGCAGGAAGCCGACCGTAAACTTGAAAATGGTGAGGCAGGACCACTTTGTGGTTTACCCGTGACCATTAAGGATTCGCAATTTCTGGCGGGCTATCCCTGCACAAATGGCTCAAAAACTCTAAGTCAGTTTATACCGACTGAAACCTGTCTTGCGATCGAGTTGCTCGAAACGGCAGGCGCAGTCATTTTCGCCAAAACAACTTGCCCGGAATTTAGCCTCACCGGGATTACGCACTCGGATTTGTTTGGCACAACCTCGAATCCCTGGGATCTGAACCGCACACCGGGTGGTTCCTCAGGTGGTGCCGGGGCAGCCGTAGCTAGTGGTCTTGGTGCTTTGTCACTTGGTGGTGATGGCGGTGGTTCGATTCGCATTCCGGCGGCATTCTGCGGTATTGTGGGTTTCAAACCCAGCTTTGCTGCGATTCCACGCGAACCATGCTTCCCCTCCTGGTATTCCATCGTCTCCTACGGTCCGATGGCAAGGAGTGTCGCCGACGCACATTTGATGTATCGGGTGTTAGCCTCGCATGAAGATATTGAACAAATTACAGACGCGCTGGACTTAACCGATTATCCGTTGGTGGTTTCCGAAGATCTTGGTTTTGCACCCGTAAATGCCGACGTGCGTATTGCTTTTCGCGCGGTGATTGAACAACTAAATTCGATGGGTGCGAATGTTATTAACGATAAACCTGGGTTGCCCTCATCGGTTATTACCTGGGCGATTACCGCCACCTTCGATGCCCATCAGCATGCCAAAGACAAAACTTACGATGGTGTCGACATTGGTGAAGTCGCGCAGAACTTTATCGAGTTTGGTGGACAGTTTACCGAGCAGCAATTCGACGAGGTGCAGAAGTATCGCGAGGTTATTCGCAAGACTTACGAAGACCTCTGGGCGCGCTCTGGTTCGAGTATTTTAATTACCCCAACGCTGGGTTGTGAAGCCTTTCCACACGGTAGCATTCATCCCCATAAAATAGGTGATACTGCCATAGAAATGCCCTGGCTGGACTGGGCAGGATTTCTTTATGATGCCAATCTGGCGGGCTTACCAGCCTGTTCAATACCGATGGGGACAGGCGATAATGGCTTGCCTTTGGGCTTGCAAATACTTGGCCCAGCCGGCAGTGACGATCTGGTATTGCGCGTTGCCGAAGCAATTGAGAGGTTGATCGGTTGGTCCAAATCGATAGTTGAACCGCCGCTTGAAGAGCAGCAGCAACCGGCCTGAGTTTAGCTACTCTAGAACAACTTAGACTTGTAGGGATCGTGCGGGAATTCAGGCATCTTCGGCGGTTCCACGCCGTGAAATTCGGCATTAATCGCCGCAGTCCACATTTTGGCACGCTCGCGTAATTCTCGCTTTTCGGTTTGCATGCGTCCACGTGAGACTATAATTCCCAAATCGGCACCCTTGTAGGTGTAGTCACCCTCACGATAAACCCGCAGATAATACGCTTCATCGTTGTCGATGACGTTGGTCCAGTCGAGATCATGACGATCAAAAGTAATTCCACCGTATTTGTCCATTCGCCACACACCGCTGGCCGGAGCATGGGTGAGTTGTTGAACACGATCAACGGTCTGTTTCAGGACTAGCTGGCTCCAGAAATCGTACTCATTCCAGCGATTTTGAATGCGACGCAGATCGACTTCGTAGTCAACATCGAGATATTCAAGCAAATGAAATAGAAACAGAGGGACTCCACCGTAATGTGCAGTGATTAAATTAGTCAAAGGGCTTGCGCCACTAATGCGAGGGTTTACTTCACCAAGATAAGGGGTGCCATCATTGGTATCGAGCAGAAAGTCCATACAAAAAACGCCTTTATAGCCTTCTTTATAAAGTCGGTCGCCCAGTGATGACGCCATATTGCGTAAGTCACGGCGTATTTTGGCATTGAATATTTTTGGCCATACATCGTTACCGCACCAGCCACCTTTATAAGGGGTAATTTCCTCATAACCTGTGATATCGGTCTGAATTGGGCCAACCAATGTGCCATGACGGGTAACACAGACTTCGACCGTGCCAGGCATATGGTCGATGCGTTTCATGATTTTCAACTGCTCATCTTTCATGTCCTCGGCATGCTTATCATAATCGGCCTCTGACTTGATGAAAAATGTGGTGCGTCCGGAATCACCGTATGGTGTTTGTACTACCAGGTCATTGCCGAGTTTATGCTTTTTGGCCAGGCTCATGAGCTCGTTAAAACTATCGGCCTTACCGAGTACGTTTGGTGCGCTGTCGATACCAGCCTGGTTGGCGAGCTGGGTTAACTCTATTTTGGAATCGAGGCGATTTCTTAAAGCAACCGATGGCAGGGCGATATCAACACCTAGCTGTTCACATATTTCTTCGGTTCGTTCGTCAAACATGACGAATAATAATTTTGCCGGGCCTTTTCCAGATTTTTTAATTTTGTCGATAACTTCTTTATGCATGAGCATGTAATTACAAACATCTTCCATTGACTGAAAGTCATCAGCACTTTTTTCACTGGGGACAAAAACCCGGGGGTGCGCACCATCAAATGAATCAAAGTAATTGATATGGAAAAACCTGTTAACAAATTTTTCCAGACCAAGCAGGTTAAAGGCCGTCGGGGAAACAAAAAATATGGGCGTCTCATTGCGTCGAAAATAAGTGAGTATGTCGGATAGTCCGCGTACCTTTGGGGTTTTTCTCATCGATAGTTTCTCCTGGAGCCCTGTAGATAAGGCTACCTGCAAAATAAGTATGATGCAAAGACTTAAGAGTAGTTGCTATGCCAACAAAGCCTCAACAAACGGATAGTTGGTCAGGTTTTCATAGCCATCTTCGGTGACCAGAACCTGGTCTTCGAGTTTGATACCTTCGTGACCGTCTTTCTCACCACAATAGGCTTCCACACAAAGCACCATGCCAGGTTCAACTATGCCATCGTAACCGTATGCTTGGTAATCTTCTCGGTAGCGAATGGCAGGATACTCATCACAAAGACCAACACCGTGCATGACGACGCCGTAACGATTTGGAATGCAACTATCGGGCAGGCGGTGAGCCTTCTCGGTGATCTCACTAAATCTGACGCCTGGTTTGAGTAAGGCCATATTAGTCATGATATGTTCATAAGAAATCTGATACAGACGCTTTTGTTCAGCGGTCGGTTCAACATCGCCGCATAACCATGTACGTGATATATCGCAGCATATGCCATAGGTGCCAATCATATCGGTGTCGAGTGCGAGCAATTCACCATCGCTGACAATACGTGGGCCAGATTCCTGGAACCAGGGATTAGTACGCGGACCGGATGAAAAAATGCGCGTCTCCAACCATTCACCACCGCGTTTGATATTGCCTGCATGCAATACAGACCAGATTTCATTTTCACTTTTACCAGCCTCGATGGCGTATTCCATTTCATACATTGCTGCTTCGCAAGCAGCCATGGCGCAGCGCATAGCCTTGATTTCATCTGGTCCCTTGATAACTCTGGCGATCTCGGTCACTTGTTGTCCTTCGAAAACTTCAAACCCAATTTTTTCTAATGCGCGTAAGCCAGAAATTTCAATTTTATCAACAGCCAGACGGCGATTGTCACCAGCATGGCTACGCATTAACTCATCGATCTGGTTGGCAAAGCCCTGTGCGAATTCAGCACTTCGTGTTGCTGCTTCCATAAAATATAACGATGCTCCACCGCGAACCTCTTTTACAAGAGGTAAATACTCGGACAGATGCTCGCAATTGTGAAAATCGAATAACACCATGTAACCATCGGCGCCGACAAAACAGGCTCGTGCTGGATTGTGTGTGATCCATAATTGCATATTGGAAGAGTCAGTGGCATAGCGGATATTTAGCGGATCGAATAACACAATGCCGCCGTAATCGTGACGTTGCAATTCCTGCACCAGCCGTTGCAGTCGAAATTCACGCATGGTATCTAGATGGGGTGATTCCAGGCCAAGCGCTTTCCACTCTGCGAAAGCCTGTGCAGTCGGTCCAATTTCGATGCGGTCGTTATCGTCTGGAGAACCGTCGGGCTTCAACGCAAATTCTGGATGGCGGTATGGGTCGATCTTGCGTTCCGAGCTATCGATGGAATAGGGTGATGTTGACATAGAATTAACTCCCTGAAACAGGTTACGAATCCCGAGAGCATAAAACTACAGAAGACTAATTAGAAGCTTTATTTTTCGAGTTCCCTGGGTAAAGAA
>JAAENK010000059.1 GCA_024224415.1 Gammaproteobacteria bacterium | reverse complement strand
TCGGTGGGTGTGAGTAATTGCATATCGAGCCCAAACGAACGCGCAGTGGTCGCCTGTCGCTTGACCTCCGTCCAGCGCTCCTGATTACAGGCCAATCGTAAACCGCCATTCATTTTCCAACCAGTTGCTAAACCGGTTTCTTCCTCAAGCTTGTTGTACAAATCAACCGAGTAACCGAGCAGCTCGGTGATGTTAGCATTGGAACGCAATTGCCCGACCAGTCCAGCAGCGTGAAAGGTAGAACCCGATGTGAGCTTTTGGCGCTCAAGCAAAACCGTGTCAGTCCAGCCCAGTCTGGCCAGATGGTATGCGGTCGAACAGCCGATGATTCCGCCACCGATAATGACGGCTTTGGCTGTATTGGGTAAGTCTGACATGGCTAACCTCAGGATTGTTTAAACAGGTTGTACGCGGTGTTGAATGCAGCCAGGTTTTCCTGGCTGTAAGCGATAAAGTCGAAATCGATTTTTGAATAAATTTCCGAAACCATGCTCCACATGGTTTCTCGTAATAGCGATGCGCATTTCATGGCCTGGTATTGATGCTTCAGGTGATCGGTAAGGGGCTTGTCAAAATAGTTTTCCAGCATCCAGGTTTCCTGTATTTCACTCAAACCATTGTTGGAAGCCAGCCCGCCCAGATCAAATAACGGCGAGTTGAAACCGGCATAGTCCCAGTCGATAAGCCACAAACGTTCGCCATCGTCGAGGAAGTTGGCGGGTAGCAAGTCATTGTGGCCGAATACGATATCACTCGGGTTCGATATCTTTTCCAGGTTTTCGGCTATCTGCAGTAACTCAGGCAATAATGACAGATACTGGCTTTGACCATCCTTCAACGTTGCAGCGTAATCACGCACTACGTGGAATACCCAGAACATCAGCATCGCCCCACGTAGATGTTTCGGCATTTCTCGATGGCAGGTTTTAATCAGTGGTAAAATTCGCTCCAGCATTGCCTGATCACAGACCATCTCTGCCGTAAGTGTCTGGCTTTGAATAAAATCAAGCACCAGGATGCCGATAGCATGGTAAACAACCCTTGGCGAAAGCCCCGCAGCATACCCTGCCTGACTGGCAGCAAGTTCGTTGAATCGCATGACCTGGTGTACCGGGATATCCTCACCGATACGCACCACGTATTTTCCCTGGCTATCTTCAGCGAGGTAATTCACATTGGTGATTCCACCGCCGAGTTGTTCGAAGCTTACGTTACCTTGCCAGATCGGTAATTTTTTTAGTGAGTTGAGATCTTGTGACATATTGGGTTTCCTGCTTTTTTAAATTAGAATTCTCCAATATGCTGCGCATGTCAACCAACAATAGAGTAAGCAATGCCCAACTTTTTACAAGCTGCCCTTGAAATTACCGAAAAGGCCAGCCAAATCCCCCAAAAGTATTTTCGCACCGAATTTGATATCGAGCACAAGCAGGATAAAAGCCCGGTAACCATTGCCGACCAGGAAACCGAACAGTTCATTCGTAAAGCATTAAAAACCCAGTTCCCGGATCACGCTATTTTTGGTGAGGAATTTGGTCGCGAAACTCACCAAAGTGAATACGAATGGGTTATTGATCCAATCGATGGCACGCGATCATTTGTTTCCGGTATGCCGCTGTACGGCATGTTGCTGGTATTGTTGAAAAACGATCAACCACAACTCGGCATTATACGCATGCCCGAACTCGATGAAGTGTATGTTGGAGACGGTATAACCTCGACACTGAATCAATCGCAAGCACTGCATTGCTCTAAAGTCACCACACTGGAAAACGCTATTATTTACATCAATGAAGGCGAAAAGATTAACCAGCAAAACCCCGCATTGTTTAGCCAACTTTGCTCATGTGGCCGAGTCATGCGCCTGGGCTATGACTGCTACCCACATGCCCTGCTCGCGGCAGGACAGGTAGACCTGGTCATCGACTATGATTTAAAACCCTACGATTATTTCCCATTGATTCCGCTGATCGAAGGCGCGGGCGGTCTCATCACCGACTGGCAGGGACAGCCACTCACCATGCAATCCCGTGGAGATGTGCTTAGCGCAGCAACACCCGAGTTGCAGCAGCAGGCGCTGGCTTTATTAAATACCTAAACTTCCCGCAGGCGCGGCATCAATTCGACCAGATTGCAGGGTCTGGTTCGATAGTCGAGCTGGGTATTGATCAGTTTTGTCCAACCGTCCTTGCAAGCCCCCGACGAACCTGGCAGACAGAATATATAAGTACCGTTGGCAACACCCGCCAGCGCACGCGACTGTAAGGTAGAACTACCAATACTGTCATAAGACAGCTTACGAAACATTTCCCCAAAACCACCAATCATTTTATCGAGCAAGGGTTCGACTGCCTCGGGTGTGCCATCCCGACCGGTAACGCCGGTGCCGCCGGTTGTTAAAACCACCTGAATATTTTCATCGACAATCCAGCGTGATAGCACCTCGCGAATGCGGTATTTGTCGTCTGGTACTATGATTTTTTCAGCATTACAATGCCCGTCATCCTGCAACAGGCTTACCAATAATGCGCCAGATTTATCATCGGCTTCGGTGCGTGAATCTGATATTGTCAGTACGGCTATATTCAGGGGGATAAAATCTCTTGCTTCACTCATGATGGCGCCTTAAATGGTTAAAAGTAAATGTTATCAGTTTAACTTTTTTAAGACATGATCGGTAGCAGGCAAGTTTTATTGATAGGGGAGTAAATTTACTCCATAGTACCTGCATGTTAAAGAAGATCGGTTCTCTCAACAGTTTGCGTACTTTCGAAGTCGCCGGACGCAAAATGAGCTTCACCAAAGCTGCGGAAGAACTACATATAACCCAGGGAGCGGTTAGCTATCAAATCCGAGAACTTGAATCTCGACTTGAAGTGAAGCTTTTCCACAGGGCGATTCGCAAGGTCAGCCTGACGGATGCAGGCGAACGTCTCCACCGGGTTACGCAGCGCGCACTCATGGATATCGACACCGAAATCCAAGCCCTCTGCACTGATCAAAAAATGATGCCCCTAACTGTCGCGGTTAGTAATTATGTTGCGACGCGCTGGTTGTCGAAACGACTAAACAAATTCCTGGACGTCCACCCTGATATAGTTTTGCAACTCCAGCATGCTGTCAACGCGCCTGGCTTCGAGGTTGGAATGTATGATCTCGCGATCCGCTGGGGACGGGCGCCATGGAGCGAAGCCGTATCGCAAGAACTTTTTCCCATGAATATGGCGCCGGTTTGCGCGCCTTCCCTGCTAAAGGGCGATAACGGGCTGCGGCAGCCGCAAGACTTGCGCTACGTCACGCTGCTGCGCGATCAGGAAAACGTCGATCTTTGGCCTGCCTGGCTCGACAAGGCTGGAGTTGCCCAGAAGTCTATTAGATCCAGCCGAACGATTGCTGATCCGGTCGTTCGCACTCAGGCCGCGGTTGATGGTCAGGGTGTGATGCTCGCCGACGACCTGGTGGCCGATGAACTCACCAGCGGTGCTCTCGTGGTTCCTTTCGATATGGTCCTCGAAGGTTACGGCTACCATCTTTTATGGGCCCAGGACATAGAGTTAAGCCGGAACGCTGCAGACTTTCGAAACTGGATTTTAGCACAAATATAAGTCATCTCCGCCATACGAATCCATGCCCTGCCGTGCAGCCACCGTATGAATTAAGTTTACTCATCTATTAAAAATATTCTCGTTTGTAGCGGTCGAATCTTTTGTGAGAGAGTTATTCCATGACAACTCATAAAGAACGCGTGTTAACAGCCCTCAATCATGAACAACCAGATCGTGTACCTATGGATCTCGGTGGCCGACAGACAACACTCTCGATATTAGCTTACGAAAATCTAAAACAGCATCTCGGTCTTTCGAGCCTGAGTACAAACGTTATGGCGCATACCTGGCAAACCAGTTATATCGATGACGTGATACTTGAAAAATTCGATATCGATACGCGTCATATCCGCCCGACAAGTCAAGTGAACGATACCATCGGTGAACATATAGCCCTGCCCAATAGCGATGCTAAGTTTGTGGATGAATGGGGTGTTTCGAGACAGATTGTCGGCGACTATGCCAATTTAACAGGCCATCCACTTCAAAAAGCGAGTTTGACCGACCTCGATTTGTTTCCATGGCCTGATCCTGCTGACGACTACGATTTCGAGGGGATCCGGGAACCAGCCCGCAAACTATACGAGGCAGGTGAATACGCCCTGGTCGGTTGCCTGGGTTCTCCCGGAAATATATTCGAACAGGCCTGGTATCTACGTGGTCTCGCAGAATTCATGAAGGACCTCATTAAAAATAAGGATTTTGTTCACGCCCTAATGCGTAGAATTCTTGATATTCGTAAGCGCAACGCCGAGCTGTATCTACGCGAAGTCGGTGAATTCATCGATGTCATTCAGTTAGCTGACGATCTGGCCGGTCAGGACAATTTGCTGATTTCTCCAAAGAGCTACAACGAACTGGTAAAGCCTTACCAACTCGAATTATGTCAATACGTCAAAAGCCTTACCAAAGCCAGGATTTACTACCATAGTTGTGGGGCAATAGCACCGCTGCTTGATGAATTCATCGACAATGGTGTGGAAATATTGAACCCTGTACAGGTTTCCGCCGCTAACATGGACACGCAAATACTCAAGCAACGATATGGTAAGAATCTGAGTTTTTGGGGGGCAATCGATACTTTTGAAGTGTTACCCAACGGGCACGTCGAAGATGTTGAGGCGGAAGTTAAAAAGAGAATTCATGACCTCGGTACTGGTGGAGGCTATGTAATGGGTCCGGTGCATAATATCTGTGCCGATGTTCCGCCAGAGAATGTCGTGGCGATGTATAAGGCTGGTCTGAAGCAGGGGAACAACTAATGAGCCTGGATGATATATATGATGCGGTTCTCGAATACGATGACGAGGGAATCTCTGATCTGGTAAAACAGGAACTGGATGCCAAAACGCCTCCGAAAGCGATACTTGATGAGGCACTGATAGAAGCCCTGGACGAAGTCGGCAAGTGCTTCAGTGACGGCACAATTTTCGTACCCGAAATGCTCATGGCCGCCGAGACGATGAAAGCCGGCCTGGATGTTTTGCGGCCATTGTTCCTTGGCGACAAATCCACAATCATAGGCACCGCAGTCATAGGTTCGGTCAAGGGTGATATGCACGACATCGGAAAAAATTTGGTCGCCATGATGCTGGAGGGTGCAAGCTTCAATGTTATTGATCTCGGTGTGGATGTGGACACCGATAGATTTCTCGCTGCTGCCCATGAACACGATGCGGAGTTTATTATGATGAGTGCGCTGCTGACAACGACGATGAAAGCGATGGAGAACTCGGTCCGGATTATCAAGGATGAAAGGCCCGACCTCAAGGTGGTCGTCGGCGGTGCCCCGGTTAATCAGAGTTTTGCCGATGCAATTGGAGCCAACGGCTATAGTGATGACGCTCCGGGTGCTATTTCAACAGCGCGGACGTTTGTAAAATCGGCTTTTGATTAGGTCAATTTAAAAACTGGACTTTTTGAGTTGAAGTCGATCAGTATTGGCTAAAACGTATACACCTGGTTCCTTCGTAACTAGTTGTACCATTGCCGTTAATTTCACTACATTATTAAATTATTTAACTTTAATGTTAAATATAAGTATTTTTGTTGGGGAAATATTTGTGTAATTATGGAAATCGTTAACTATTGCTCGATCGATTGTTAGCTGGATAAATCAAATAGGTGGAGCCAAAGCTGTTATGCTATATTGCTGGGCAGTAAAATCTGGTCCATGTTGATTTTACTAATTGGGCCTATTTTACTGATGAGGATACCGCTAGAGTATCTCATTCATAATCAGTGTTTTAAGCTCTATCAAATAGGCTCACTGTTATTTAACAAAACTAGAAACCCGAGGAGATTCATAATGCATTTTAAGAAAACCTTAACCGGTGCCTTCGTCGCTGCGACAATGAGTATTTCCAGCGTTGCCACCGCTGCAGATGTCGTCATCGGCGTACCAAACTGGCCATCCGTTGCTGCAACTGCCAGCATACTGAAAGTCGTTATCGAAGATAACTTCGGTCTCGAAGTCGAATTGCAAAACGCCACTAACCCTGTTGTGTTCGAAGCGATGGATTCAGGCAGCATGCACATCCATCCAGAAGTCTGGTTGCCTAACCAGTCAAACCTTAACAACACTTTTGTCAATCAAAAGAAAACAGTTGTTCAGGCACCGAATGGTACTCCGGCCTTTCAAGGCATGTGTGTTACCAAGGGCACCGCTGATCGTACTGGTATTAAAAAGATTTCTGACCTGTCCGATCCGGATATGGCGAAAAACTTTGATACCGATGGTGATGGTAAAGGTGAAGTCTGGATCGGTGCCTCTGGCTGGGCTTCAACCAACGTTGAAAAAGTTCGCGCCAAGAGTTATGGCTATGACGAAACCATGAACCTGATGGAAATGGATGAAAGCGTAGCCATGGCTGGTGTCGATAACGCCGTGGCAAAGGGAGATGATAGTGTATTTTTCTGCTACACCCCGCATCATTTATTCGCACTGCATGAGCTGGTTATTCTCGAAGAGCCTGCTTACGATGCTTCCAAGTGGAAAATGGTGCAGCCTACCGATGATCCAAACTGGCTGGAAGTTTCTGATACACCGGTTGCATGGGATCTGGCCTACCTTCACATTCACTACGCAGCTTCGCTGAAGAAAGATCATCCCGACGTTGCTGCCATGCTCGATAGCGTCAAGCTCACTACCGATCTGGTATCAGGCATGACCTACGCTCTGGTAGTAGACAAAAAAGACGCCGATGATTATGCCCAGGAATGGGTTGGTAAAAACTCGGTTGTGGTAGATTCCTGGTTGAAGTAATCAGAACCAGCAATAAAACCGAAAGGGATTGTTGAGAAAAAAAGAAAGGGCGGGCGATAGCATG
>JAAENK010000058.1 GCA_024224415.1 Gammaproteobacteria bacterium | reverse complement strand
TGATCCCTGACGCCATTCACGTTACAGAGCGTTATGCCAATAATCGAGCTGAGCAATCACACGAGCCGACAAGAGTCAGGGAGCGAGGGATGCGAAGGTTCAAATCAGTGGTGCAGGCTCAGAGATTCCTGAGTGCTCATGCTGCTGTCAGTAATCTCTTCAATCTGGGACGGCACTTGGTCAGGGCTGAGCACTATCGGAGTCTTAGGATAAGTGCGTTCGATGAGTGGAGCAGAGTGGTTGCTTGATTGCGACTGGCAGTAATTCCTCCTGCCCAACAACTTAACTTGTCAATACGCTTTAAAGGTAATATCCCGCACGACCTCACACTCGGGAAACTGAAAGTGAATTTCGATATAAGCTGGGAAAAGCAACAAGCTCTTTTCCAGCTACCACACCAATAAAACCAAAAACGAACTGCTGGAATCCCAGTTCGAGACAAATCGATAAACTCGCGTAATTCAGCGCAATACCAGTTCGCAAATTGATGGTATCCAAGCCTGATAAGAGAGCTAAGTTTATGAATTTATTAAAGAAGATGTGGTCTCAGCAGAGATTCTCTGCTGAGACCAGACTACATGGCGGAGAGAGAGGGATTCGAACCCTCGATACGCGATTAACGTATACTCCCTTAGCAGGGGAGCGCCTTCAGCCACTCGGCCATCTCTCCAAAATCGGTTCGTTCGCTACTCCCTTAGCAGGAGAGCGCGTTGTTCAGGGCATCCTCGGCAACTGCTCCTGCGTTGCTCTACCACCTACATCCATGTAGGCGTGCCCTTCACCCCTTCGGGGCCATCTGTCGATGTCCAAATTCGTTCCAGACGAATTTGTCAGCCACTCGGCCATCTCTCCAAAAATTTTTTATGAAATTAATAAAGCGACGAGAATCGCCGCTCTATTTTACATCCAAGCTAGTTTTTGCTAGGCCTGATTCCCTATCTGGTCCTGGTCCTGATCATCGTTCTGTCTCTCTTCGGCCTTAATGCGCTCGTATATTTCTTCACGATGCACTGCCACTTCTCTTGGTGCGTTAACACCTATTCGTACCTGGTTTCCTTTAACACCAAGAACAGTGACTGTAACGTCATCGCCTATCATTAAAGTCTCCCCTACTCGCCGAGTTAATATCAGCATTTTCTTTCTCCAAATTAATAAAACATAGTAATCCAAACCAGTATTCCCATACAGGTAGTCCATTATTATTTTTATTCAACCCAATCTAACCCGGGTCTTACGGCATTCTACCCAACAAAGTAGCGGGTAGCCAGTCCACATTTCCTGGCGATATGCCGTCTTTGGCAGTCTAACTGTGATTCACTTCAAAAAACTACAAATCACCCCTCCTGCGTGAGGTCAAACCCCTCGTGCAGGGCGCGTACACCGAGCTCCAGGTATTTTTCATCAACCACGACAGAGACCTTTATCTCAGACGTCGAGATCATTAGTATATTGATGCCTTCTTTTGCCAGATATTCGAACATGCGGCTGGCAATACCAGCATGCGAGCGCATGCCCACACCCACTATAGAAATTTTAACTATCCTGTTGTTACCCGACACTTCACGTGCATCAAGGCTCTCTGCGGTTTTCTGTAACGAGGCAAATGCTGTCTCATAGTCGTTGCGATGCACGGTAAAAGTAAAATCGGTCGAGCCATCAGCACTGACATTCTGCAATATCATATCCACTTCAATATTGGCATCGGAGATAGGCCCCAGAATTTGATAAGCAATACCGGGGGTATCTGCGACGCCGTTGATGGTCAGTTGGGCTTCGTCTCGATTAAAGGCGATGCCCGAAATCAGGGCTTGTTCCATAATATCTTCCACTTCATATTCTGTAGTGATTAAAGTGCCTTCACCTTCCTCGAATGAGGATAGCACACGTAACGGCACCTGGTATTTTTGTGCGAATTCAACAGCCCTGATCTGTAATACTTTCGAGCCCAGACTAGCCATTTCAAGCATTTCTTCAAAGCTGATGGCCTTGAGCCGCCGGGCGTCGGGCTCAACCCGCGGGTCGGTAGTGTAAACACCATCTACATCGGTAAAAATCTGGCACTCGTCAGCTTTTAGTGCGGCAGCAAGTGCAACACCGGTGGTGTCCGAACCGCCCCGGCCCAGGGTAGTGATGTTGCCGTGTTCATCGATACCCTGAAAACCTGCGACAACCACGATATGGCCTGAATCCAGATCACGCTGGATGTTTTCATTGTCAATCGATTTAATTCTCGCCTTATTGTGAGCACTGTCGGTAGTAATCCTCACCTGACCGCCAGTATATGACTTCGCCGCATAACCACGCTTTTCGAAAGCCATGGACAGCAGGGCTATGGTCACCTGCTCACCCGTTGTTAGTAAAACATCAAGCTCACGCCCATTGGCCCGTGGATTAATTTCCTGCGCCAGGGCGGCTAACCGATTGGTTTCGCCACTCATCGCTGAAACCACAACAACCATATCATTACCCTGCTCCCGGTAGCCGATCACTTTTTCAGCCACGGCTTCGATTCGTTCTATCGAACCAACCGAAGTACCGCCATATTTTTGCACGAGAAGAGACATGGATGTCCAGTAATATCCTTAAAAAAACGAGCGCGGATTATAGATAAATCACGCCGGTTTGTATAACCAAATAACCTAATTTATTGAGTTAGATTTGACTTTCTATCCAGGCGGCGACCGAAGCTAGAGCCTGATCCAGATTTTCTGGTTGATTACCGCCCGCCTGCGCCATATCCGGCCTGCCCCCACCACGACCACCGCACTGCTCGGCAACAAAATTGGCCAGATCACCAGCACGGATCTGCCCGGTCTGCGCCTTAGTCACACCGGCAATAATCGACACTTTATTATTGTCGCTACTGGCCAGAACCACAGCTGCTTTACCGAGCTTATTTTTAAGCTGGTCGACAGTTTCGCGCAGAGTTTTGACATTGGTGGCATCGAGGCTGGCGGCGAGCACTTTGATACCTTTGATTTCCTGTGCCTGAGCAGCCAAATCACCACCTGCCTGACTGGCGGCCTTCGATTTCAAGCCATCGAGTTGTTTTTCCAGACTACGGTTTGCGGTGTTAAGCTGGTTTATTCGCGCAACAAGGTCATTTCGACTGGCTTTAAGCGCCTGGGCGGCTTCTTCAAGTTTACTTTCGCTTTCGATGAAGCGCTGCATAGCGATTTGCCCTGTCACGGCTTCTATACGCCTGACACCCGAGGCGATACCGGTTTCAAGCAGAATCTTGAACAGGCCGATATCACCCGCACGCTGCACATGGGTGCCACCGCACAGTTCGACCGAGTCGGAGCCAATACGCAGCACGCGGACTTCATCACCATATTTTTCGCCAAACAACGCCATCGCCCCCGTGGCTTTGGCAGAAGCCATATCCATCAACTCAGCCGAGGTTTCGAAGTTGAGTCTGATCTGATTATTGACCAGGGTCTCGATGCGTTCAATTTCTTCACGGCTCAACGGTTGGTAATGTGAAAAATCGAAACGTAGCTTTTCGGAATCTACCAGTGAACCCTTTTGTTGAACATGTTCACCCAGCACCTGTCGCAGGGCTTCATGCATTAAATGCGTAGCGGAATGGTTGAGCATGATGGCGCTTCGATAATCTTCTTCGATTGCCGCATCGATCTTGCCACCTTCGGCTAATTCTCCCGATATCAGTTTGCCGATATGCAGGTATACATCGTTCTGTTTTTGCGTATCGAGCACCTGGAATTCCATGCCCTTGCTGAAAAGAGTACCAATGTCACCGACCTGACCACCTGACTCTGCGTAAAAAGGTGTTTGATCAAGAATGATAATAGCCTCGTCGCCATTATCGAGCGATTTGATTATTTCACCGTTTTGCAATATCGCGACAACCCGTGCAGAGGCTTTGCCCTGCTCGTAACCCAGAAATCCAGTGGCAACATACCCATCGAGCCTGAATCCTTCGCTAGCCACGCCGAATTTGCTGGACTCCTGGCTACGCTTTTTTTGCTTATCCATCGCCGCGTCAAATCCAGCCTGATCAATTTTCAGATCACGCTCGCGCGCCACATCAGCAGTCAGGTCGACCGGGAAGCCATAAGTGTCATAGAGCTTGAATACGGTATCGCCATCGATTGTATCGCCTTTCATTTCGGCGATTCTGTCTTCGAGGATACGCATACCCTGCTCCAGCGTTTCAGCGAAGCGTTCTTCCTCCTTTTGCAGCACACGCGCCACATGATCAACTAGTTTGCGCAATTCGGGGTACGCGTCACCCATCAATTTATCAAGCGTAGTGACAAGTTTATAAAAGAACGGCTGCTTGCAATCGAGTTGGTGTCCGTGCCGGGCGGCACGACGTATAATCCGCCGCAGTACATAACCGCGACCTTCGTTGGACGGCAATACCCCGTCAACGATCAGAAAGGCGCAGGAGCGGATGTGGTCGGCTATCACTCTGAGCGACTTATTTTCCAGATCTTTAGTATTAGTCAGTTTGGCGGCAGCTTTGATCAGGACCTGAAATAGATCAATATCGTAATTATTGTGGACATGCTGCAAGATTGCAGCGAGGCGCTCCAGGCCCATGCCGGTATCAACCGAGGGCTTCGGCAAAGGATGCATTATGCCGTCGGCATCTTTATTGAACTGCATGAAAACCAGGTTCCAGATTTCAATATAACGGTCACCATCTTCCTCCGGCGTACCCGGAGGACCACCCTCGATCTCGGGGCCATGATCGTAAAAAATTTCACTACAGGGTCCGCAGGGACCGGTATCACCCATTGACCAGAAATTGTCCGAAGTGGCGATGCGAGTAAAACGCTCCGCATCGACACCGATATCGTTTAACCAGATATTAGCAGCCTCTTCGTCATCGGCATAAACCGTGACCCAAAGCTTCTCGGCGGGCAGGCCTATCACACTGGTGAGGAAATCCCAGGCATAATGGATAGCATCCTTCTTGAAATAATCACCAAAACTGAAGTTGCCGAGCATTTCAAAAAAAGTGTGGTGCCTGGCGGTATAGCCGACGTTTTCCAGATCGTTATGCTTACCACCCGCACGCACGCAGCGCTGAGAAGTAGTCGCAGTTTGGTAACTGCGTTTGTCGCTACCCAGGAAAACATCCTTAAATTGCACCATGCCCGCATTGGTGAACAACAGCGTTGGATCGTTACCGGGCACCAACGGACTGGAAGGCACAATGGTGTGACCTTTACTTTCAAAATACTTCAGGAACTGATCCCGTAACTCGGCACTGGTAGTCATAAACGATTCTGGACTTCGATAACGCGGACGATACTGACCCAATCGGTCAGGTAATTCAAAACTTCAGCGGAATAATCGCATGACTGACTCGGGAGAAAAACCCCTATTTTGTAAAAAACGCGCCTGTTTCATTTTTTGACTGTAATCATTGGGTATTTCACTGCCAAATTTGCGAATTCGCTGCTCCGACATACGGTCCTGCCATTCATCTTCATAAGCCTCCAGCACGGCATTAACCAGCTCACCGCTAACACCCCTCTGCTTCAATTCATGACGAATTTTAATCGGTCCGTGCCCAGCATTAACGCGTTGATTGATAAAACTCTCGGTAAAACGTAAATCACTTTGCAGATTCTCGACCTGCAAGGTATCGATCACAGCCAGTATTTCATCCTCGCTATGTTCTCGCTGTTTTAACTTTCGCAACAATTCACTGGCAGAATGCTCCCGCCTCGCCAACAGGTTCATTGCCGTATTTCGAATGCTATTTTGCTTTTTCATTAAATAGACTCCGTACACAAACTCCGACCAAAAAAAACAAAGCCCCTGATCGGGAACTCCTATCAGGGGCTTTGGCCAGCATGCACGTCAACAGAAACGAGGGATATGGGTTAGGGTTAGTAATCTACCGTTTCTGCTTCAACCGGTGGGTCGGTTTCCTGTGCGTCGCTGTCAGCCTGGTTGGATTTTTTCGGTAACAATGCCTCGCGTATGCGCTGATCGATTTCATCGGCCATTTCGGGATGTTCTTTTAGAAATGTACGAACATTGTCCTTACCCTGCCCTATACGCTCTTCGTTATAGCTATACCAAGCACCAGCCTTGTCGACTATGCCTTGCTTGACGCCAAGATCGATAAGCTCGCCTTCACGCGACGAGCCTTCGCCGTAAAGAATTTCGAATTCACATTGCTTGAATGGCGGCGCTACCTTGTTCTTCACAACTTTGACGCGGGTATCGTTGCCAATCACTTCATCGCCACGTTTGATCGCGCCGATACGGCGTATGTCGAGCCGCACCGAGGCGTAAAATTTCAGTGCATTACCACCTGTTGTGGTTTCAGGATTACCAAACATCACGCCGATTTTCATACGGATCTGGTTAATGAATATCACCATGGTGTTCGAGCGTTTGATATTACCGGTAAGCTTGCGCAGCGCCTGAGACATGAGTCGAGCCTGCAAACCCATATGCGAATCACCCATGTCGCCTTCGATTTCGGCTTTTGGCGTGAGCGCGGCGACTGAATCGACGACAACCACGTCGACCGCGCCTGAACGCACCAGCATATCGGTTATTTCCAGCGCCTGCTCACCGGTATCGGGCTGCGATACCAGCAAGTCATCGATATCGACACCAAGCTTTTCAGCATAAGCCGGATCGAGAGCGTGCTCGGCATCGACGAATGCCGCCGCGCCACCCGCCTTCTGACACTCAGCCACTACCTGCAATGCCATAGTAGTCTTACCGGAAGATTCAGGCCCATAGATTTCGACTACACGACCACGCGGCAGGCCACCAACGCCAAGTGCTATATCAAGCGATAATGACCCGGTTGATACAACATCCATGTTCATATCGACGCCTGAGTCACCCAGACGCATAACAGCTCCCTTGCCAAACTGCTTTTCGATTTGCCCCAGCGCGACGGCTAGAGCCTTTTCTTTGTTTTCATCCATATCTGGTTACCTGTAATCTGGAATTTGTATCGTTTTGCGGCGCAAATTATCACACAGCACGGCGAGAACATAAAGAGAACTTTTGAAATATTTGCAATTTGTTTCCGATTTGGCTGTTTTCGTTGGTGGGCACTATACAGGCCTGGTAGCTCATGGGGTGAGCTACTCATAAATATAGTATTATTCAAGATTGAGAATTTACCAACAGCAAGATAGCATCGACCCAGTCAAAACTATAACCAGAAACCATTCTGCCATTGAATACCAAACCACGTCCCGATCTACCCAACCAGGCTGTACTTGTTTTGCTGGTATTCACCATTATCGCCATTGTGCTAGCTCTATTACCCTTCGATCATCAGGTGCCGGGGTCTGGTAACCGCCAATGGGCCGGCGCTTTCGGCGCAATGGCTTTATTGATGCCATTTTTATTCTCAGTGTTAAAACGCTCCGGCTTGAGCGCCAGTCCGCCATTCTGGTTTGTCAGTCATGTGCTTATTACCTGTCTGGGTGTTTATCTTATTATGTTTCATGCCGCCGCTGGTGACTGGTATTCGCCGCCGGGTCTGGTATTAATGCTGATGCTGCTTCTGGTCATCCAGGGCGCTTTACTTCGCAGTTCGATCTCCGCAAGATTTTCCAGACTATTTGCCAGATCCAGCATCGCACCGGGTTTTTCCAAACCGGAAGCGTTGGATAAGGGAAGGCTGCGCATTTTGATCGAATGCAAAGAGTCGTTATTGCAACGACTAGACCATGAGGCCAGCGAGGCAGTGTTTTCTCCTAATCTGCGACATTGGATTCGCCACCCTCTACTAAGCCTGAAATACCAGCGACTCATTTCGATGGAAGCCGATATGGTCGGCGCCAGACAGGCTGCTGGGGTATTACTGGCCTGGTCACGCCGACTGCATATGCTTGTGGCAACATTGTTTTTCCTTGGATTGTTTGCACACATTATCATCGTCCTGTTTTTTGCCGGTTACGCGGCGGGAGATGAGGTAATTGACTGGTGGTATATCACCGACTGGGGTAGATGAAATGACCGCTTACCCCGAACAAATCGTGTTAATGATTGATCTTGAACACTGCATTGGTTGCAAGAGCTGCGAGGCCGCGTGCAAGCAAACCAATGCGTTGGGGCCGCATAGTTATCGTAACCGGGTGATGTGGTTTGACGAACAACAGAATTCCGCAGACGGTCTGCCAAGACTCGACTTCCTCACCGTCACCTGTCAGCAATGCGAGCGCCCGGCTTGTTTGCGGGCCTGCCCGGTTTACCCCAAAGCTATTGATAAAGACTCAAGTACCGGCGTGGTTTCGATCAACGAAACTCGCTGCACAGGCTGTGGCGAATGTGCACTGTCCTGTCCTTATGGCGCTATCGGTTATAACGCAGATAAACATCATGCGGTGAAATGCGACTTATGCGCAGAGCGTCGAGCAAATGGGGCTGGACCCGCCTGCGCTTTTGTCTGCCCGACGCGGGCAATCAGCTTTGGTAAACGAAGTGATCTGGTGAATCAGGCAGCAAGAGAGAACCGTGAAATTCTCGATACCGACCATTTCCTGCAAAACCCGGCGACGATTTATCTAAAGCGACTACAAGGTCTGGCTGATGCAGAAAAATCGACGGCGCCAAGGTTGATGCTCGATCATGATGTTCGTCAAAACTTAAACGCCAGGGTGGCGCGAGGGTCGTACCAAAAAACTCAAAAGCCAGATCGCATTGTTCCCGGCGGTTGCAATATCTGTTTTAACGGTTGCCCGGTCAAATATCATCTGCAGGGCAACCGGGTCGTCAATGTTTATGGCAATGACGACGACCCACAATTCCAGGGGCGCGTATGCCCCAAATCACAAATGACTTTGCAGCTATACGATAACCCGCACCGATTACTGCACCCACTGAAGCGCATCGGCAAGCGCGGCCGCAATCAATTCAAACGTATAAGCTGGGATCGGGCGTTGGACGAAATTGCCCAAAAACTCTGCGAGGTGCGCAAGCAATACGGCAGCGAAACACTCGCAATTCAGTCTGGCTCGCGTACCGGCGTACTCAACATAATTGGCGCTATACCGATGTTCGCCGGGCTCTGGGGTACTGCCAATGTTGCGACTACCGAACCCTATTGCGATTTGGGTAAGGGCGTCGCGCTGGGGCTCACTCAGGGTACCGGCATGATGCCCAATACCTACACTGCGGATGACATCGGTACGGCTGAAGCCTACATTTATATCGGCGATAACCAGGCCGAAACCCGACCGGTTAACTTCGGCTTGCTCAACGAATGGCGCATCAAAAACCAGGCTCGCATGGTTGTGGTCGATCCTCGTTTCACCGCAACCGCGAGCAAGGCGGATGCCTGGCTACCGATTCGTTCCGGCACGGATATGGCACTCGGACTCGGCATTATTCATTACCTGTTTAAACAGAACCTGTTCGACGAAGATTTTTGCCAGCGTTGGATGGTGGGCTGGGAAGCCTGGCGGGAATTTGTATTTAGTAAAAATTACGATCTTGCATGGACCACCAGCGTTACCGACCTGGCAGAGGAGCAGATTAGAAATCTGGCGGAAACAATAGCAAACGCCAAAGGTTGCATGATATTTCTCAGCCGCGGCGTCAACCAGCACACCAACTCGGCACAAACCAATCGCGTATTCATGTTTGTAGCAGCAATGACCGGCAACTGGGGTCGACACGGTGGTGGTTATTTTAACGTATCATCCGAAATGGACTGGCAACCGCCGATTATTCCCGAGTCGCGCAAAGCTAAAGCTCGCGAAGCCATCGGTAAAAACCCGTCCGCCTGGATCGAAGCCATGCAACGGGGTAAGCCTTATCCATTAAAAGCCCTGATCACCAGCAATAACCCACTGGCACAGTGGCCGAATCAAAATCGGGTGCGTAAAGCCATAGAATCACTCGATTTAGTCGTGCACCTGGAGTTATTCAAAAATGCCACTTCGGCCTACGCCGACTACGTCCTACCGATGGCCAGCGGCGTCGAAAAAGGCGGCACCACAAGATTTGCCGAAGACCGCCGTATCGTCTGGAATGATAAATTAATAGACCCCCCCGGTGAGGCAAAATCAGACCACTGGTTCTGGATTGAACTAGGCAAAAAATTTGGCTTCGACGATGTATTGAAAGATGACTATAAAAATCCACGCAAACTGTGGGACGAAGTACTAACTTCCGCCACCCCGAGCCTGAAAGAAGCCACTACCGATTACTTAACCAGCCTGCCCAATCGTACCATCCGTATACCCTATCATGACCCTGACAGCAAAACGGCAGACCCTGCATATGTTATTGAGTCTGGGCTACGCTATCCGACCCAAAGCGGGAAACTGGAGTTTTGCACCGAAGCGCTGGAGCGGAAATTTAGTGCACTCGGCCTGTCCGCCTTACCAGAATTTTATAGCGAAGCGAATCAGCTGATTGATCTGCCACATCTCGACTTTGACCAGACACCAAAGGTTTCCAGCTTCTTCAGTACCGACACCCTGGTGTACGGCGCCAAAATCACCAATGCACCGATTCACAGAAATCCAGACTTCGATACCGAACTAGTCACCGGTCGTCCAGCGGCCCCACATTTCCATAGCTGGACACATTACTTCTGGCAAGCACAGGAAATGTGGCCCGAGCTTTACTGCCAGATCCATCCACAAAAGGCCACCTCGCTAAATATCGAAGATGGCGACACCGTCATCGTTGAAACAGACAACGGCCGGATTAAAGCCCGCGCCTGGATACATCGCGGCATTCGTCCCAGCAGTATTTTCATCCCAATCGGTTGGGATCAGCAACAACCCTATCACCCGGCTTCGAGTGTTAATCATTTAACCGGAATAGCTCTGGATCCGGTTTCACAGCAGGCGAATTTGAAAACGCATTTGTGTCGGGTTTGGCGGGATGGTTGAACATGCGGCGTTTTACGCTGCGCTAAAGCGCCCTACCTGTCTAACCAATATCGAGCAGATGCTTCATATTCACCAATCCCATCTCCAGTGTCGCCTGACGAACCATGTCACGATCACCAGAAAACAGATACTTCTGCGCAACCACTTGCCGTTTCGAACCCACCCCAATCCAAACCGTACCAACAGGCTTTTCCTCACTACCGCCACCCGGCCCGGCGATACCAGTGACCGCAATGGCATAATCCGCAGCACTATGTCGTAAAGCGCCACTTACCATAGCATTGGCCACGGCTTCACTAACAGCACCGTATTCTTCAATAACCGACGCGGGTATCGTCAACATCTCGGTTTTTGCGGCATTGCTGTAAGTCACAAAGCCACGATCAAACCAGACCGAGCTACCTGCCAGGTCGGTGAGGGTTTTGGCGATCAGGCCGCCGGTGCAGGATTCGGCAGTTGCGAGCTTTTCACCACGTTTGGATAAATGCTCGGCGAGTTGCTCTACCAATTGTTGTGTATGCGCTGACATATCGGCATTATAGCCGCTTGCTAATCCCGACTGACAATAGCTTTCTAATGAACACTGAACTTTTGTGCCCCGCGGGCACCCTGAAGAGTATGAACTACGCTTTCGCCTACGGTGCGGATGCAGTTTATGCGGGTCAGCCACGTTATTCCCTGCGGGTTCGCAATAATGAGTTTAACAAGCTCGAAAACATTGCTGCTGCGATTGAGATCGCGCACCAGCAGCAGAAGCAGTTTTACATCGCCAGTAATCTGTCGCCGCATAATAACAAGGTGCGCACTTATCTACGGGATATGCAGGCAGTTATCGAAATGCAGCCCGATGCCATCATCATGTCCGACCCTGGTTTGATCATGATGGTGCGCGAAAACTGGCCGGAGATGCCCATCCACCTGTCAGTGCAGGCCAATGCAGTTAACTTTGCCTCGGTTAAATTCTGGCAACAAATCGGCCTCTCGCGGATTATTCTTTCGCGTGAGTTATCGCTTGATGAAATCGCCGAAATTCGCCAGGAATGCCCTGATATTGAACTCGAAACCTTCGTGCACGGTGCTTTGTGCATCGCCTATTCGGGTCGTTGTTTGCTCTCGGGTTATATGACTCATCGTGATTCCAACCAGGGGGCCTGCACCAATTCCTGTCGCTGGAAGTACGACGCCCACGAGGCCGTGGAAACACCAGAAGGCAATTTCGAGGCACAAGACCCTGTCTTGCTGCTACAGGAGGAAGGTCGCCCCGGTGAGTACATGCCAGCGTTCGAGGATGAGCATGGTACTTATATTATGAATTCGAAAGATTTGCGCGCTATCCAGCATGTACAGCGACTCATCGATATCGGTATCGATTCGCTCAAAATCGAAGGGCGCACCAAATCACATTTTTATGTCGCTCGCACCGCACAGATTTATCGCCGTGCAATCGACGATGCAAAAGCTGGTAAAGAGTTTGATATGGCATTGATGGATCAACTCGAAAGCCTTTCCAACCGCGGATATACCGAAGGCTTTTACCGGCGCCACCAGCCGAAGGAGTTTCAAAATTATGAAACCGGACACTCCGTATCCACTCGCCATCAGTTCGTCGGTGAAGTGACCTCGCTCAACGAAGACCACAGTCTCAGCATCGATGTTAAAAACCGTTTTTCGGTAGGCGACACATTAGAGCTGATGACACCAGACGGTAACATCGAATATCAACTCAGCGCGATTCACCAGGAACGCAATGGTGAAGCGATAGACGTTGCACCTGGCAGTGGCCACCAGGTACGTATTCCGCTAGCCGATGACCTGCCGTTGGAACATATTGACAAGTGTTTGTTACTGCGCAGCCTGGATAAAGCAATTGCAACCTGAACCAGAAAAGAAAAATACGCCACACACACCGATGATGCAGCAATATTTACGCATCAAGGCAGACTACCCGTCTACCCTGGTTTTCTACCGTATGGGTGACTTCTACGAATTATTTTTCGACGATGCAAAAAAAGCCGCCAACCTGCTCGATATCGCCCTGACCAAACGCGGCCAGTCCGCAGGCGAGCCCATCCCCATGTGCGGCATACCGTATCATGCAGCCGACAACTACCTTAGCAAGATCGTGCGCGCCGGTGAATCGGTGGCAATCTGCGAACAGATTGGCGACCCAGCCACTAGCAAAGGCCCGGTTGAACGCGCGGTTAAACGCGTCATCACCCCCGGTACGCTCACCGAGGAAATATTGCTACAGGATCGCAGAGAAAACCTGCTCGCCTGCCTATACCAGCAAAACGCACAGTGGGGATTAGCTGCTATCGAAATCAGCTCTGGGCGGTTTAGCGTGACGCAACTGGAAAACGACACATTGCTGGATAGCGAACTGGCGCGATTGCAACCTGCCGAGCTTATTTACTGCGAAGACCAGACTCTGCCACTGGATATCAGCAACAACCATCGCGCCCATGCGATGCCTCCATGGTACTTCGAATTACAAACCTGCAACCGCCTGCTTTGCGAACAGTATAAAACTCGTGATCTGCAGGGCTTCGGTTTAAGCGATTATCCACTGGCGATCTGCGCTGCCGGTTGCCTGTTGCAATACGTACAGGACACTTTAAAGACTGATATTCCACATATCCTGCCGATCCGTACCGAGCAGGTTAGCGATGTATTGCTTATCGACGCCAATAGCCGTCGTAATCTGGAATTGACGCAGTCACTTAGTTCTACAAATAGCAATCACAGCCTGTATCAAATGATTAACCATTGCAGCAATGCTATGGGACATCGAGAATTATCACGTTGGCTGCAAAAACCACTACGCGATCAAAACCTGGTGCGTCAGCGCCATCAGGCGGTCGGCTGTCTGATCGATAATCGTATGTTCGAAAGCCTGACCGATATCATGCGTTCGGTCGGCGATATTGAAAGAATTCTGGCGCGAGTCGCCCTGCTGTCGGCGCGCCCGCGTGATTTGTCGACACTAGTTTCGACACTGGCGTTATTGCCACAAATACAGGCGACCCTAAGTATGGTGGACAGTCCATTACTCAAGCAACTGCAAAGCCAGATTAGCGACCATCCAGATGTTGTTACGCTGCTGGAATCGGCAGTCGTCGATGAGCCACCCGTACTGATCCGCGATGGAGGGGTAATTAAAAAAGGTTTCGACAGCGAGCTAGATGAATTACGTGAACTCAGCTCAAATGCCGACCAGTTTCTCATCGACCTCGAACAACAGGAACAGCGCAACACCGGTATTAATACCTTAAAGGTTGCCTATAACCGCGTGCATGGTTTCTACATCGAAGTCAGCAAGGCCCAGAGTCAGAACATTCCGGCGGAATATATTCGACGCCAGACGCTCAAGGCTGTCGAACGTTACATCACCCCGGAACTGAAGGCATTCGAAGACAAGGTGCTCAGCGCAAGGGAACGCTCGTTGAGCCGTGAAAAATATCTGTACGAAAATCTGCTCAAACAACTTGCCGAGCAGTTGCAGGCATTGCAACAAACTGCAAATGCACTATCGCAACTCGATGTCCTGCTCAGTTTTGCGATTTGTGCGGACAGATTAAACTGGTCGGCGCCCAAACTGGTGGCATCACGTTGTCTCGATATTCGCGCAGGCAAACATCCGGTTGTCGAACAGGTGCTGGATCAGCCTTTTACCGCGAACGATACCCGCTTTGACGATAAGCTCAGTATGCTACTGATAACCGGACCGAATATGGGCGGCAAGTCGACTTATATGCGGCAAACCGCGCTGATCGTCATTCTCGCCTATATGGGTAGCTATGTGCCAGCAGAAGCAGCCAGTATCGGTCCTGTTGACCAGATCTTTACCCGTATCGGCGCCAGCGACGACCTTTCCAGTGGGCGTTCCACCTTCATGGTAGAAATGACCGAAGCGGCCAATATCTTAAATAACGCCACTGCCAACAGCCTGGTATTGATGGATGAAATCGGCCGCGGCACCAGCACTTTCGATGGCCTCGCGCTGGCCTGGGCCTGTGCCGACCACCTGGTGCAGAAATCGACAGCCTTCACCCTGTTCGCAACCCACTACTTCGAGCTCACCCAACTCCCCGAGCTTTACGACAATATCAATAACGTACATCTGGATGCCATCGAACACGGCGACGATATTATTTTCATGCATCGTGTTAAAAAAGGACCTGCAAACCAGAGCTACGGCATCCAGGTCGCCAGACTGGCGGGTTTACCCGCTGCAACCATTCAACTCGCACGAAAAAAACTCCGGATGCTGGAACAGCAGTCCAGTCAATCCAGTCCTCAAATCGATTTATTCAACACCGTAGCCGACCAACCCGAGGAAACTCATCCACTAATAGAGGAATTATGCGCAATCAATCCCGATGAACTAAGTCCTCGCGAAGCGCTGGAAGAAATTTATCGGCTACAGGAACTGGCCCGAAAATCGACCGACAGGGGATAATCTGCTTGATGTTTAGTAAACGTCTGTCTAGACTTCCGCCTTTGATTCCCTTCTCTTTCAGAGGTTAAAAATGACTTTTGTCGTACTCGAAAACTGCATCAAATGTAAATACATGGATTGTGTCGACGTCTGCCCGGTGGACTGTTTTCACGAAGGTCCGAATTTTCTTGTAATTGATCCCGAAGAGTGCATCGATTGTACCCTCTGCGAACCTGAATGCCCCGCCGAAGCCATTGTTTCCGAGGACGAGTTACCACCCAATCAGGAACAATTCCTGGCGCTCAATGAAGAGCTATCGCGTAACTGGCCGGTAATCACCGCGAGCAAACCACCACCCGACGATGCTGCAGAGTGGGATGGAGTGCCGGATAAATTGCAATACCTGGAGCGCTAGCCCGATTATTCCTGGCTAACGACAACGGTAGTATCAAGAAAACGCCTGACAACCGGCGAAAAATGATCGCTATCAACCAGAAAGGCATCGTGACCATTCACTGAGTCGATTTCAATATAGTCGACCTCGGTGTCGGTGCGTTGCAGGCTGTCGGCGATTTCTTTCTGCTGCCACAATGGGAACAGGATATCGGTAGTCACACCGATGACCTGAGCTTTCTTGACTTTTATTTTTGACATGCCGGCATCGATGCTGCCGCCGTGTTCGGAAATATCGAACCAGTCCATCGCACGCGATAGATACAGATAGCTGTTCGCATCAAAGCTATGGACAAATTTCTGTGCGTTGTATTCAAGATAGTTTTCTATTTCAAATTCATGCTGGAACGCTTTACCGGTAAGCTTTTCCGCAGACAATTTGGCACGATCGAATTTCGCATTCCACTCATCCGCGGCGCGATACGAAACAAGGCCCAGTTTACGCGCCAGCAACATACCAGTTAAGGGTTCTTCGCCACTGCTATAACGACCATTTTTCCAGGCAATATCGCTACGAATAATCTCGCGTTGCAGCGACCGCAATGCAATCGTCAAAGGCAAGGCATGCGCTGCGGCTGATATGGTAATGAGATACTCGATGCTTTGCGGAAACTGCATGGCATATGATATCGAAGCCATACCGCCCTTCGATGAACCAACCGCAGCATGCAAATGCTCAACACCGAGTTCCTGCATTAACAGATAACCTGCCCTGGCGATATCTTCCACCGCCAGACCCGGAAAATCGGCACCATAGTTTTCGCCAGTTTCGGGGTTCATCGAGCCCGGCCCGGTGCTGCCGTGACAACCACCCAGAGAGTTCATGCAAACCACAAAAAAACGATTTGTATCAATCGGTTTACCAGGGCCTACCATATATTCCCACCAGCCCGGAGACGGATCCTGCTCAGAAGAAGCCGCGTGGGCGCTTGGTGAAAGCCCGGTAAAGATCAGGATGGCATTGTCGGCTTTGGGCGAAAGCTCACCCCAGGATTCATAGGCCAGCGTTACTTCCGCTAAACGCCCACCTTTATACATCGAGAAGCCTTCCGCCCCGAGATTGTTCAATTTGATGTGTTGGGTGGCTTTAGTGGTGAAACTATAGGCGTTTTCTTCGTTTGCCATTCGGCTACTCTAAATATCCAGCATCCGTTGCAGAGAGACATAAAGTTGCAGGTCTGTTGCTATGGCTACCATGCTTGAGGCTCGATTAGTACTAACGAAAAAATTCTAACACTTGCCGCTGCCGCTGCCAATCAGGCCTCGGTCTGCGGTTTGCGTAAGCGAATCGATAATTCCTTGAGCTGTATGTCACTTACCGGTGATGGTGCAGAAGTCAATAGACAAGCGGCGGTCTGGGTTTTTGGAAAAGCCATCACATCACGAATCGACGTTGCACCAGCCATCAGCATGACCATACGATCCAGGCCGAAGGCGATGCCACCATGCGGTGGGCAACCGTACTTAAGCGCGGTAAGTAAAAATCCAAATTTATCTTCAGCTTCCTGTTCATCGATACCGAGTAATTTCAAAACGCGTTGCTGCATATCCATTTGATGAATACGGATCGAGCCACCACCCAATTCTGTACCGTTTAACACCATGTCGTAGGCACGTGACAACATGCCGCCCGGATCGGCCTCCAGCTCCTCAGCCTTATCGGTACTCGGTGCAGTAAACGGGTGGTGCAATGCATTCCAGCGATTTTCACGCACATCGTGCTCGAACATCGGGAAATCCACAACCCAGAGAAAACGCCAACCGTCTTCCACCAAACCAAGGTCCTGGGCGACTTTAATACGTAGGGCGCCAAGCGATTCGTTGACCACATTGGCTTTATCGGCGCCAAAGAAAATCAGGTCACCCGATTTTGCAGCAGTACGTTCGAGTATCTGCGTTATGGCGTCATCCGGTAGAAATTTTAAAATCGGTGACTGCAAACCGTCCCGGCCCTGGGTTATATCGTTGCATTTGATATAAGCCAGACCTTTGGCGCCATAACGCCCGACAAATTCGGTGTAGCCATCAATTTCCTTACGTGTAAGCGAATTTCCGCCGGGCACCAGCAACGCGGCTACGCGGCCATCCTTGTCATTTGCCGGACCAGAGAAGACCTTAAACTCGACATCTGAGAGCAAATCCGAAATTGTTTTCAATTCCAGTGAAATACGTAAATCCGGTTTATCCGAGCCGAACCGCTCAATCGCTTCGGTATAACTCATGCGTTGGAAGTCTGCATCGATATCCACCGACATCACAGTTTTGAACAAGCCCCGCATCATGCTTTCCATCATCGTCATGATGGCGCCTTCATTCATGAACGAAGTCTCTATATCAAGCTGGGTAAATTCGGGTTGGCGGTCGGCACGTAAATCTTCGTCACGAAAGCAACGCACGATCTGATAATAGCGATCCATACCCGACATCATCAACAATTGCTTAAATAACTGTGGCGATTGTGGTAATGCGAAGAATGAGCCACTGTGGGTGCGACTTGGTACCAGGTAATCACGTGCGCCTTCGGGCGTGGCGCGGGTCAGCATCGGAGTTTCGATATCGAGAAAATCCTGCTCTTCGAGCCAGCTACGCAGGTAATGCGTCACCTGGGCGCGCAGCTGCATGCGGCGCTGCATATCCGGGCGACGCAAATCAATGTAGCGGTAACGTAAACGAATATCATCGTGAACATCGTCATCGTCGAGCTGGAAAGGCGGAGTTTCCGAACTGTTTAATATCTCCAGTTGATGCGCCAGTAGCTCGACCTCGCCGGTGAACATTTCGCTGTTAATCGTGCCCTCGGGTCGCATACGAATTTTACCGGTTACTCTGAGGACAAATTCATTGCGCACCGATTCGGCCAGAGCAAACATGTTTTCATCGTCGGGATCAAACACCACCTGGAGGATGCCCTGTTTGTCGCGTAAATCGACAAAGATGACACCGCCATGGTCACGACGACGATTCACCCAACCGCAAACACTGATTTGTTCATCTATATGTTGCTGGTTAAGTTCTCCACAGTAATGTGTACGCATATTGGTTTGTTTCCTAATCTCGCTAAATGTCTTCAGGCTGCCGCATCTTTGCTTTTGCTGGTTTCCTTTTTTTCAGCGGGTTTTTCAGGTTTGCTGTCCGGCTCTTTCTTACTACCAGAATCGGCCAGATTTCTCTGCTTGTCGGATTTGAAATCGGTTTCATACCAGCCGCTACCACTAAGCCTGAACCTCGGCGCTGAGATCATCTTCTTCAGTGCCGATTGACCGCAGGCAGGACAGTCCAACAACGGATCGTCACTTAACTTTTGCAAAGCTTCGTGATTATGATCGCAGTCAGTACAGCTATACTCGTAAATAGGCATGGTCTGTCTCCGTATTAATTAAGCGGCAAAAAAATACCGTATCTCGACAAAAAGGCACGGGATTTTATAATAGTATTCGGTTTTTTCCAATGTTCTGTACGAAGATATGACGCCATACACCAACATTTTCAAGGCCAAAACCACTCATGCGGCGATTACAATCCGGCAAAACGGGAGTTTGTTGGAGCTTTACAGTGGCGACGGCGCGTTACAAAGCGCTATCAATCTCGATGCGCCTCACAAGCTGGAACTAAAAAACCTGAGTTGTCTGATGGGTATTTTACTTTTCATTCCCGAACCGAAGGAAATATTGTTATTGGGAGTCGGCGGGGGCTCGTTAATCCATTTTTTCCGACAGCACTACCCGAATTGCTTGATCACCGCCGTTGATATTGATGCGGATTTGCTCGAAATCATGCATCAACACATGTTATTACCCGAGGCAGACGATCACCTGAGCTATATTACCCGATCCATATGAAAAGAGCAATACCATATGACCCGGATATCGAAGGAGCCTGAAAACGATGAACAGGCACGATTACACATCCCTTAAAGCAAG
>JAAENK010000057.1 GCA_024224415.1 Gammaproteobacteria bacterium | reverse complement strand
ATCGCCTGGGATAACTCACGTTGAGCCTGAATTTTCATACTATGCATCTATACTCGGCGAATCAACTAAATATTTTCAAGTTGCTTGATATATTAATAACTAACTTCTACACTTCGGTATAAAGTTTTGAATAATAAGGTATTTCATACTTGCCAAGTAATCTACTAATAAGCCTGATGACCAGGCCACAAAGCCTGATTCTCATGTGTTTGGTATTGTTGTGCCATCCTGCTCAGGCCAATATCGAAAAACAGCGTCAAATTTTTAAGCAGGCGTCACGAGCGCTGGCGCTTAATCAAGTCACCAAATTCAAGCAGCTACTCAGTCGTATCGAAGATTATCCGGCACAACCTTATTTGATTTACGATGCCCTCCGAAAAAATATCAATCGCGCCTCAAATGAAAAGGTATTGAAATTCCTCGAACGTTATGAGGATTTCCCGTTTAGTTATCACCTGCGCTCCAGATGGCTATCGACCCTGGCCAAGCGTAACGATTGGCAAAACTACCTGGTATTTTTCGACAATCGAGGAAATGCACGATTGCAATGTCTGGCTTTCAAGGCTCGCCTGAAGCTCGGTAAGATCGAAGGCATTAATCAGGATATCAAGAAATTATGGCTACGCGGTTACTCGCAACCGGACGAGTGTGAGATTGCTTTTGATTACTTTCTCGATACCTATCCCGATGCCACACAGGCAATCTGGTTACGTATCGAAAAGGCCTTCCAGGCAAGGCGCCCGAGTCTTGCCAGGTATCTCGGCAAAAAACTAAGTGAGTCGGACCGAAAAATTGTCGATCTCTGGTATCGCGCCCATCGGCGCCCCGAACAAACACTGACAAGATTGGTCAAACTGGGTGATGAATCTATAAACCGAACGATCATCGTACATGCTATCGACAGGTTAGCACGGCGTGATAGCCTCAAGGCTGGTGATATCTGGCAAGATATCGGCAACAAGTTTCAATTCAATCCAGATCAACGCGACAGACTGGTCCAACGCATCGCATTATCGGCAGCTTACCAACACCAACCTGTAGCACAAAAGCTTCTGATGAATCTCACACCTGAACTCAAGAACGATCAGGCCTATTTATGGTTGGCGCGTATTCAATTGCGTAACCAGGACTGGCAGGAACTGTCTAAAACTATTAGCCAGATGCCTAAGCATTTACAACAGGAAAATGAGTGGCAGTACTGGCTTGCCCGGTCGCTAGAGCTTCAGGGATTTGCCACACGTTCGGATGATATTCTGGAAAAACTCGCAAACAGTAGTAATTATTACGGCTTTCTGGCAGCAGACCGCATCAACCTGAATTACCATATTGAACAGGAAAGCGTGACAGTTGCCGACTTCGACCGGGATGCTCTATTAGAGAGTAATCCACATATGCTTCGTGCTCGTGAATTATTTTTTCTTGATCGCTTCGTCGATGCCAAGCGTGAATGGTTTCAGGCTTTGAGAAAGCTCGATACCCCACAACTTAAACAGGCCGCAACATTGGCCTCAAGCTGGAAATGGCATGATAGTGCAATTAAGACCGTCGCCCGCACCGCGCATCGTAGTGACTACAGCCTCCGTTTTCCGATGCCTTACAAAAAGCATGTCATGAATCATGCCAGTAGTCGCAAGCTTGATCCTTCTGTTGTTTACGGTGTCATGCGCCGAGAGAGTCTTTTCGACCCACTGGCAAAATCGAAAGTAGGAGCTCTGGGTCTGATGCAGCTCATGCCTTCAACCGCAAAACATGTGGCGAAATCTCTAGGATTGAAAAAGCTCAAGGTAGCAGACATTCTGAAAGTTGAAAATAATATCAAGTTGGGTACACATTACTTCCGTTCGGTAATGAATCGCTTTGACAATAACGTATCGCTTGCCGCTGCTGCCTATAATGCCGGCCCGCGTAATGTTAAAAAATGGTTGCCACGTGAAGATGTACTACCGGCAGACCTGTGGGTAGAAACTGTACCCTTCAATGAAACCAGAAACTATGTACAGGCGGTGCTCGCCTATGCCACGGTTTTCGATAAATCTCGGGGTAAAAATACGCTGATCTCCAGCCGTATGCATGATATAAAGTCAGAGTATTAAATCTGCACGAGACCAGGGACAAATGAAAATCTACGGCGATATTTATTCCGGAAATTGCTACAAACTCAAACTGGCTTGCGCATTGTTATCGATACCACATGAATGGGTTGCAATCGATATCATGAAAGGTGAGTCGCTGACCGAATCTTTTCTACAAATGAATCCTGTAGGTAAAATTCCAGCACTGGAAACTGACTCGGGAGAGTATTTGAGCGAGTCGAATGCGATTCTTTATTACCTGATGCGCGATAGCAAATTCTGGCCAACAGGTAAAATTGCACAAACAAGGGTGTTGCAATGGCAATCCTTTGAACAATATAGCCATGAGCCGAATATCGCGGTCGCACGTTTTATTGTTAAATATCTCGATACACCCGATTCAAGCAAAGCGGAGCTATCAAGCAAGATGAAGCCGGGTTACCAGGCGCTTGATGTAATGGAGAATAATCT
>JAAENK010000056.1 GCA_024224415.1 Gammaproteobacteria bacterium | reverse complement strand
CCGCCATATTGATTCGGGTTACGGTAATTCTACCAGCGAAACACAAAAAAGAGAGGCAACTCATAACCCATTTGCAGATTTGGCGTCAATGCTTGGTAAAAAGAAGTAGTTGTCGGTTTTCCGTGATGACACGAATCGGAGATTGTCATGCCCAAATTTAGCGGCTGATCTCATCAACAGTCGTTAAATACCATGAGTTAATAAGCAATAAATGAAAGCGACCAGGGATACAGTTGAAAACTTTACGCTGAATGAAATGAGCCTGGTAGATATAGCCTGGTAGTTACAATGTTGGTTATATAGCCGTCGAAGTTAAGAACTCTGATGGCTTTTTCGAGGTTTGGAGCGATGGCGGGCCTTTAGACTGGATGCCCCGGATGACCTCGGTTTTTTAGGTTTTTTGGGTTTTACCGGTTGCTGCCTAAGTCGGGATTCTGGCAGATTATGATCGGGTTCGAATCCATCGATGAGCTCGCGATTGATCACCTGCCGAATCAGGTTTTCGATGTCGCGTAACTGGTTGATTTCATCGGCACTGACCAGAGAAACAGCATGCCCCTTCGCACCGGCGCGGCCGGTTCGGCCAATACGGTGTACATAGTCTTCCGCGACATTGGGTAGATCGAAGTTAACCACATGCGGCAACTGGTTGATATCGAGCCCGCGTGCGGCGATGTCGGTAGCCACCAGGGCGGTGATCTTATTTGCCTTGAAATCGGCCAGAGCCTTGGTGCGTGCGCTTTGACTCTTGTTGCCGTGAATCGGCAAGGCCTTTATGCCTTTACCTTCGAGATGTCGGGTAAGCCGGTTAGCGCCGTGTTTGGTGCGTGAAAAAACCAGCACCTGTTGCCATTTATTCTGTTTGATTAAATGCGTTAGCAGGGCGGACTTTCTGGTTTTATCGACTGGCAAGACTACCTGCTCGACCAGCTTCACTGTGCTGTTGCGCGGCGATACCGAGATTTCTACCGGGTTATTGACCAGGCCTTTGGCGAGTTTGCGAATTTGATCTGAAAAGGTGGCCGAAAACATCAGATTCTGGCGTTGCTTTGGTAACAGCGCCAGAATTTTTTTAATATCGTGGATAAAACCCATATCAAGCATACGGTCGGCCTCGTCCAACACCAAAACTTCGAGCTGTTTGAACTTGACTGCATTCTGACTGAACAGGTCGAGTAGTCGGCCCGGTGTTGCAACCAGGATATCGACACCTTTACGCAGCTTCATCATCTGCGGATTAATTTTCACACCGCCAAATACCACGGCTGAACGTAAGGGCAGGGTATGACCATAGGTTTCAACGCTGGCACCAACCTGGGCTGCCAGTTCTCGTGTCGGTGTTAGTATTAAAGCTCGAACCTGATTCGCCTTCGCCGCCTGTCCTTTGGCCAGACGATGAAGTATCGGCAGTGTAAAACCTGCTGTTTTACCAGTACCGGTTTGTGCGGCAGCCATGACATCCTTGCCTTTGATGATCGCGGGTATCGCCTGCGCCTGAATGGGTGTTGGTTTGTCGTAACCTTTGTCGGTAATGGCTTGTTGAATAGCGGATGACAGGCCTAGCTCGGTAAAACTCATTTCTATCTCATATATGGCGGGAGAGGGGGGTTAATGCGACCAACCCTCCGAAGGTCGCGCAGCTTACAGCATAAGCCCGGTAGTAGCTATAGTATTAAATTGACCAGGATATCAGAACTCAGTATTGTTAACCGACCACTTTACAGGTCAGGTGCATTATGCTGCGATTCGTCGCTTGGCGACTTTTGTTTGAAATCAGCAACGTTAAACGTATTTTCGGTCAGGGATCAGGCCAGGTTCAATATCTGGCTTTTGGCGCCAACCTGAGCGACACAGTGCTCAAGGAGCGGCAAATCACCCCTGTTGCAACGACGCATTTCACGCTAAGAGACTATGGTCTGCGCTTTGACCATCCGTCGCCATGGCTTGGCTCTGGCTTTGCCTCGGCGGAGCCAGCGCCAGGAGAATCGCTATACGGTTATCTGTATACACTTTCGGATAGAGATGCTGTACGAATGGATTTTTTTGAGGTAGTACCGATATTAAACCGGTACCGGCGCCACTACGTCGAGCAAGATGGGGTCTCTCTTTATTTTTATCAAACCTGTCGCCCCACCCCAAACCTCAAGCCCACATCCGAATACCTCGGTTTTATTACTGCAGGTCTTGAGACGCACCCTGAAGCCAGTAGTGCATACTGCAAGTTACTATCAACCACGGAGACCGCTGAACCCGAGAGTTTGACAAAGTCCTACCTGTGGCAACAACCTGAGAGCAGAGCTGTGTGGTTACACAGCCTCATCGGTTGGTATCAGCAGATCACTCTGAAAATATTCCTGATCTCTCTGTATAAGCGCTCGCTTACATCTCGATTTATTCGGCACTAATTGATATCAGCAGCTGCCTGTGCCAGCGGGGTTTGGGTTGCTAAAACAGGCTTCTTTTTCCCACCAAACAGTTTATCACCCAGTACCAGCAGGCAGGGTGTCAAGATTAGCGTCAGTACAGTTGCGAAAGAAAGACCGCCTGCAATCGCGGTTGAAAGCTGGGTCCACCACTGCGTCGATGGTGCCCCAAATGCAACGGCACGATTGAGCAAATCGATATTCATTGACAATACCATGGGTAGCAATCCCAGTACCGTTGTAACGGCAGTGAGCAATACTGGTCGCATTCGCTGAGCGCCCGTTCGCAGGGCGGCGTCAGAGGCATCCAGTCCGGCTTTCTTCAAGCCATTGTAAGTATCGATCAGAACGATATTGTTGTTCACCACAATCCCAGCCAGGGCAATAATGCCAATACCAACCATTACCGTGCCGAAGGGTTGGTCTGCGATTAGTAAACCCATCAATACACCAGCAGTGGAAAAGATAACTGCGCTTAACACCATCAAGGCCTGGTAAATGCTGTTGAACTGGGTGACCAGGATTAATGTCATGAGGAATATTGCCACAGAAAATGCTTTGCCGAGAAATGCGCCGGTTTTACGTTGCTCTTCGTCTTCACCTTTAAATTGAACCAGCACATCAGGATCGAAGGAACTTTCCAGATTTGCACGCAGTTCTTTTACCTTTTTGTCGACCAACAATCCTTCCGCTACATCGGCCTGAACGGTTATGACACGTTGCGCATCGACCCGGTTTAGTGTGCCGGTTTTCGGTGCTGGTTCCAGCGTGACAAAATTACTGATTGGAATCATACCGCGACTGGATGGTACCCGCAGTTGACTGAGTTTATCGAGGTTACGTTCACCAAATGGAAAGCGAACACGGATATCCAGTTCTTCGTCGGTGTCGTTGGGGCGGTAGGTTGCGAGGTTGATGCCATTGGTGACCATTCTTACCGCATTGCCGAGCAGCGAGACATCGGCGCCATAGCGCGCCGCTAATTCACGGTTAACCAATAGACGCCATTCCACACCGGCTAGTGCCCTTGAGTCTTCTACATCGACAAAGCCACCGATTCTGTCCATTTCAGCGCGGATTTTGGCGGCCGCTGGCGCGAGTTTTTCAACCTGGCGTGAACTGAGTTGCAGTTTGATGGGTTTGCCTTCGCTGGGACCATTTTCCTGTTTTCGAACTTCGATGATGACGCCGGCGATATCCGCGGTGCGTCGCCTGATTTCATCCATAATCTCGCTGCCTTTACGGCGCTCTTGCCAATTAATGAACTCGAGCTGGATTACACCGATGACATCTTCTGCGCGGTTGTTGCCCCCACCAAAGTTAAAGGTTCGTGCATAAACAACGCGCAACTCGTCCATATCGAGAATACGCTGTTCAACGTTGCGGATAACCCGGTCTTTTTCATAAACGGATAAGTCGCCACGGGTATGGATTTGTACCTGGGCAAACTTGGGTTCGATATCTGGGAAAAATTCTGTGCCGTGATTAAAGTTGGCATATCCTATATAAGTCAGTACGATTGCTGCGAGAGCGAACAAAAGAGTTAGCGCTGGAAAGCGCAGGAAGCCTCGCAACACCCGAATATACCCCCCGGTAAACCCCCCAATTGTCTGCAAATCACCACTTT
>JAAENK010000055.1 GCA_024224415.1 Gammaproteobacteria bacterium | reverse complement strand
TCGCGACTTTGAGCATAGGTATTTGCAAACGTGCAATCAAGGCGCGTGCAGTAACCGGTAGATTAGGATCGTCGAGAATGAAATCAAATAACATGGCGACGACATCAATAATGTCGTTATCCAGGGTATTAACGGGGACAGCCTGCCCTTCAGGAATTCCTAATTGTGAACCGATGGCACTGCGAATGTTTCCCGCAGCAATACCTGCCTGATGTTCGTCGAGATCAATAGCAAGGTTATGCTGCATGGAGGTCAGGGCAACCATGACATCATTGATTGCCGTTGTGACAGGCGCATCTGGACCTGGTGTGCCTGTTAGACCACCTGGACGCTGCTGTGCCAGCAAGTTTTGTAAATTGTTTAGTAAATTTGCATCGACATTTGTATAGATGATATTTGAATCGGAGACTGTTGGTTCAACCTGGTCGCTTGATATGGTGTCGCGATGTGGCGAGGTAGTCTTCTGACGGATGCGGGTTTTAATTTTTGGCAGTACGCCGGCATTAATAAATTCGGTATTTATCACATCGAAAAGGTGACCGATGTCAGCCGTCAT
>JAAENK010000054.1 GCA_024224415.1 Gammaproteobacteria bacterium | reverse complement strand
GCTTCCGGTAATTATGTTTATTACGGTGTACGTGAATTTGCTATGTCAGCGATGATGAATGGTATCGCTCTTCATGGTGGATTAGTCCCTTATGGTGCAACCTTTTTGATGTTTATGGAGTACGCACGTAATGCTGTTCGGATGGCGGCCTTAATGAAGCAGCGTTCTATTTTCGTCTATACCCATGACTCTATTGGTCTTGGTGAAGATGGCCCTACCCATCAGCCGGTCGAGCAAACAGCCAGCCTTCGCTATACGCCCAATTTAAATACCTGGCGACCATGTGATACCGTAGAATCTGCCGTTGCGTGGAAATCTGCCATTGTTAAAGATGACGGGCCTTCTGCGTTAATTTTTTCCCGTCAAGGTTTGGTGTGTCAGTCTCGTAATGACGAGCAAATAGCCAATATTGAAAAAGGCGGTTACATTTTGTCTGATTGTGACGCCGCGCCAGAATTAATTTTAATGGCTACCGGTTCTGAAGTGCAGTTAGCCGTAGAAGCCCAGCAAGCCTTAATGGCTAAAGGCAAACAGGTAAGAGTGGTTTCTATGCCATGTACCGAACTGTTCGATGCGCAAGACGGCGATTACAAACAATCCGTATTACCTCTAGACGTTTTGCCTCGTATCGCGATTGAAGCCGGTATCGCTGATTTCTGGTATAAATATGTTGGCTTAGATGGGCGTGTTATTGGTATGGATACGTTTGGAGAATCAGCACCTGCTGATGATTTATTCAAGCATTTCGGTTTCACGCTTGAGCGCGTCGTGTCTGAAGCAGACGCTTTATTAGCGCTGGCGAATGAAGAGTTTTAAGACGTTTTTATGTACCGATTAGCAATTAATGGTTATGGCCGAATCGGACGGTCGATTTTGCGCGCATTAACTGAGTCTGACTACCAAGATCAGATGCAGGTCGTAGCCATTAATGAGCCGGCCGATGCAGAAACGATTTGTCATTTGACGCGCTTTGACTCAACCCACGGGCGTTTCGCAGGCAAGGTATCAGTTGAGAATGAGTGTTTAATCGTTAATGATCAGACTATTCAGCTCAGTCACTGTGAATCGGTGAGTGATATTCAGTGGCAAGAGATCGACCTCGTGCTGGAGTGCAGTGGAGCTTTTGTTGATAGAGCCTCTGCCGAAGCTCATTTACAGCAGGGTGCTAAAAAAGTGTTGTTTTCGCAGCCAGCGATGGGATCCGGTATGGATAAAACCATCGTCTTTGGTGTGAATCAGCAGGAATTAATCCCTGAAGATACGATTATTTCAAATGCTTCGTGTACTACGAATGCATCTGTGCCGGTATTAAAACTGATTAACGATACTTACGGTATAGACTGTGCGAGCATCACCACCATTCACTCTGCGATGAATGATCAGCCCGT
>JAAENK010000053.1 GCA_024224415.1 Gammaproteobacteria bacterium | reverse complement strand
AGTAACTAATAATGCATCTTTTGTCGATGACCTTGGGGCTGATTCTCTCGATACGGTTGAATTGGTCATGGCTCTGGAAGAAGAGTTTGAAACCGAAATTCCAGATGAAGAGGCCGAAAAGATCACCAGTGTTCAGCTAGCTATAGACTACGTTAACGCTAACGTATAAAGAATACTCGAATCAGGCAATGCCGCTTATCATCATAGTATGTTAAGCGGCATTTTCTTTTTTTCATCGAGAATTGAATAGGAGGTCTTAGCCTTGTCAAAACGTCGCGTAGTGGTAACTGGTTTAGGTTTACTGACACCTGTCGGAAATACCGTAGAGGAGTCCTGGAAAAACATTGTTGCGGGTAAAAGCGGTATTGTCCCCATCACATCTTTCGACGCCAGCGCCTTTTCATCCAGAATATCTGGTCCGGTAAAGGATTTCGACGCCACACAATACATCGCCAGTAAAGACATGAAAAAAATGGATATATTTATTCATTATGGTCTTGCTGCTGGTATACAGGCTCTGGATGACTCAGGTATCGATGTTAATGAAGACAATGCGGATCGGATCGGTGTTGCAATTGGTTCTGGTATTGGCGGTTTACCTAGCATAGAGAGAAACCGTGATGCCTGTGTCGCTGGTGGTCCACGAAAAATTTCCCCATTTTTTGTGCCTAGTTCAATCATCAATATGGTATCCGGCAATTTGTCGATCATGCGTGGATTGAAGGGGCCCAATATCTCGATTGTTAGTGCCTGCACCACAGGTGCGCATAATATTGGCGATGCAGCTCGCATGATTTCCTATGGCGATGCCGATGTTATGGTAGCTGGCGGTGCCGAAATGGCTACCTGTCCTCTCGGTATTGGTGGTTTTGCCGCAGCCAGGGCACTATCGACGCGCAACGACGACCCGGAGGCAGCGAGCCGTCCCTGGGACAAAGATCGAGATGGTTTTGTGCTTGGTGATGGCGCTGGCGTAGTCGTACTCGAAGAATATGAAATGGCAAAAAAACGTGGTGCAAACATTTACTGCGAGCTGGTCGGCTACGGCATGAGCGGTGATGCCTATCACATGACTTTACCTTCCATGGGTGGCGAGGGTGCAGCGCGTTGCATGAAAAATGCAATGAATGACGCCAGCTTAAATATTGAAGACATTGATTATATCAATGCCCACGGCACTTCGACACCAGCGGGTGATGTTGCCGAGACAATGGCGGTTAAACTGGCAATGGGAGATCATGCCTATAAACTGGTAGTCAGCTCAACCAAATCCATGACTGGACACTTGCTTGGCGCTGCTGGCGGTATCGAAGCCGTCTTTTCCATTCTTGCATTACGAGACCAGGTAGCACCACCGACTATTAATCTGGATAACCAGGATCCAGAATGTGATCTGGACTATGTCGCCAATACTGCAAGAGACTTGCCGCTGAATGTTACCATGTCAAATTCATTTGGATTTGGTGGTACGAATGGAACCTGTATATTTAAAAAGATCTGACGACGTGAGACCTCATGTCTCATGATTAGACTCTTTAAAAAGTTAGTAATCCTTGGGCTTTTCATCTTTATTGTCGGAGCCTCGGTGCTGGCATATCAGTTAGTTCGGTTTCAGCTGGAACCAATCAAGCTGAGTTCTGAGCAGCAAACATTCACCATCAAATCCGGCAGCAATATCAAGGCGATAGTGCAACAGTTAAGCCTTGAAAAGGTTATTGACGACCCCTGGTTATTTATTCTGATGGCAAGAATAAAAGGTGTCGAAACCAAAGTGCGCGCCGGTGAATACCGTCTTCAACCCGGGCAAACAACCGCCGAATTACTTGACAGCTTTGTTACGGGGCTGTCGATTCAATACAGCTTCACCATCATTGAGGGTTGGTCTTTCCGCCAAATGATTCAGGAGCTTGAAAAGCACCCAGTAATTATCAATACACTCAAAGGTAAAACTAACGACGAGATTATGGTTGCATTGAGTTTGCAGGGAAAACACCCGGAGGGCCTGTTTTTCCCCGATACCTACAGCTTCCCCAAAGGCACCAGCGATGTTGACTTTCTACGTCGCTCATATCAGTTGATGCAACAGCATTTGGAGCGAGAATGGCAAAGCAGGGCTACTGATTTACCGCTCGAAACCAGCTATGAGGCGCTGATACTTGCTTCGATAGTAGAAAAGGAGACCGGTGCAGCATTCGAAAGACCGTTAATTGCTGGTGTTTTTACCCTGCGACTCAACCGCAAAATGCGGCTACAAACAGACCCAACCGTGATTTACGGTATGGGCGACAATTTCAATGGCGATATTCGTTTTCGAGATTTAAAAAAGGATACACCATACAATACCTACCTGCATAAAGGTCTAACACCAACCCCGATTGCCTTGCCAGGCCTTGAAGCGATTAAGGCGGTATTACACCCAGCCGATACGAAGGCGTTATTCTTCGTCTCTAAAGGCGATGGTACGCATCATTTTTCTGAAACGCTTGAAGAGCACAACCGCGCAGTGAGTAAGTACCAGCTAAAAGGCAGAAAAGCCAAACGCAAGGCGACTTCCGGATAATGCCAGGTCACCCACACAATAATAACCAGATGATTGTCATTGATGGTGTCGATGGCGCAGGCAAGGGAGTACAGAGCCGACGCCTGAAGCAATCTTTCCTGGATAAAGGTTTCGATACCATTCTCACCCGCGAGCCTGGTGGATCGCCCGCAGCAGAAGACATCCGAAAACTACTGGTCGAAGGTGACCCGGAAAAATGGGATAGCCTGACCGAACTGTTGCTCATGTACGCCGCACGCAGATCACATTTACGCGATACGATCTGGCCTGCGCTGGAAGCCGGGCTGTGGGTTATTAGTGATCGCTTTGCCGATTCCAGTCGCGCTTTCCAGGGTATTGCAGGAAATCTCGGTCTTGATCTGGTCGAACAAATGCACAATATCGTGGCGGGAGATTTCCAGCCAGAACTGGTTTTAATTCTCGATATCCCTGAAGATATCGCATTGCAAAGAGCTTTGGCGCGAGGTGACGGAGAAGATCGTTTTGAAAAGAAAAGTAGTGAATATCACGCAAAAGTAAGACAGGCATTCAGGCAAATAGCGCTCAACAACCCATCGCAATATCGATTAATCGACGCAAATAATACAATCGATCAGGTCAGTCGACATATATTAGAGGCCATCAACCAGCACTTCGATATCTCCCTGAGTTTAAGCGATGAATGAAAAACAGGAAAGCTCGACAATAAAACCTGCCTGCTTACCATGGTACAAACCATTTCTAGCGCAATTAAGGGGATTAAAACAGCAACAGCGTTTACCGCATGCCATATTGTTATCAATACCAGGCGAGCAGAGTCATACCGATTTTCTCTGGTATTTATCAATGGTACTGCTATGTGAAAATAGTCAGCATGAAGCCCCGTGTGGCGAATGTTCAAGTTGTCAGCTAATGGTGGCGAATACTTACCCCGATTTCAAACTGGTAAGTCTTGAACATGATGATAAAACTAAAAAAATAAATAAAAACATAAAGATAGAACAAGTACGTAACCTTATACATGAAGTTTATTTAACACGAAGTTATGATAATTTAAAGATTGTAGTGATTTATCCAGCAGATAAAATGAGTATTGCCGGCGCCAACAGCCTGCTCAAAACTCTCGAAGAGCCAGCGGCCCAGGTAGTCATAATACTGGCAACCCACCACAGTGGAAAAATTCCAGTAACCATACGAAGTAGGTGCCAGCAATGGAACCTGGATAATCCTGAAAGAACAGAAGCACTTGCATGGCTTCAACAGCAGGGAATGAACGACGATGCGGCCATCCAGTATCTGGAATTTGCCGATGGTGATCCACTTGCCGCAATTAACCTCAAAGAAATTGGCTTTATCGACATGCTTGGTGAATTTAAACAGCATTTCACACAATATTTGAAAAAGCAGATCGATGTTACCAAGCTTTGCCAATTACTGACGACCAATGATGTATCATTAACCAGGCGACTGATATCGATGGTTATAAAGGCTTATTGCTTCCAGTTTTGCGGTTTGCAAGGACAACAACCAATGTTGAGGAAAAAGTCAGCCCAGGCCATGATGGACTTGCTCAAGCGCTCCGAACAACAGCTCATGATAGAAGATAATAATCTCGATCTTCAACTTCAACTCGAAGACGTGCTAATATCAGTGAAACAGATTATTACTTCGAATCACTAATTATCAGGAGTCAGGCATAATGGCAGCACAAAGCCAGGGCATCTTATCACTCAATATAAAAGATAAAAGCGCACTATACGCAGCATATATGCCATATGTTAAAAACGGTGGTTTGTTTATTCCTACCAATAAAAAGTACTCACTGGGCGATGAAGTCTTCATGTTACTGAGTTTAATGGAAGATAAGGAACGCCTGCCTGTCGCTGGAAAGATAATCTGGGTTACCCCACAAGGGGCACAAAGCAATAAAGCCGCCGGCATCGGTGTACAGTTCAGCTCGCAGGACAATGGCACCACACGTAATACCATCGAAGGATATCTGGCAGGTGCCTTACAGGCAGACCGACCCACCCATACTATGTAAATGTTTTTTGATTCGCACTGTCACCTGGATCGGATCGATCTGGGAGATTACGACAATAGTTTTTCACAGTTACTCGAAAGCATAAAAACCGATCATGTTACGCGCATGCTCTGCATCGGCGTCAACCTGGAATCATTCGATGATATGTACGAATGTATTCAAGCTTATCCAGATATTTTCTGTTCGGCCGGTGTACATCCGGATTACCAGAATGTCAGCGAACCTGACGTTGAGCAACTATGCGATCTGGCTAAAAATGATAAAGTAGTCGCGATTGGTGAAACTGGGCTCGATTATGTGGATGGCAGTAACAATATGGACTGGCAGCGTCAGCGCTTTATTGTACATATCGAAGCGGCAAAACAGTCTAATCTGCCATTAATCATCCACACCCGAAACGCCCGCCAGGATACTCTGGATATTCTGCAGGAAAATAATGCCGATAGAGTAGGGGGCGCCATGCATTGTTTCACCGAAGACTGGGAAATGGCACAACAGTTAATCGAAATGAATTTTTATATTTCGATCTCGGGTATTGTGACCTTTGGTCAGGGTGAGAATGTTCGACAAATGGCAAAAATGATCCCCAGGAACCGTCTGTTAATCGAAACCGATGCGCCATGGCTTTCGCCCATGCCATTTCGCGGAAAACCTAACCACCCTGGACGAGTTCGCTATGTTGCCGAAAAGCTGGCGGAAATCCGCAACGAGCCACTGGAAGAAGTGGCGGCCTATACGTTCGAAAATGCCAATCGGTTATTCAGACTTCAATAAACGCCAACCTTTGACGGGGTTAAATCTTTCGCCAAATTGACTGCCGTACTCCTGCATAGTCCCGGTGATTGTTTCACTACCTTTTTGCTGACTATAATTCAGCGGACCACCTCTAAAAGGGGCGAAACCGGTACCAAAAATGATACCTGCATCGAGCAAATCGACTTCATCGACAATTTTTTCATCAAGACAGGCAGCTGCCTCATTCAGCAATCGAAATATTAAACGGTTTTGAATCATTTTCTGGTCACCCAGATCAGCATCGCGATTCTTTACCGCCTTACCGTTTTTGTACTGATAAAAACCACTGCCAGTTTTCTTGCCAAGTTTTTTCGCATCAACATATTTCTCAAGCCCAGCGGGTACACTAATGTCATAAGCTGCCGACAGGTTCTTCGCCACCGAATGGCAAATATCGATACCAACGGTATCAGCAAGTTCGACAGGTCCCATCGGCATGCCAAAATCGACGGCTGCCTTGTCGATGGCTTCAGGAGCAATGCCCTCGTCGTGCAGAAAAACGGCCTCGACCAGATAAGGCATAAGAATGCGATTGACCAGAAAACCTGGCGAGCTTTTTACCGGCAATGGTAGCTTACCTATGTGCAAGGTAAATGCCACGGCCCGGTCGATCATTTGCCTGGATGATTGTTTAGCCTTGACGATTTCGACCAGCGGCATCATTGCCACCGGATTGAAGAAATGAATACCTACCAGCCGTTCGGGTTCTTGCAGCGCTTTCGCCAGTTCTTCCAGTGGAATACTTGAAGTATTGGTGGCGAGCACCGCATCGGGTTTCATGCGAGGCTCTATATCACGATAAATCTCGTGTTTGGCTTCACTGTTTTCATAAATAGCCTCGATAACCACGTCGGCCTTTTCCACGCCATAGCCTTTGCAGTCGGGTATCAGGCGATCCAGAGCAGCATTACGCTCGTGCAGCACTTTAATTCTGCGCGCATAAAGTTTGTGCGCTCGCGCCATCGCCTTCGACAGGAATTTTGGTTCACGATCCTGCAAAGTCACGGTAAAGCCGCGCAGGGCACACCAGGCAGCAATATCACCACCCATTACACCTGCACCGATTACGTGCACATGTTTCGGTGCAAAGTATTTCTTATCACCCAGACCTTTTAATTGCGTCTGTAGAAAAAACACGCGGATTAAATTTCGTACCGTATCGCCCTGGATGAGTCGCGCCACCGAGTTTGCTTCTTCTTCCATAATGCGCTTCTTGTTGCCATAGTACTGGCACCAAACATCCAGGATTGCGTAAGGGGCAGGGTAGTGTTGTTTGGCTGCTTTTTTAGCCACCTGCTTCTTCATATATGCCGATAACAGGTTACGGACGCCTGGCAAAGAAAGTAGTTTGCCAAGCATCGGCAACGATTGTCTTTCTGGTTTTGAAAACGCAATTTGCTGTGCTGCCCGTCTAATTTGACGTTTCGGTTGCACCAGGTCGACAAAACCCATGGCCTTTGCCTGTTTCATTGCAAGCGCACGGCCTGACAACATGATTTCCAGCGAATGCATCGGGTTAATCTTGCTAGTCGAGCGCACCAGACCACCGAAGGCGGGATGAATCCCGAGTTTTACTTCAGGTAAGCCTATTTTGGTCGAAGAACTATCAAGGCCAACCCGATAATCACAGGCAAGCGCCAGTTCGGTACCGCCACCCATGCAAAAGCCTTCAATCATGGCAACAGTCGGGCAGGGTAGTGATTCAATCCGGCTAAAAACATTCTGACCACGTTTGATCATGATCATGGCTTCCTGTTTATTGGTAACCGCAAGGAACTCTTTAACATCGGCGCCAGCGATAAACCCGGAAGTTTTACCTGAGCAAATAACCACCGCCTTTGGAATATCTTTCACAATCCCATCGACTAACAGATTAAGCTGATCAAGCACCGAGCTTGATAGCACATTGGTATCGGTACCCTGTTGATCCAGCGTCAACCATAAAACACCCTGGTCATCGGTCTCGGTTATCCAGTCTACAATTGATTCGTTCATTTAATTGCTCTCCCGCTCGATTAGCATTGCACCACCCTGACCACCACCAATACAGAGTGAGGCAATACCACGTTTGGCATCGCGTTGCTGTAAAATCTTTGCCATATGTAACACGATTCTCGCGCCGCTGGCGCCTACCGGATGGCCAAGGCTGACGCCACCACCGTGAATATTTAATTTTTCGTGGGGGATTTCGCCAAAGGCCGATCTCGAACCTAAATGAGATTTGCAATAGTCCTTGTCCTTAAGCGCAGCCACTACTGCTAAAACCTGGGCAGCAAAAGCCTCGTTTATTTCCCAGTAATCAATATCATCCAGTTTTAGTTTTTGCGATTTGAGCAACGGCGCTATCGAGTGGGCGGGACCCAAACCCATTTCTGAAGGTGATAACGCAGACCATTCGGTTTGCACTATACGCGCCAGCACTGGTAAATCGAATTTTTTCACAGCTGCCTCGCTGGCGATTACCATAGCCGCCGCGCCATCGGTTATCTGTGCGCTATTGCCCGGTGTTACCTGCCCGTAGGGCTTGTCAAAAGCAGGGCGCAATTTGCCGAGTTTTTCAATTGTAGAGTCTGATCGTACACCATCATCGAAATCGTAGAGATTACCTTTGCTATCGTAAATTGGTTCTATTTCGGATAACTCGCCGTTTTCATGCCCCTGGTGCAGACGTAAATGACTATCCACCGCAAACTGATCCATCATTTCTCTTGTGATGTTAAATCGATAGGCAATTTGCTCGGCGGTTTGACCCATATTCATACCAACCACCGGGTCGGTTAAGCCTTTTAATAAAGCGATAACGGGCGTCATCATGGCTGGACTAAAGCTGGACAGGGTTTTCATTTTTGCCGAAAATGTTTTAGATCCCCACCATTTCGCCAGCCAGCCTACCATTTTATCGTGTAACAGCAGCGGTGCTCGGCTCATCGCCTCTATGCCACCGGCGAGAACAAGGTCAGAACGGCCCGAGGCTACCGACATGGCGGCGCTATCAAGCGCCTGCATACCCGAAGCACAATTTCGGTGAACAGTGTACGCGGGCACTTTATCACCGCAACCCAAACGCAGCGCCACGAGACGCGCGATATTGGCTTCATCGGGTCCCGGCATGGTGGACCCCATAATCACTTCATCGAAATCTTCGGGCGAAAACGGCATACGTTGCAGTACGGGCCTGGCCGCATTAATACCCAGCTCAGCATGTTTAAATGGACCGGGTTTCCCTCGTGCTTTCAAAAACGGCGTTCTACTGCCGTCAACGATAAAAACCGGACGTGCATATTTTTTGCTTCTAGCAGCAGCCATGATTTAATCCCAGATAAAGATCCGTTATATAGTATGCATATTTCGATTAGTTTCAATATGAAACTAAATATTATGAGTTTAGCTCTACACATCTAACTTATCGGATAGTCTATTAAAAATTCTGTTATTTTGTTGAATAATATTACTGCGCATAATGTATATTATGTAAAGTTAAACATTGAATTGTGATATTGCTTAATTTCCCCTCTGTTTTGCCGATACATCCCCTATGTCTCGTCAACATCATTCTATTTAAGGTTAATACGAGGAAAACATCATTGGAAAGTATATCCGCGTCAATCCTAATAGCCGAGCCTTCGAATGAAGCCGCCTGCATATTTCGCCAACAACTGGAGACCGATTACACTGTTTCTATAGTTGATAGCGGCCAGTCATGCCTTGATTCAATTGTTAAAACTCCTCCAGATTTACTTATTTTGTCGAATCGTCTTAAGGATATTAATGAACTGGAAGTTTGTAAGAAAATTCGTGCTTCAGGTGAAATAGCTCATTTCCCTATTATTTTTGTCTCTGAAACCAGTAATCCAGTAGATTTGCATGCAGCCTACGAGGCTGGTTGTGATGAATTTATAGGCAAAGCACTGGATGGAGGACCTTTGTTGCTTTCCAAGGTCAGACTATTAGTAAAACATAGTTATGAACGTAGTTCTCTAAATAAGCAGAGCCAGGACTATCTCAATGCAGCTATGGAAGCGATGACAGGCTCAGGCGAAATGGGCGTTATCATCCTTTTTTTGCAGAATAGTTACGGCTGTCGTGATTACGAATCTTTGGGCAACGCCCTCTTCGAGGCATTGACTAATTATAATCTTACTGCGACCTTGATGATTATCGGAAACGATGCGCCTGTTTTTATGAGTATTGATGGGGAGTCGCATGAACTGGAATATTCCATTCTTGAGAGTGGTCGGGATAAAGGCCGGATTGTTGAATCTGGACAACGATCGATTTATAACGGAAACCAGTGCTCATTTTTAATTCGAAACATGCCGATTGAAGATGAGGCCAGAACCGGTCGTTTAAGAGACCATCTTGCCACAATAGTGGTCGGCATGGACGCAAGATTAAAGGCCATCGATATCGAACGTAATCTGATGGAAAAACAATCCACTATTCGCGAAACCATTGACGATACACGCAGTACTCTAGCATTACTCGATGCCGCCAATAAGCAACAACGGTACGACCATGCTGCGGTATTAAATGATTTGGGCGAAAATATCGAATCTGCATTCTTTAATCTTGGCCTGACCGATGAGCAGGAGGAATTCTTAACTGGGGCTATTAAAGAAGCCGAGTTAATTAGCGATTCATTATATGAGTCTGCAAGTGATCTTGATGCGCAATTCCAATTCATCATCTCACGACTGACTGATGCTATGGCATACAGATACTCCAATGTTGCACAGCCGAATCACTCGGAAGTTACCGAAGTCTCGAATGAAAATGGCTATCAGGCAGATAACTCGGACACGGTATTCCTTTAGTCTTCCAGACTTATTTATATAGAGATCGGTTAGTTTTAACATGATTTTATGTTAACTTCTATCGCTGCAGCACATTGTCTTAATACCAGCGTATACAACCATAATCTGAATGGAAGAAATTGACCTTAAACCGCCCGAAGAAACGACTCTGTTCACCGATGATGAACATGTCACAATTGACAGTATTGACTTCGAATTTGAACAATCCAATAAAGTCCGTGGTATTTATCGTAAGATGACTGTTTTCAATGGCAACCACTGTTACCAGTCGATAAAGGATAAACATCAACGCAAATACAAGTATCGAGTGGATATCGCTTACCTTAACCCCCGTCCCTACCGACAGCACAACATCGCCTGGAAGTGGTTATACCTGTCAGTTTGTTTGGCAGTGGCGACCTCTGTGATGGGAATTATTGGGTGGTTTACTGACCTGTTGGGCACATCATCCCCCGGCGTGAATTATACGATGGCAGTAATTGCTGCTGCTTCAGCCACACTCATTTGTCTACTTCTTTTCGCACAAAATAGTTACGACAAAGTTCTATTTAAGACTCAATTTGGTGGGATTCAATTAATTGAATTATTAAACCGATACCCCAACAAAGACGAGTTCAGGCAATTCGTTGGTAAATTTATATTACAGATTAAAAAAGCACGGGCAAAAAAGCAATTTACCACAACACAGTTTCTTGCCAGGGAATTGAAAGAGTTGCGTCGTTTACGTGATGAATCTGTGATCACCGAGAATCAGTATCAAACGGCGAAAAAACTCATTTTCAAGCACGATTCATTCAAGGCCATTTAAACCTTATCATCAACTGAGGCATTCTAAAGTCATGAGTTGGCGGCGAATATCATGTAAAATATGGCTCTTTTCCGTCGCTTAAAACTATGGATCTTTGTTCTCTTACCGCGATCTCCCCGATTGACGGCAGATATGCTCGTAAAACCGCCTCGTTGCGTCCCTACTTTAGCGAATATGGCTTGATATATCACCGTGTTGTAGTCGAAATACGTTGGCTGCAGGCGCTTTCAGCCAAGGCGGAAATAAGCGAAATACCAGTCCTTT
>JAAENK010000052.1 GCA_024224415.1 Gammaproteobacteria bacterium | reverse complement strand
TACCCGCCTGGAAACATACAAGCTGGTGGAGTATTACAAAAGCGAGAGTCCAGAGCTTGAGTTTGCTGGGCAAAATTTTACGTTGCACTATCTTTCCCATTTGGTGGATGCCGATGCGCAGCTCAATGTTGAGGACGAACAGTTTAAACAGCCGGTTATCCTGATCCGCTCGGGTGAGATGCGGGTTGCCTTGCATGTGGACGAGTTACTGGGTAATCGCGAGATAGTAGTTAAGGCTCTGGGCAAACAGCTAAGTCAGGCCAAGGGTTTGGCGGGTGCGAGCATTCTTGCCGATGGCAGTGTGGTATTAATTCTCGATGTAAATGGGTTGGTGCGCCATTGTGCCACCAGTGCGGTTAAGGTCGTTTATCAGGTTGATAGGCCACGGGCAGTTGCATCCAGGAACCATATGAAGAGCACTGTGATGGTGGTCGATGACTCGATTACCATGCGTCGTGTCGCTAGCAAGCTGCTGGAAAGGCATAATTATGAAGTGGTCACCGCAAAAGATGGCGTCGATGCATTGGCCCAACTTGAAGATGTGCGACCGGATGTCATGCTGCTCGATATTGAAATGCCTCGTATGGATGGTTATGAGCTAGCGTCACATATGCAAAATGAAGATCAGTTTTCGAAAATCCCCATTATTATGATTACCTCGCGAACCGGTGAAAAACACCGTGATCGCGCACTGGAAATCGGTGTTACCAATTATATGGGTAAGCCATATCAGGAAGATGAACTTATTGATAACATCCAGCGCGCACTGGGTGGTTGATCATGATCTCGATAAACTATTTGAGGATATCGAATGAGTGATAATAGCTCGGTTCGGTGTATGCTATTACCGATGTCGTCGATTAGTCTGGTCATTCCAAACTCGGCAGTGGCAGAGATAATCGGGTTTTCGAAACCGCAACGACTTGATGATAGCAGTGACTGGTTTCTGGGTGTTGTTTTGTGGCGTGGTGTTTATGTACCGGTAATTTCGGTTGAACAGTTGTGTGCGGTGGACACCTTGCACGTTGGGCCCAGATCAAGAATCGGCATTATCTACAATCCTGAAAAAGATGCCGACCTGCCCTACATCGGCTTGCATATGCAGGATATACCGCGCGCTTATCTTGCCGAATCGGATACCATGGAGTCCGGTAGTGACAACGACTTGAGTGAATATCTATTGTCACGTGTTGATGATGACGAGTTTGCGCGGGCGATTCCTAACCTGGATGCTATCGCTGTCGACTTAAAACTTGAGATTAGCCAGGAAAAAGTCGATAATTTAAATCGATAAATCTCCCCAGTAAGTCTGTATTATCGCCATTGCTGCAATCGCTGCTGTCTCGGTACGTAACACCCTTGGCCCCAAACTCACTATTTTAAAACCATTGGTTGTGGCGGCTTTGATTTCCTGTTTTGATAAACCACCTTCGGGTCCTAACAGTAACGAAACTTGCGCCTCCTTAACGGTATTTGACAGGTAGTCACCAAGCAACAAACCATCAAAATCGAGCATCAATTTATGTTGCCGATTTGCATCGGTGTCAAACAGCTCGTTAAGCGATGGATAAAAATTGATAATCGGTGGAGCATGTCGGCCACATTGCTCGCAGGCTTTAATTGAAATCGCCCGCCAGTGGGCTAATCGTTTCTCCTGCTGTTTGGGTTTTAGTGGGATCTGACTGTGCTCGGCGTTGAAAATCGACAATTTGGCAACGCCGAGCTCGGTGCATTTTTGAATAGTCAGATCGAGATGATTGCTACGGCTCAATGCCTGGAGGATTTCGCTATCAAGACAGGATTCGACTTTCGAATCCTGTCGAGTATGAATGTTAGCTAGCAAGTGTTTTCCATTTTTTTCAAGTACGGCGTGGTGGTCATTATCGCTCTGGCCATTAAACAGAGCAATTTCGTCACCCGTTTTCAGCCGTAATACGTTACCAACATAATGGCTACGCGAAGCATCCAGCTCAATACTGGAACCGATGGCGAGAGATTCTTCGACAAATACGCGTGATAATCGCACTAGTAGCGATAATGTTCCGGTTTGTAAGGGCCGTCGACGCTGACACCGATGTAGTCAGCTTGTTCCTGCGACAAACGGGTCAGGGAAACACCGATTTTCTCCAGATGTAAACGCGCTACTTCCTCATCGAGATGCTTCGGCAAGGTATAAACTTCGTTGCCATATTTGCCCGGATTGCAGAAGATTTCCATTTGTGCGAGGGTCTGATTGGTGAACGAGTTTGACATCACGAAGCTTGGATGGCCTGTAGCACAACCGAGATTTACCAGACGGCCTTCGGCCAGCAAAATAATGCGCTTACCATCTGGGAAAATGATGTGGTCGACCTGTGGTTTGATATTCTCCCACTCGTATTGTTTGAGTTCAGCGACCTCGATTTCATTGTCAAAGTGTCCAATATTGCAGACGATAGCCTGATCCTTCATCTGTTTCATATGTTCGTGACGGATTACGTTGAAATTGCCAGTTGTGGTGACAAAGATATCGGCCTGCGGACAGGCGTCTTCCATAGTTACCACTCGAAAACCTTCCATCGCCGCCTGCAGGGCACAGATCGGATCAATTTCGGTAACCCATACGGTTGCACCCAGGCCTTTAAGCGATTGCGCACAGCCTTTGCCAACATCACCATAGCCGAGAACCAATGCTACCTTGCCCGCGATCATCACATCGGTGGCACGTTTGATACCGTCCACCAGTGATTCACGACAGCCATAAAGGTTATCAAATTTTGATTTGGTGACAGAGTCATTGACGTTGAAAGCAGGGAAAAGTAATTCACCTTTGGCCTGCAATTGATACAGGCGATGTACCCCGGTAGTAGTTTCCTCGGTGACACCACGGATGTATTTCTGGATATTCGAGTACCAGTTAGGTGATTCGGCAATCTTCGCACGAATGGCTGCGAACATGATGATTTCCTCTTCGCTACCCGGGTTGTCGAGTACACTGATATCCTGCTCTGCCTTGCTGCCGAGGTTGACCAACATAGTGGCGTCACCACCGTCATCAAGAATCATATTTGGTGTGCCACCGTCGTGCCACTCCATAATACGGTGGGTATATTGCCAGTAATCTTCGAGTGATTCGCCTTTGAAGGCGAAAACAGGGACACCAGTTTCCGCTATAGCCGCAGCTGCATGATCCTGGGTTGAAAATATATTACAGGAAGCCCAGCGTACTTCGGCGCCAAGTGCAACAAGAGTTTCGATGAGTACTGCAGTCTGTATGGTCATATGCAGGGAACCTGCAATACGAGCACCCTTTAGTGGTGCATCGTTACCATATTTGTCACGAAGGGAAACCAGGCCTGGCATTTCGGTTTCGGCAATGGCAATTTCTTTTCTACCCCAGCTGGCTAGTGAAATATCAGCAACCAGGTAGTCCTGTTTTGAATTTTCCTGAGTATTCGCATTCATAAATAAACCTTTCCTATCTATTTATGAGCGCCGTTGAAATTAACCGATTTGTGAGCCTGGCAGAGAATCTGTCGCAGCGCCCCTCGCAAATCAGTGCCTGGTTAGTCAGGCAAAGTGTTGATCAGATAGCAGTTAAAACCATCCGGCCGTCGTCAATTTATAGACCAGCTTCTGACTTTAGCAAGTCGGCCTTATCTGTTTTCTCCCAGCTCAGGTCAATATCTTCACGACCAAGATGACCATATGCAGCAGTCTGCAGGTAAATTGGGCGTAACAGATCCAGCATTGCAATAAGGCCTTTTGGACGCAGATCAAAGTGCTGCCGAATCAGACCAATGATTTTATCGTCATCGATACGACCGGAACCGAAAGTCTCTACACTAATCGAGGTCGGCTCGGCCACGCCGATAGCGTATGAAACCTGAATTTCGCATCTGTCGGCAATACCTGCGGCCACGATATTTTTCGCTACATAACGCGCGGCGTAGGCTGCCGAACGGTCTACCTTGGAAGGATCCTTGCCCGAAAATGCACCACCACCGTGGCGCGCCATGCCACCGTAGGTATCAACAATAATCTTACGGCCAGTTAGCCCCGCATCACCTACTGGCCCGCCGATTACAAATCGACCGGTCGGGTTGACGTGGATATGTTCGTTCTTACACTGATCCAGCCATTCTGCCGGAAGAATTGGCTTAATTATGGTGTCGATTACAGCTTCGCGTAGCGTTGATAATTCGATGTCTTCATTATGTTGTGTAGACAATACAACAGCTTCAATGCCAACCGGGCGGTGATTTTCGTAGCGGAAGGTAATCTGGCTCTTGGCGTCGGGTTGTAACCAGGGCAATTCGCCTGACTTGCGTACCTCGGCCTGTCGGCGTACCAGTCGGTGTGCATAAGTAATCGGTGCGGGCATGAGTACATCGGTTTCATTACTGGCGTAACCAAACATAAGGCCCTGATCACCGGCCCCCTGTTCGTGATCGGAAGATTCATCAACACCCATAGCGATATCACTGGATTGCTTGCCTAGTCCGGTGAGTACCGCACAGGTGTTGCCATCGAACCCGCATTCAGGATTATCGTAACCAATATCACAAAGGGTTTGACGCACCAGTGCTTCGGTGTCGACCCACGCATCGGTGGTGATTTCACCTGCAAGCAGTACCATGCCGGTCTTGACTAACGTTTCGCAGGCTACGCGTGAGCGTATATCCTGTTGCAGGAGCGCGTCGAGGACTGCGTCGGAAATTTGATCCGCAACTTTATCGGGATGCCCTTCAGATACGGATTCAGAGGTAAAAATAAACGAATTAGACATGGTTTGAGCGATCCTGCGCGAGCGAAAAAAACGCATTATAGGGTAGAGGTTTACAAAACTACAGCGAGAAAATGCCTGTCAACTCACAGTATAGGTGAAAATGCCAAAAGGATTTATTAATAAGCATAAAAATTTTTTTGAGTTGCCGTATTTGGGCATTTACGAGAGAATACCGCGCCTCACAAACTCCCTGCCCATTGGGTTGCTGGAGACAAACAAGTTATAGGGGAATTTTATGTCATCACGTAAAACGCTTGCCAATGCCATTAGAGCGTTAACTATGGATGCCGTGCAGAAAGCAAATTCAGGTCATCCCGGCGCACCCATGGGTATGGCGGATATTGCTGAAGTGCTTTATAACGATTTTATGCAACACAATCCGGCCAATCCAGACTGGATTGATCGTGATCGTTTCGTTATATCAAATGGCCATGGTTCGATGTTGCCGTATTCCTTGCTACATCTCACCGGTTACGATCTCTCGATAGAAGATTTGAAAAATTTCCGTCAACTGCATTCGAAAACTCCGGGTCATCCCGAACACGGTTATGCCCCCGGCATCGAAACCACTACCGGGCCGCTCGGTCAGGGTATTACCAACGCGGTTGGTATGGCTATAGCTGAACGTGCTCTGGCGGCTGAGTTTAATCAGCAAAATCACGATATCGTCGACCACCATACTTATGTGTTTATGGGTGATGGCTGCATGATGGAAGGTATTTCCCACGAAGCCTGTTCGTTAGCTGGTACCCTGGGTTTGGGCAAGCTTGTGGCTTTCTGGGATGACAACGGTATATCGATAGATGGTGAAGTCGAAGGCTGGTTTCTGGATGATACCGTTAAACGTTTCGATGCATATGGTTGGCATGTAGTGGAATGCGATGGGCACGATGCCGACGCGATTTTTATCGCCATTGAAGCTGCAAAAGCGGTCACCGCGAAACCATCGCTAGTATGTTGTAAGACGGTGATTGGTTTTGGCTCGCCAAACAAGGCGGGTGGGCATAGTTGTCATGGCGCGCCACTCGGCGAAGACGAGGTCGCGTTAACCCGTGTTGAATTGGGTTGGGAGCATGGCACGTTTGAAATCCCCGAAGAAGTTTATACCGGCTGGGATCACCGTGTTACCGGGCAATCGCAGGAAGATGCCTGGAATGAGCGCTTCGAAGCCTACAAAGCCGAATATCCCGAACTCGCAGCCGAGTTTGAACGCCGCGTCAATGGTGAGCTACCCGCAAATTGGGCCGAAGCTTCGCAGGCTTTTATCAATGAAGTCGATGAAGCTGCTGAAACCAAAGCCACACGTCAGGCTTCACTGGCTGCAATTGAAGCCTATTCGCCGATTTTGCCTGAACTATTCGGCGGTTCTGCCGACCTGGGTTGTTCAAACCTGACCGAATGGTCGGGGTTTAAACCCATGCGCGCCGATTCACCACGAAGTAACTACATCAACTATGGTGTGCGTGAATTTGGTATGTCGGCGATAATGAATGGTATCGTGCTGCACGGCGGCTTCATTCCTTTTGGTGCAACCTTCCTGATGTTTTCTGAATACGCCCGCAATGCCTTGCGGATGGCTGCCCTGATGAAAATCCAGAGTATTTTTGTTTACACCCACGATTCAATCGGTCTGGGTGAAGATGGTCCGACGCATCAGGCAATAGAGCAAATTCCAACGCTACGCATGATCCCCAATATGCGGGTCTGGCGGCCCTGCGATATCGTTGAATCGGCAGTATGCTGGAAGGCTGCCATCGAGCATCGTGACGGGCCAAGCTGCCTGATATTTTCGCGCCAGGGCTTACCGCATCAGCGTCGTAGCCCGGAACAGATTGAAGCGATTTCTCGCGGTGGTTATATCCTCAAAGACTGCGAAGGCACGCCCGAAGCGATTATTATCGCAACGGGTTCCGAGGTTGAACTGGCAATGAATGCAGCCGAGTCTGAAGCACTAGCCGAGCGCAGTATTCGTGTAGTTTCCATGCCCAGCACCAATGTATTCGATCAACAGTCACGGGATTATCGTGAATCGGTATTGCCACCGAATGTCAGCGCCAGAGTGGCGGTCGAAGCCGCGGTGACCCAGGGCTGGTATAAATATGTCGGTCTCGATGGCGCAGTAATTGGTATCGATACTTTCGGTGAATCTGCGCCAGCCAAAGAGTTGTTTGCCTATTTTGGGTTTACTACAGGAAAAGTTATCGATGCGGTGAATCAGGTAACTGGAACCGAAGCTTAATAACTTTTTTATTTTTCAAACTTTAGGAGGAAAGCATGACAATTCGAGTCGGAATTAATGGTTTCGGTCGTATCGGGCGCATGGTATTCCGTGCGGCACAGAACTTCGGCGATATCGAAGTCGTTGGTATCAACGATTTACTCGATCCTGAATACCTTGCTTATATGCTCAAGTACGATTCAGTACACGGTAGATTTCAGGGTGATGTTGCTGTTGAAGGCGACGGCCTGATAGTGAATGGTAAAAATATTCGCCTGACAGCCGAGCGTGATCCATCCCAGCTGAAATGGGACGATCTAAATACCGATGTCGTAGTTGAATCAACAGGCCTATTTTTGACCAAAGAAACTGCACAAAAGCATATTGATGCCGGGGCGCGCAAGGTCATAATGTCGGCACCTTCGAAGGATGATACCCCAATGTTTGTGTTCGGTGTAAATAACGATAAATATGCCGGAGAAACGATTATTTCCAATGCTTCATGTACCACGAACTGTCTGGCGCCAGTTGCAAAGGTAGTCAACGATAAGTTCGGTCTTAAACGCGGTTTGATGACCACTGTGCATGCAGCGACAGCGACGCAGAAAACTGTCGATGGCCCTTCGATGAAAGACTGGCGTGGTGGGCGTGGTATTCTGGAAAATATTATTCCTTCATCAACAGGTGCTGCAAAGGCTGTTGGCGTGGTTTTACCCGAACTCAACGGTAAACTCACCGGCATGGCGTTTCGTGTCCCAACTTCGGATGTCTCGGTTATCGATCTCACTGTTGAACTCGAAAATGATGCCTCTTATGAAGAGATTTGTGCCGCTATGAAAGAAGCTTCCGAAGGCGCAATGAAAGGCGTACTGGCGTATACCGATGAGAAGGTAGTATCAACCGATTTTCGTGGTGAAGCCTGCACCTCAACTTTTGATGCTGAGGCAGGTATCGCAATGGACGGCAGCTTTGTCAAACTCATTTCCTGGTACGACAATGAGTGGGGTTATTCCTGCAAGGTACTGGAAATGATACGAGTTATCGCCTGACAACAGACTAACTCACGTGGCGGCCCGGTGGTCGCCGCGTAATCCCACTACAGGCAGATTCACTGTCTTCTTTGCAAATAATCTAGAGGATGCCTCGATGTCCGTAATCAAAATGACCGATCTCGATTTGAGCGGTAAGCGTGTACTTATTCGTCAGGATTTAAATGTGCCTGTAAAGGATGGTATTGTTACCAGTGATCAACGTATCAAGGCATCGCTGCCTGCAATTAAACATTGTATCGATGCTGGTGCGAAGTTGATGATCATGTCGCATCTCGGCAGGCCTGTCGAAGGTAGTCCAGAATCACAGTATTCGCTACAACCAGTTGCAAATTACCTTGGTGAGACTTTGGGGTGTCCTGTTCCATTGGTGGCTGATTATCTGGAAAAAGCACCAGCAATGGCAGATGGCGATGTTGTTCTGCTGGAAAACGTACGTTTTAATATTGGCGAGAAGGCCAACGATGAAACTCTGTCAAAACAATACGCAGAGCTTTGCGATGTATATGTAATGGATGCCTTTGGCACCGCGCATCGCGCACAGGCTTCTACACATGGTGCAGGTAATTATGCACCGGTGGCCTGTGCCGGCCCGTTACTGGCGGGTGAACTAGAAGCGCTGGCCAAGGCACTGGATAATCCGCAAAGGCCGATGGCGGCCATCGTTGGTGGTTCTAAAGTTTCAACCAAACTCACCGTACTGGAATCTTTGTCTGGCGTTGTCGATCAATTGATTCCCGGCGGTGGAATTGCTAACACCTTTATTGCGGCGGCGGGTTATAATGTCGGCAAATCACTGGTAGAAGTTGATTTGATTCCCGAGGCCAAACGTTTAATACAACAGGCAAAAGCGCAGGGTAATGATATCCCGGTGCCGACCGATGTGGTTTGTGGTAAGGAATTTTCAGAACAGGCCGAAGCCACGATCAAGTCGGTCGAAGATGTAGCCGATGACGATATGATATTCGATATCGGTCCACAAACCGCCATATGCTTTGCCGAGATCATGCGTCAATCTGCAACCGTCGTCTGGAATGGCCCGGTTGGTGTTTTCGAGTTTGATCAGTTTTCTGAAGGCACAAAAACACTGGCTATGGCCATCGCCGAATCCAACGCATTTTCGATTGCCGGTGGCGGCGATACTTTAGCCGCGGTCGATAAATACGGCATTGCAGACGATGTGTCCTATATTTCTACTGGCGGTGGCGCTTTCCTGGAGTTTCTGGAAGGAAAACAACTACCGGCGGTAGCTATGCTGGAGCAGAGGAAAATTGATTATGAAGAAGGTGATGCGTAGAACGAAAATTGTTGCAACCCTGGGCCCCGCGACTGAGTCGGATAAAGCTCTCGATGCTTTGGTTAAGGCAGGTATTGATGTTGTACGGCTTAATTTCTCGCATGGTAATCCGCAAGATCATATTGCACGCGCTGAAAATGTTAGAAGAATCGGCGGTAATAACCAACGTTTCCTGGGTATCCTTGCTGACTTGCAGGGTCCAAAAATAAGAATTGAACGATTTAAAAATGGTGCAATAGAGCTGAGTAATGGAGATAGTTTTTGTTTGAATGCAGAATGTGGCAGCAATGATGGTGATCAAACCCAGGTCGGTATTACTTATAAGATATTACCTGAGGAAGTTAGTCAAGATGACCTGCTGGTGCTCGATGATGGGCGTATAGTTCTTCAGGTTAGTTCGGTTGATGGGGCAAAAATTAACTGCGCTGTAGTAGTGGGTGGACCACTATCAGACAGTAAAGGTATAAACCTGAAAGGTGGTGGTTTATCCGCCGAAGCGCTAACCGAAAAAGACAAAGCTGACATCGTAACCGCTGCAAAGCTCGATGCCGATTATGTCGCCGTATCATTTCCCCGCAATGCTGAAGATATTAATACGGCAAGGCGTTTACTGCGTGAAGCCGGTGGTCATGGAGGCATCGTCGCAAAAATCGAACGTGCAGAAGCAGTAGAAAATCTGGAATCTATCATTGAGGCATCCGATGCTATCATGATTGCGCGAGGTGATCTCGGCGTAGAAATGGGTGATGCAAATCTGCCAGCGTTACAGAAAAACATGATCAATAAATCGCGCAGTATGAACTGTGTGGTGATTACAGCGACACAAATGATGGAATCGATGCGTGACAATCCCATCCCCACCCGCGCCGAAGTTTTCGATGTCGCCAATGCGGTGCTTGATGGTACCGACGCAGTCATGCTATCGGCCGAGACAGCGACAGGGTCGTTTCCTGATCTCACCGTAAAAGCCATGTCGGATATATGCCTGAGTGCTGAAAAGGAAAGCCGTGCGAGTAAATCATCGCATCGTTTGAATTCAACGTTTACTCAGGTCGATGAAGCCATCGCTATGGCCACCATGTATACCGCGAATCATTTAAAAGTCCGGGCCATTGCTTCGTTAACCGAATCTGGATCAACAGCTTTGTGGATGTCGCGTATCAGCTCGGGCATTCCGATATACGCGCTGTCGCGCAACGAAGCGACCAATCGCAAGGTTAATCTATATCGTGGTGTCTTTCCTATTTACTTCCCGACAATTCACACCAATCATGCCGAGGCCAATCAGGAAGCAGTGGAGCTGTTGAAAAAGCGCAATGTTGTTAATGATGGTGACCATGTCGTTATCACCAAGGGTGACTTAATGGGTACCGGTGGCGGGACGAATGCGATGAAAATTGTCGAAGTAGGGAATATGCCAAAATTTATCAGTTAGGGGGATTGAGTACGGACCACAATGAATAGTGTCTATCGATCAGTCGGTGAACTAAACCAGGTGGTGAGATTGGCAATATGACACTGGTCGAACCCGCCGAATCCGATCTCCTGATCCGTGACCAGATAGCGCGTGATGTTATTCTGCCGCGCTGGGCAGAACGCTGCGGCCCGGAATATGCTTCCAACTGGAATAAGACGGTGGGTAAAATTCTTGGCCTGAAGGCGCAGGCGCGTTAAGTCGTCGATAAAGTAAAGTGATCCGGGTCTATTTAACCCCTTAACGTGTCTTTCCTCCGAATCAAACTATAAGTAAAAATCCCCAGCCCAATCCAGATCCCGGCAAAGCCGATCAGG
>JAAENK010000051.1 GCA_024224415.1 Gammaproteobacteria bacterium | reverse complement strand
TTATCCACCTGGCGACGCAACACGAAGTTTTCGCGTTTGATGTTCTGGCGCTCGATGCAGCGATTAATCGCGGTAATGATTTGATCCATGCGAAAGGGTTTGATGATGAAATCAGCCGCACCGGCGCGGATCGCCTCGATGGCTATGTTCAAATGTGCGTGCGCGGTAATGAAAATAACCGAAGTATTGCAGCCCGATTCGCGCAGGCTTTTCACCCAATCCACGCCGGAACCACCGGGAAGTTTGATATCGGCAATGATTAAATCGAAATGACAGCGCTGACGGAGTTCTTCAGCGGTTTCAAAGCATTCGGCGGACTCGATTAAACCCAGATATTTTCCGAGCCCCTTAACCAGAAAGTTGCGGATGCCCGGTTCATCGTCGAGCACCAGAATGGAACGATGTTTCAGATATCGAGCATCGATCTGAAGTGTCTGTTCAACTGGTTGTTCGCTGATTACCGCGCTGTCCATTATCTTTATTAATATCTCTTTCTGCCAATAACAGGGGCACTATGATACCTTAGCGGGCATGCGAACACTATTTCAGACTACGAGGTAAGCGTGCCTAATATACTGCTTGAGTTTACGCCTAATGTTTTAGATCCCGTTGATTTCAAAGAGCTTTTCTATGAGATCCATAAAATATTGCACGAACAGGGCGGTATCAAACTTGATAGTTGCAAGAGTCGGGTCTCTGCCGTTGAGCATTACCATATCGGTGACGGGCACCCGTCGAATGCCTTTGTGCAGTTGACAATCGCACTCATTGCAGGCCGTAGCGCCGAGGTAAAGCAGCGCATAGGCAATACCTGCCTGGCACAGTTGAAACTCTCGTATGCGAAATCCATGGCGCGCCTCGACCTGCAAATAACGGTAGAGATTGTTGATATCAAGCCTGAAGAATATTTTAAATATCCAGAAGGTAGCTTGACGCCGCAATGAAGGAGAGAAAGATTCGTCTATTTTTTTCGCTCTGGCCGAATGAAATGGTTCGTAATCAAATCGCAGCGGCATTAAATTCATTTCCCTCTACGAATGGTCGCGTTGTGCCGCGATACAACTGGCATATGACCCTGCATTTCATTGGTAATACGACTTTTGAAGAAAAATCCTGTTTAGACAGGCAGGCCAAAAAAGTTCGGGCCAGTGCGTTTGAGTTAAAAATCGATCAAACCGGTCATTTTAAAAAACCAGGAGTGCTCTGGTTGGGTTGCGATAAACCGCCACAGGTTCTGTTAGATTTTCAACGACATCTCGGCAGAGAAATCAGTCGCTGTGAATACAAGCCTGAGGCGCGTCCTTATTCACCGCACCTCACTGTAGTGCGAAAGATAATTGGAAAACCCGAATTAAAACTGAAACAAAAAATCTGCTGGTATGTGGATAAATTCGTATTGATTGAATCGGAGTCTGGTTCGGATGGTGTTCGTTATAAGGTGATAGAGGAGTACGGTCTTGATTAGCTACCTTAGCTTCGCCGCCATACTGGGCTTATCCTCGGGCTTTGCCCCCGGACCGCTATTGACCCTCGTCATCGCCGAAACTTTACAACACGGCAGAGCTGCTGGATTTAAAGTCTCAATCGCCCCGCTGATTACCGACACACCCATTGTCATTGTTGTAGTGTTGCTGCTATCGCAAATCAGCCATGTCGATCCACTCATCGGTGGTATTGCCATTCTCGGTGGCGGATTTGTATTTTACCTCGGGGTTATTTCGATTCGTATCAGACCGGTTACTTTGTCAACTGAAATGGTTAAAGAGCGCTCATTACTTAAAGGCATAGTCACCAATTTTTTCAACCCCGCACCTTATATATTCTGGATTGGCGTAGGCGCACCGATGCTGATCAAAGCTTATGACGAAAGCCCGGTTTTCGCCGTCGCCTTTATAGTCACTTTCTATGGATTGATGGTGGCGTCTAAACTGTTCCTTTCGGTGGTAACCGCGAAATCACGAAATTTTTTAAGTGGTGACATTTATTTAAACATCATGCGTCTGTTAGGTGTAGCGATGTGCCTGCTGGCGCTTGGGCTGGTTTATGATGGTTTACGGTTAAGTGGTTTGATTGGTTAATTAATAGCCAGTGTAGTGAATAATAAAATTGTCATGGTATTTTACCGTAGTACCTTGGCCAGATCCTGACACAGGTCGTCGGCATCCTCCAGTCCAACCGATAACCGAAAAATCCCATCCCCGGCGCTATCGCGATATTTTTCGAGTTCTTCATCCTGGAGTTTATACGACGAACCTACCAGGTCACTGGTTTGCATCAGGTAAACCAGGCTGCGATTGTGACCTAATGATACCGCATAGTGAATCACTTCGAGCTGATGCATCATGCCCTCGGCGATTTGTTTGGCATTGGCTGTGCGAAATGAAATCATGCCGGAGAAGGTTTGCATTTGCGTTTTCGCCAGTTCGTGTTGCGGGTGCGAGTGCAGGCCGGGGTAGATGACTTTTTCGATAGCTGGATGTTGTTGCAGAAACGTCGCTATTTTGATTGCGTTTTCTTCGTGGCTGCGCATGCGGATCGGCAGGGTCGCCATGCCACGCAGTATCAACCAGGCGTTGAAAGGACTGATCACACCACCGTAGTGCACCAGCGCTTCACCGCGTAGTGGTCCTGTTAATGCCTGCTTACCACATACCGCGCCGCCCATTGCATCGCCGTGACCACCGATGTATTTGGTGAGCGAATGCACTACCAGGTCAGCACCGAGCGTGACTGGCTGTGTGGCTATGGGTGTGGCGAAGGTCGAATCGACTACCAGTAAAGCATTTTGTTGTTTTGCGATTTCGGCGCAGGCTTTGATATCTGATATGCGTAGCAAAGGGTTGGAAGGTGTTTCAATCCAGATCATGCGCGTATTGTCACGCACTGCGTTGCGGAGCTGTTCTATATCAGAGCTATCCACTGGTGTTACCGATACACCAAACCGGGTAAGGGTTTCCCGCGCAAATTCCGCAGTCCCGGGATAGTTAGTATTGCTAATGACCAGATGATCGCCGCTACTCAAATGATGTAGTAATACCGCAGCGGTTGCCGCCATGCCCGAAGCAAAAGCTACGCAAGCCTCGGCTTGTTCGAGTACCGCGAGTTTTTGTTCCAGTTGCTGGATTGTCGGATTTGACCAGCGCGTGTAAACAAAAGGTGTTTCGTCGGACATGTTATTAGCCGAGAAACTGATTTCTTCATCAACCACGAAACTGCTGGACATCACCAGGTTTGGTGTCGAGGCCCCAGTGTCGGTGTCGGGTTTTTCACCCGCGTGAATCGCCTGGGTTTGAATACCTTTCGACTCGATGTTCTTAGTCATAGATGGTGGCGATAGGCTGGCGTTTATGTTGGGTGTGCGCGAAGATTCCAATTAAGCGTTCGGCCGCCTCGGTATCAATGGTTTTGCCTTCGAGGAAGTCGTCGATTTGATCGTAATTCAGGCCCAATGCATCTTCATCTGGTTTGGATGGATCGAGGCTTTCCAGATCAGCGGTTGGGGCCTTGTTGATGAGCTTTTCGGGTGCGCCGAGATGCGCTGCGATTTGGCGTATCTGGCGTTTATTTAATCCAAACAACGGCACAATATCGCAGGCACCATCGCCATACTTTGTGTAAAAACCGGTGACGTTTTCCGCCGAATGATCGGTGCCTATCACCAGACCGCCGAGCAAGCCAGCGATTTCGTATTGCGCGATCATTCGTACACGCGCCTTGACGTTGCCTTTGGTGAAATCGATGGCGGTTTCTGACTGGGTGAGCAAACCCTGTTCGTCCATTGCATCGAGGGTCGACTTGTGTACGGCTTCGGTACCGGGTTGTACATTAACGCTCAGGCTCAGGCTCGGCTGGATGAATTTCAGCGCCATTTGTGCATCGGCTTCATCGGCCTGGAATGCATAAGGCAAGCGCACTGCGACAAATTTGCAATCACCGCCGAGTTGTTCGACAGCAAGCTGCGCCAGACGTCCGCAGGTGCTGGAGTCGATGCCTCCGCTGATGCCGAGCACCAGATGCTTCAGGCTGGTAGCTTTTAACTGGTTGGCAATAAAACTGACCCGGCGCTTGATTTCAAAGTCGACATCGATTTCCGGCAGTACGCGCATTTCGGCGATAATCTGTTGTTGGTTCATGCATCTATTCTTCGGCTAAAGTAGAAAGATCGCTGGCTGCTTCGCGTAACAGTGGGATATATTGCTCTGCATCGTTTAACGAGAAGCGAAAAATCGGCGCCTGTATCGCTAACGAACTGTAGAACCGGCCTGCCTTGTCGGTAATCGGCACGCCGATAGCCACCATGCCTTCGAATAACTCTTCATTGTCGATGGATAGTTGCCTGGCTTTAACATTTTCGATTTCTGCCAGCAATTGCTCAGGATCGGTAATGCTATTAGATGTGTGTGGATGAAGATCAAGTTTTGCGATAACGGCTTTGCGTTTTTTCGGCGGTAAACTGCTAAGGAATAATTTCCCACTGGCCGTGCAATGCAGTGGTACGCGGGTTTCCATTGGAAATTGTAATTTCAATGCGCGCTCGGTCTCTACACGGTCCGAATAGGCCATACGTAGGCCATCGGGGTAAGCAATATTACAGGTTTCACCAATTTCTCGAGACAATGCCTCAAGAATTGCATGACGCTGTGCCCGAAATCGTGAATGCGACAATACACCAACAGCCATGTCATGCAGGCGATTGCCTGCCATGTAACTTTTGCCATTAATTTTTTTTAACAGATAACCCCTGTCTTCGAGTTCTGCGCATAGTCGGTGAGCCGTCGCTTTTGGCAGTTTGAGAGTTTCGTTAATCTCAGTGGCGCTAATCGGTTTACCTGCGGCAGCGACGGTATCGAGTATATCCAGTACCCGATGAATAGTTGATCCACGTTCACGTTTCATATGACAATTTTAACTGAAAACGGGAATAATTATTCCGTTTTAACAAAAAATAATATATTTTAATAGAAAGGTTTTCCGGTAGTGCCCAGATTCGAACCTGACCTGCAATATACCGTATCTGCCTTGTCTAACCAAACAGATCAGAGATATAAAAGCTTGAAAGAATTCGATTACATTGTAGTGGGTGCTGGATCAGCTGGATGTGTGCTGGCTAATCGACTATCGGCAGACGCTGCAAACAGGGTTTTGTTACTCGAAGCGGGTGGTCGAGATTTGAATCCGTGGCTGCATGTGCCGGTTGGCTATTTTAAAACCATGCACAATCCAGCTTACGACTGGTGCTACCTGACAGAGCCAGATGAAGGTATAGCTGGACGCCAGTTGCAATGGCCTCGGGGCAAGGTGCTCGGTGGTTCAAGTGCTTTAAATGGCCTGTTATACGTACGTGGACAACCGCAGGATTATGACCGTTGGAGCGAGTTGGGCAATAACGGATGGTCTTACGACGAAGTCTTGCCCTATTTTAAAAAATCCGAAGATAATCAACGTGGTGCTGATCATTTTCATGGAATCGGTGGCCCGCAGAAAGTCTCCGACCTGCGTTTGCGTCGACCCATAGCCGAGCATTTTATCAGGGCGGCGGAGGAGCAGGGTATCCCGTTTAATGAGGATTATAATGGCACGGTGCAGGAAGGCGTCGGTTATTTTCAGCAAACCGCCTATAAAGGTTTCCGCTGGAGCACTGCCAGGAGTTTTTTACGACCTGCCAGAAAGCGGCATAATTTGAAGGTCGTAACCGGTGCCCAGGTTGCTCGATTGTTGCTTGATGGCAAACGCGTAACCGGAGTTGAATATCAGCACGGTGGAAGTCTGCAGCAAGCAAATGCACGTGCCGAGGTTGTTCTCAGCGCCGGTGCCATCAATTCCCCACAGATCCTGCAGTGCTCAGGTATTGGTGATACCAGAACACTATCGGTTGTCGGAGTTGAAATGGCTCATCATTTGCCCGGAGTCGGTAAAAATCTGCAAGATCATTTGCAAATCAGGCTGGTTTATGAAACCAGTGAACGTACCTTGAACGATGAATTGAATAATCCCTTTAAACAATTCATGGTTGGCTTACAGTACGCCCTTACTCGAACCGGGCCCCTGACACTAGCGGCCAGTCAGGTAGTTATTTTTACTCGCTCAAGTACTGCTGCCGAACGCCCGGACATTCAATTTCATATGCAGCCACTCAGTGCCGATAAGCCTGGCGATGGCGTACATCCATTCTCTGCATTTACTGCTTCGGTTTGCCAGCTACGTCCTTATAGTCGTGGTGAAGTCCGCATAAAATCTGCGGATGCATTCACTTATCCGGAAATCCACCCCAATTATCTGTCGGATGAGCGAGACTGTAATGTAGCGGTGAATGGCATCAAGGTTGCGCGTGGTATTGCATCGGCGCCTGCGTTGAAATCGCATATCATCAGGGAGCGAGTGCCCGGTGGTGAATATCAAAAGGATGAAGAGCTTCTCGATGCCGCTCGAAATTTCAGTCAGACAATTTATCACCCAACCAGTACCTGCAAAATGGGCAAAGACGATATGGCAGTAGTCGATGAGCGCCTACGCGTACATGGTCTACAGGGGTTGCGGATTGCGGATGCATCGATAATGCCCGAGATAGTTTCTGGCAACACCAATGCTCCTACCATAATGATTGGCGAAAAAGCCGCAGATATGATTTTGGCGGATAATTGTGGTTGATTTTCTGATTGCAAAAAAACGTCAAATTTGCCAAAATGAGACTACGAGTACCATTTTATAAATATATTTATCCTAATTCGAGTCGCTGTGAGCTTGGGCAGACTCGGTTATACGAAAGTGCGTAGCCAGTAATTATGACAATTGAATATTTAAAAAAAGCAAAAAAATCGTCTACCACCGGTGAAGACGATACCCGGGAAACTGTCACACGAATGCTCTCCGATATTGAAGCCGGAGGCGAACAAAAGGTCATCGAATATGCCACCAGACTAGATAATTATGATGGCAACATTGTCGTCAACGATGCTGAAATCGAAGCTGCGTCGGCTAAGGTTTCGCAGCAGGTGAAGGACGATATCCAGTTTGCCTATGATCGTGTCCGTGGATTTGCTGAAAAGCAAAGAGAAGCGCTGATTGACTTCGAGGTTGAGTTGTCTCCTGGATTGTTTGCAGGGCAGAAACAGATTCCAGTCACCACTGCAGGTTGTTATGTACCGGGCGGTCGTTACGCGCATGTTGCCTCGGCAATCATGTCGGTGGCCACAGCTAAAGCTGCTGGAGTTGATCATGTCATTGCCTGCTCGCCACCTAAACCGAATGAAGGGGTAAATCCGGCAATTATTTACACTGCCAACCTATGTGGAGCTGATACCATTCTCGCCCTGGGTGGGGTGCAGGGTATAGCCGCCATGGCGTTTGGTCTGTTTACCGGCCATGCTGCGGATATACTGGTTGGTCCTGGCAATCGGTTTGTCGCCGAAGCCAAGCGTATGTTGTTTGGTCGTGTAGGTATTGATTTGTTTGCCGGGCCAACCGAAATTGCAGTGATTGCCGATAAATCTGCGGATCCATTGATCGTAGCCAGCGATTTGGTCGGTCAGGCTGAGCACGGGCTAGATTCACCTTGCTGGTTGATTACCACCGACCGAAACCTGGGTGACAAGGTGTTAGAGCTGATGCCGGGCTTTATCGAGAAATTACCAGATACTGCACGTATCGCGGCGGAAGCCTCATGGCGCGATTATGGTGAAGTTGTACTCTGTTCAGACCGCGAAGAAGCGGCGCAAGTGAGCGATGATTATGCCGCTGAGCACCTCGAAATACAGACAGAAGACCTTGACTGGTGGGTAGATCGTCTTCGCAACTATGGTTCCTTATTTGTCGGTGAGGAGACCACAGTGACTTTTGGAGATAAATGCTCAGGCACCAATCATATATTACCGACCAAAGGCGCCGGTCGGTATACCGGTGGTCTGTCAGCAGGCAAATTCATCAAAACTGTAACCACCCAGCGTATGAGCAGAGAGGCGAATATAGAAGTCGCTGCAGCGGCGGCGAGAATATCACGGCTGGAAGGTATGGAAGCGCATGCGCGTACAGGTGACGACCGTTTGCACAAATATTTTCCAGATCAAACATTTAAATTGCAACCTTGAGTAGAACAGCGACCGGATAACAATGCCACAGTGATTGCGCTACTTAGCCGTGGGGCAAAATGCGAGGCGGTTCCAGTGTAGTAAACGGGATGCTGGATATCCGTGGACAAAAGCAGGTTTATGATCGTTGGGTTGAGCCTGGCAACAAGGGTTGGTCATATGACGATGTATTGCCCAGTTTTCGCAAGTCAGAAGATAACTCACCTGGTCGGTTTTTGTGATACCGAAACGAAATTCTTTGGTATTTAGCTCTGTTACTCAATCGCAATAAGCTGTAATATCGAGACTGGGAGTCTCATTTAAACTAAATATAGTCGGTTTTTGATATTAAATAGTGGTCGGATCGTCGGCCCAACAAGCTCCGAGGCGCTGCCTTCAACCTCGCGACGCATAACATGGCGAAGGCTTTCTTAATTAGAGGAGAGTAAATATGATCAAACTAAAAACTATTGCTGCCAGTGCAGCAGCCTTGACCCTCGTGGCATCGTCTGCCATGGCGGCTGACAAGGTCTTGCGTATCCAGTCGGTGCTATCCACCTCAGCTGACGAAGTCGTTATGTTGAGGGAGTTCGGTAAAGATGTTGCAGCGCTGACTGGTGGATCACTCACGGTTGAAGTTCTGCCAGCAGGTGCTGTTGTTGGACCACGAGACATTATGGATGCCGTTGACGCGGGTCTGGTTGAAGGCGGTTTTGCCTGGACACACTATTGGGGTGGCAAGCACGTTGCAGCTAACCTGTTCGGCGCGCCTGTTGCGGGTGCCGGTGTCGGACTCGATAACATCGCGTTCCTGAGCTGGTTCCAGTACGGCGGTGGTAAAGAACTGTATGACCGCCTGTGGAAAGAAATGGGCGTTAACGTCAAAGGTTTCATGCTACAGCCAGTAGGTCCTGAGGCGCTCGGTTGGTTCCCTAAACCGATCAAGTCGATGGATGACTTCCGCAAATTGCGCTTCCGTGCACCTCCGGGAATGGTTGGCGCGGCATACGCTGAAATCGGTGTTCCTGCGGTTGCTATGGGCGGCGGCGACATACTGCCAGCGCTTGAGAAAGGCACTATTGACGCAGCTGAGTGGTGTTGCCCGAAGCCTGACTCCGTGTTTGGTTTCCAGAAAGTGCTAAAGCACTACTACCTCCAGGGTTTACATCAGGTAGTCGTAAACGCTGATATGTACGTGAATCTCGATTTCTACAACTCTCTTAGCACGATTGAGAAGAAAGCAATTGAAGTTGCGGCAAACGCGTCTCTGTCAAAGTCTATGTCTTACAGAATCTATGAAAACGGTAAGGCGCTGAAAGATCTGACGGATAACCATGGTGTCATCCTTGAAGATACGCCAGCGGACTACTTCACCGAGTACATGGCAGCTGCTAAGAAGTCGCTACAAGCCGCTGCGGATTCAAACAAGTTCTTCGCTGAAGTATGGCAGTCACAAAAGGATTTCGCTGACACCGTAGTACCATTCTGGGCAGGTGCACAGGCTTCAAACGCAGGTTTGGGTCGCGCACACGCAGAAACTCTGAAGTAAAAAAGAATTCGAGGCGAGACCTGACAAGGCCTCGCTTCGAAGTTTCTGTGATGGCCTTGGTCCTATTTAAATAAGTAGATATATAATTAGAGCCCAAAATGGGCACAAACATTGTTGGGGAGAATGGGCATGGCTGAAGAAGAGGTAAATCCAGAAGATCTCGAGATTGCGGACGAACTGATTGCTGAGCGTCGTGCCGAGGCGCCGGGTGAAACGCCAGAAGATATGACATCCTGGCAACGCCCGATAACTGCAGTAATTGATGTCATTAATTACCGGGCGGGTCAGATTATTGCCCTGCTCATGGTACCGCTCATTGCTGTCGTGGTGCTCGAAGTCCTTTCACGAAATTCCTTTGGGATCTTACAAGATGCCGGGTTCGAAGATCTCGCCCGGACCCTTGGCCTTGGCCCTACACTTTGGGTATATGACACCAGCCGTATGATAGCCGGGATAATGTTCATGGCAGCCGCGGGTTATGGTCTGATGCGCGGAGTTCATATCCGTGCCGACTTCCTCTATCGAAATTGGTCGGCAAAGACACAGGCGACAGTGGATGCAACACTGTACCTCCTGTTCTTTATGCCTTCGATGATCTTCTTTACCGTTATCGCCTCAGACTTCTGGTGGCTCGCCTTTTCAAAAGGTGAAACCATGCAGGTCGACAGTGCCTGGGGACCTCTTTTGTGGCCCGCGCGCCTGGCGATGCCAGTCGGTGCCTTCCTATTGATGCTGCAGGGCCTCCCTGAGATTTTCCGCGCATTTCACAAGATGGGTAAAGAGCGAGAGCGTTTGTTCGTACGCGCCTTACCTGTCTATGTAATCGCTCTGACCTGGCTCGTTATAGCAGTATTCCAACCGAGTATGGTTCCCGGTGGCGAAGCGTTTTCTGACCTCATGTCCGCCCGTCCGAACGTAGACAAAGCGACCATCGGATTGATCATGCTGGGCGCCATGCTTTTTGTGATCTTTATCGGCTTTCCCATTGCGTTTACGTTGATCTTCCTTGCTTTTGTCTTCGGTATCTGGGGCGCCAACTTCAAACTGACCACGCTGTTGATGA
>JAAENK010000050.1 GCA_024224415.1 Gammaproteobacteria bacterium | reverse complement strand
GGGTATAGCGGCTCAATGCCGATTTACAGAAATGCGGATTGTGTGAAACATAGTTGTCCGCATCAGCAAACATGTTGGTGAAATTGCAACGTCCACCGCCGGACATCAGAATCTTTTTACCAACTCTGTTGGATTTCTCCAGCACCATCACACGCCGCCCACGACTGGCGGCCGTTAGTGCGCAGAACAGGCCGGCCGCGCCTGCGCCGAGAATGATGACGTCCCAGGTGTTAGTCAAAAAGTATTATCCAGGTTCATTGAAATTAAGGCTAATTTTTATACAGATCTGATAAGAGGTATTATTGTGTAATAATATCTCGGAACTAAGCGTAACATTTTAAGGAGTGAAACATGAAGGTTGCTATCCTGGAATTTATCATAGCAATAGTCGTGATACTCTGTCTGCCAGCCAACGCCGAAACCTCAATCTGGAAAGTTAGCAAAGGCAACCGTCACCTCTACCTCGGCGGCACCGTGCATATTCTGGCCAGGGATGATTACCCCTTACCTGCTCCGTTTGCGCGGGCGTATCACCTGTCGCATCGGCTGGTGTTGGAAACCGATATGCAAAAGTTGCAGAGCGCTGAATTCCAGCAGCTTATGCTGGAGCGTCTTAGTTATCGCGGTGGTCGAACCTTGAAGGATGTTCTCTCTGCACAGACTTACCAGAAACTCGAAGACTACTGCGCTAACCGCAATATTCCAATTACCAGTATTCATAGTTATAAACCTGGTCTGGCGACGACAGTTTTGCTGATGATCGAACTGGAACGTTTGGGATTGGCGGGGGAGGGTGTCGATGCTTTTTTTAGCAACAAAGCGCAGGAAGACCAGAAGAAACTGGGTAAGCTGGAGACCTCGGAAGAACAGTTAGACTTTCTGGTCAGTATGGGGCAGGGCGAGGAAGATCAGATGATTGAGTATGCTCTGAGCGATATTGACCAATTGCCCGCGTTAATGGGAGCGATCAAGTCTGCATGGCGTCAGGGTGATATGCAGGTGCTGGAGGAGGTAGGTATTAATCCTTACCTCGAACAGTTTCCTGAAACTATGGATATGCTACTGGGTGACCGCAACCGGAACTGGTTACCTGGAATCGAGGCGATGTTGGTGACTGCCGAAGTCGAACTTATACTTGTCGGTGCTTTGCATCTTGCTGGTGAGCAAGGTCTGCTCGCACAATTGAGGAAAAGAGGTTATAAGCTTGAACAACAGTAGTTCACCCGTGTATTGGAGACTAATTTGTTAGCTATTGTCATTGCTCTAACTGTCGCCCTGTCGGTGACCATTCATTACGAATTTTTATTTCGACTCACGCTATTGATGCCGAAGTTGAAAATAAAACATCGGCAGCGCATTGTGCTTGGGGTCATCGTCGCTTTGTTCGCGCACACTCTGGAGATATTCATATTCGCCATCGCCTATTTTGCAATGAATCAGCTGGAAGGCTGGGGCAGTTTGCAGGGGAATTTTGATGGCAGTCTGGCCGATAGTGTTTACTTTTCTTTCACCACCTACACCACTTTGGGATTTGGCGATATTGAGCCATTCGGTGGTATGCGTTATCTGGTCGGGATAGAATCGCTAACCGGGCTGGTTTTAATTACCTGGACAGCATCATTTTTATATATAGAAATGCGGCAATACTGGGATTCGCATTAGTCAGCTCGGCCAGGGTCTCCGGCCCTCGGCTTCGACCCAGGCCTGTACCCAGTCAGGCATCTCTTCTCCCCAACCTTCTTTACCCAGCGCGATGGCGATTTCGGTGGCGGGAACCAGACCATGTTTCGAAGATGCACCGGCTTTGACCAGGGCCGATGAGCATATCTGCTCGCCTATATGCATTTCCTGGAGGAAATAAAACCAGCGATTATCGTGGCAAATTACTTTCGTTGTCAGGGTGAATTTTTTTCGGAATGGAATTCGCCGTCGGTAGCGGATACTGGCGCCGCCGACGACCAGCCCCCATTTCTTTTGTCGTATCACATCGACAAAACCAATGCGATAGGAATAATCCCAGCGACCAAGTTCCATGTAATTAAAATAGCGTGCATTATTGAGTTCACCAAAAATATCGATGTCATTGATACCAGGGCGGAACTGCAAGACACTGGTATCCTCGACATTAAGTCTGGGGCGTTTGCGTGCCTTTAATAGGGTAGTCGCAAGTTTGATGTAAGGGTACATAGCCTGCCCTGTCCAAGTGAGCGGTGAGATTGCCACAGCGCGTAGCGCTTCGCAATGACGGTGTATAATGTCGCGATGAACAGACCATTATCAGAGTTTACCAATAGACTAAAACAGCAAAAAACCATTCTGCTCGACGGGGGTATGGGTAGCGAACTCGACCGCCAGGGTTTTGATGTTAATTCGGCATTATGGTCGGCGCAATTGTTGATAGAAAATCCAGCGGCTATTAAAGCCGTGCACCTGGCATATTTACGTGCTGGTGCAGAGTGCGTCACCACTGCGAGTTATCAGGCCAGTGTTCCGGGTTTTGCTTCGATGGGTTATACCACTGAGCAGGCTCGACAGTTTATACTGCGATCAGTAGATATTGCTCGTGCTGCCTGCGATGAGTTTATTCAGGAAAATCCGGGTATTGACTATCGCCCCATGGTTGCTGCGAGTATCGGGCCTTATGGTGCCTACCTCGCCGATGGAGGCGAATACCGCGGTGATTATCGGGTGGACACAAATCAACTGCATGATTTCCATCACCAGCGTTTACTCTGGCTGGATGATAGTGATGCTGACGTGATTGCCTGTGAAACCATCCCGGATTATGAAGAGGCCGAAGTACTGGCGAATTTGCTCGTAGAATTACAAACTCCGGCCTGGGTGAGTTTTTCCTGTCGTGATGGTAAATGCATTAGCGATGGCAGTTTAATTCGCGATACGGCTTCGTTATTTAAAGATCATGCAACCGTGGTTGCGGTAGGCGTAAACTGTACAGCCCCACAATACATGACATCGTTGATCGGTGAGATCCAGCGTGCCATGACAAATCTTGCTATCGTGGTTTATCCAAATTCAGGCGAAAACTACAATGCCGCTACAAAGTCCTGGTTGGGTACAGAAACGCCACTGGAATGTGCTGATGCTGCAGGTGAGTGGGTTCAGACGGGAGCAAAAATCATCGGTGGTTGTTGCCGCATGGGTCCAGCGCATATCGATGAAATCGCAAAAACACTGCGTAACCAGGAAAATCGACGATAGGTGTCCGAATATGAAGTCTGACCGGCTCGAGTTACAAAGCAAAATCCGTTCGACGATCCCCCTCGGTGAAGCCATGCAATTTGAAATTATCGAGTTGGATACCGATTCAATTCGAGTGCACGCGCCACTGAAACCGAATATCAATATTCACGGTACTGGTTTCGCCGGCAGCATTTATTCCCTGGCGGTGTTAACCGGTTGGGCGATGTGTATGCATATCATGTCTGTGTATGAGATGGATGGTGACCTGGTGGTCGGTAAAGCCCAGATAAAATACCGGTCTGCGGTAACCGATGATATCGATTGCCGTTGTTCTGTGTCAGAAGTGGCAAGACAGCAGTTTGTCGAATTATTTAGATCCAGTGGTAAAAGCAAGGTAGAGTTGGAAATCAATGTTGGCGAAAAGCAAAACGCTACACTGGTCGCGATTTATTTTGCGAAAACCTAAGTAACAGGGCGGTCATGAACAGGCCCAGGCTTTGAAACCGGGCGATGATTTAGTCAGATAAACGCGGGCGTCCACGTGGTAAAGGCGTTACGCGACGATTGCTGATTTTCTCGATTTTAGCCAGAAACTTCTCACTACCCAATGCCCAGCCCTTGACAGTTGATTCGAGAATCAGTGTTTCCAGTTTGGCGCTGAGTTTTTTTCTGAATAACTCGCGATAATTTTTATTACGCTCTTTCTCGGTTTTACCCAAAGCCTTGTAAAGGCGGTGCTCGGTGATGAGAGGGTCGTCCTCCCCCCTGGCGTTGTGTCCGTAACTGCTCCAGAAATAATCGCCAGGACGTTTAACCAAACCAGTACGCACGGCATTGGTTTCGATAAAGCGACTGCAAGGTAGCAAAAAGTCTTTACTGTCGACTACCGTGGCGCGATAACGGCCTTCCCATAAGGACCCGGTATGCTGGTAACGGTCATTGTAGTATTGCACGTAGTTTCGCCCCAGCGATTGTAGTGTTTTGGAAATACTGTTTTCGGCACCCGGGCTGGCCAGTAAATGGACATGATCGGGCATGAGAATATAAGCATGAATATTCAGCCTGTAAAAATCTGCCGCAATCTGTAGCCATTCATAGTATTTGAGATAATCATCTTCTTGAGTGAATATTTTTTCCCCGTTGATACCGCGCTGAATGATATGTTGTGGTTGGTTTTTAATGTTATACCGTGGAAGTCTTGCCATAAATTTCAGCTCTCATGTGTTAATGCTTGAAGATACAAAACAGCTCTACATCAAGTCACGCTTGATGGTCCTCATCCATTTATGCTGATTCACTTGATTGTCAGATTCGTAGGCGGTAACAGTGGCTTCTATATAAAAATTGTCGCTGTCACAGCTAAAACTACTTTCTGCCTCGGTGCGAACCGACCAGTCGTCACGAGACATCCAGCTGATATATTCGCTGGTTGCTCTACAACTGAGCGGATCAATGGTCGAAATCGACCAACATTCTCTATGAAAATGACGAGTACGTAAACCATGTTCAGGTATTTCGTTCTCACCAGTATCATCAATCAAGTTATAGTGAGTTTCACCTTTTTGCAAGTCGCGGTCAACCCAGCGGCGCGATTCGGCCGGGCTGTGGGTTTTATAGACAGGTAAAGGGTCGGGGTTTTCAGGCTCTACAATTTCGATTTCATCACCACCCGGACGGATTGGCAAAGTAATCACAGCATCTGATCCTAGCTTGATTGTGGCGGTGACTGACTCCGGCGCCGGAATAATCATCGGCCAGTAATTGGTCGATATCGCCACACGAATTTTATGTCCGGGCAGGAAACGGTAACCACATTCATCGAGTTCGACTTCGATGGTTTCTGTTTTTCCAGGAACCATCGGTGTGGGATTTTCATTGCCATGGCGATGGCTCAGGTTTAACACCCCCCAACTAACGCGGCTGACCTCGCCGCCAATATGAATATCGTTTAGGCGTACGATAATATTTGCCTGTGGTTTGTCTACTGTGATTTTGAGGTGTAGTTTCGCTCGGCCTAAAACTTCGATTGGCTGATCTAGCTCCTGCGTGTCGAAAACCAGCGATCCGGCATCGTCGATGCGTTGGTCGCCGGGCATTTCAGATTCGGGTTTGAGCGTAAAAAATTCACCGCTGGCGGTACCGCAATCGAGTGGTGAGCATAATGACATGTCGTGGGCTTTGCCAGGCGCGTCGAGTAACTGGTGGTTAATTGCCAGGTAAAATGGTCGATGGTTGATATTGTCGGAAGGCCACGTCGCTTCGCTAACCCAGCGCCCCGGCTCTTCTTCATGACGTAATTGAGGTCGTGAGTTTTCAGAAATATAGGCCCGATAGGCCGGTAGATCATCAACCTGGTTGTCGATACCCTTTAACCAGTGATCCCACCATTGTATCGCTTCGGTGAGGAAATCCATGCGTGGTTTGGGCCAGGCAAAATGCGGGTATTTGTGTATCCAGGGACCATTGATTGCTTTCGATTGTGTGTTCAGGTTTTTCACTGCCGCGGGCGGTGCGTTGAGATAACCATCGGCCCAGCCTGAAATGACCAGTGCGGGTATGCTAACGGCAGCGTAGTCTTCGCTGATCGAACCGTGTTTCCAGTAGTCGTCTTTACGCTGATGTTGCAGCCATGTTTCCAGCGGAAATGGCTGGGTGTTGAGCCGGTGTAGCCACATCTCTTTCCAGCGCTCTCCTACCAGTGCAGGATCGGGTGGTCGCGAGGCGTAGCAAAGCATGACCGATGACCAGTTAAAATTAGACGAGAGCTGGCAGCCATTCTTGTAATGAATATCGTCGTTATATCGATCCACAGTGGAACCGATGGATATCACCGCCTTGAGTGCGGGTGGTTGCATTGCGGCAACTTGCAAACTGTTAAATCCACCCCAGGATATCCCCATCATGCCGATGTTACCGCTACACCATTCCTGCGCCGCAATCCACTCAATTACCTCGCATGCGTCATCTAGTTCGCGTGGTGAATATTCATCGTCGAAATCGCCCTCAGATTCGCCAGTGCCGGAAATATCGACGCGTACCCCGGCATAGCCTGCTTCGGCGAATGTTGGGTAAGTGCTTTCATCGCGGGCGGCGGTGCCGTCTCGCTTACGATAGGGTAAGTATTCCAGAATAGCCGGTACTGGCTGGCTGTCAGCCAGTTTAGGCAGCCAGACTCTGGTCGCGAGCTTACGACCGTCAGGCAGTGGTACCCACTTGTTTTCTAGAACCCTGTAACCGGGTTTCGTCATTATAATTTCGGGCCTGCGTCGACAAGTACCCGACCTTTGTCGTTATCGGTATATTGCTGGAAATTTTCCACGAATAGTGTTGCCAGTTTTTGTGCCTTTTCCTGCCACTCGCTGGAGTTGATGTAGCTACTGCGAGGGTCGAGCACCTGTGCATCGACACCGGGCAAAGTGGTCGGTACCGCAAGAGCGAAGGTTGGAATTGCAGCACTTTCTGCCGCGTCAATCGAACCATCGAGAATCGAGTCGATAATTGCGCGAGTGGCTTTGATGGAAATCCGCTTGCCGCTGCCATCCCAACCGGTGTTTACCAGGTAAGCCTTGCTATTGAACTGCTGCATTTTCTGGTTCAAGACATCGGCGTATTGGGTGGGGTGCAAACTCAGGAACGCCTTACCAAAACAGGCCGAGAAGGTAGGTGTCGGTTCGGTGATACCGCGTTCGGTGCCGGCCAGTTTTGCGGTAAAACCAGAAAGGAAGTAGTACTGCGCCTGTTCAGGCGTCAGGCTCGAAACCGGCGGTAATACACCAAAGGCATCGGCTGTCAGAAAGATTACCCGTGATGCATGGCCCGCTTTAGAAACTGGTTGTACGATATTATCGATGTGATGAATCGGATAAGAAACACGTGTGTTTTCGGTTTTCGAGCCATCGTTGTAATTAATGGTTGCACCATTTACGGTAACGTTCTCGAGTAAAGCATCGCGACGAATTGCGCGGTAAATATCAGGTTCGTCTTCGGCGCTGAGGTTGATCACTTTGGCGTAACAGCCGCCTTCAAAATTAAAAATGCCGCTGTCATCCCAGCCGTGTTCATCGTCACCGATCAACCTGCGTTTGGGATCGGTCGAAAGCGTGGTTTTACCGGTACCCGAGAGGCCGAAGAAAATCGCTACATCGCCGTCTTCGCCGACATTCGCCGAACAATGCATCGAGGGGATACCCTTGAGCGGCAACAGGTAGTTCATAATCGAAAACATGCCTTTTTTCATTTCGCCGCCATACCAGGTGCCACCGATGATTTGCATGCGTTCGGTGAGGTTGAAGGCAACGAAGTTTTCAGAATTAAGCCCTTGCGTCTGCCAGTTAGGGTTGGTGGTTTTTGAACCATTGAGCACGACAAAATCTGGCTCATAATCGTAGAGTTGATCGGTGCTGGGGCGGATAAACATATTGGTGACAAAATGCGCCTGCCAGGCGACCTCGGTAATGAAGCGTACTTTTAACTGGGTGTCTGGGTTGGCACCGCAAAATGTATCGACGACGAACAAACGTTTACTGGAAAGTTGGTTGACTACTAGCTGTTTGAGCGAATCCCAGGTTTCCGGCTCGATGGCTTTGTTATCGTTTTCACCCTGATCCGACCACCAGACACTATCGCGCGTGGTATCGTCACGCACCAGATATTTATCCTTGGGTGAGCGCCCGGTAAAAATGCCGGTGTCCACCGAAACAGCACCTGATTCTGTCAACACGCCCTTTTCATAGCCACTTAAATGGCCGGCGGTTTCTTCCTGGAACAGCAACTCGTAGGATGGATTGTGAATAATCTCACCAGGATTGGAAATGCCGTATGCTTCCAGCTTGAGTTGCAGATCTGTGCTGGATGGTTTCTCTGACAGGTTTAGGTTCGCTTGCATTGAATTCTCGGAGGGTATGCTGATATTACTATTGTAAATCGCGCAGTATAGTTGATAAGAATAATTGCCAGTAAACCGAAATACTATAAGGATATAAAGGGAATTCTGTAATCTATTTGAACTGCTTCACGAAAGCATAGTACATTACCGGGATTACCAGCAATGTGAGCAAAGTGGAAATAAGGATGCCGAATATCAGGGCGATTGCCAGGCCGTTGAAGATGGGGTCGTCGAGGATGAAAAATGCACCTAGTACAGCCGCCAGCGCAGTCAGGGTGATCGGTTTGGCGCGTACTGCGGCGGCCTGAATTACGGCTTGCTTGAAATCAGCACCACGGCTGATTTCATCATTTATAAAATCCACCAGTAGTATTGAATTACGCACAATAATACCTGCCAGCGCAATCATGCCAATCATCGAGGTGGCAGTGAACTGGGCACCCAGCAAGGCATGACCGGGCATCACGCCAATTACCGTGAGAGGAATTGGCGCCATGATAATGAGCGGCACCATATATGAACGAAACTGCGCCACCACCAACAGGTAAATCATCAGCAGGCCGACTGAATAAGCCAGCCCCATGTCGCGGAAGGTTTCGTAGGTCACCTGCCATTCGCCATCCCATTTCAGGCTGTATTGGTAAGGGTTTTCCGGCTGATTGATGAGATATTGGTCAATCTCGTCCTGTTTGTCCAATTCGGTGAATAGATCGAACATACCGTATAACGGGCTGTCGAGTTCACCCGCCATATCACCGGTGACGAAAACCACTGGTAGCAGGTCTTTGTGGTAAATGCTAAATTCGCGCTGACTTTCTACGATGCTGACAAGTTCGGAGAGTGGTACCAGTTGTTGGTTGAACGAGCGTACTTTCAGTGAAAGCAGTTTGCCCAGATCGGACTTGTCGGCGCTTGAAAATTCTACCCGCAGGGGCAGGGGATACTTAACCTTGCCGCTATGCAAATAGCCGACATCGCTGCCGCTCAGCGCAGTTGCAATCGCGTCGGTAATCACCTGTTGATTGAGTCCGAGGCTGGCTGCTTTTTGGCGATCAACCTTGAGTACCCATTTGGCTGAGGGTGTTTCGATGCTGTCGTCGATATCGATTATGTCGACGGTTTCGGTGAATTGCTCTCTAATTTGTCGGGCTACCTGAATCTGGCCGCTATAATCGATGCCGTAAACTTCAGCCACCAACGGCGCCTGCACCGGTGGACCGGGTGGCACTTCGACGACTTTGACATTGGCCTGGTAGTCGCGACCGATTGCCTGCAAAGGCTCGCGCACCGACAGGGCGATCTCGTGGCTCTTGCGATCACGTAGTGACTTATCGAGCAGATTTACCTGAATGTCAGCCAGGTTTGAAGCTTCGCGTAGATAATATTGGCGCAACAGGCCATTGAAATTGATCGGTGCGGCGGTACCGATATAGCTCTGGTAATCGGTGACTTCTGGCACGGTCGCAACATATTGGCCCAGTTCATCGATCACTCTTGCGGTTTGCTCGAGGCTACTGCCTTCGGGCAGGTCGACCACAATTTGAAACTCAGACTTGTTGTCAAACGGTAGCATTTTCAGCACCACCAGCTTCATGCCAGCCAGCCCAACCGAGGCGGCAATCAAAACCAGAATGCTGAAGGTTAAAAACCAGCGATTGCGGCGTCCCCGTTTGTCGTCGAGCAGCGGTCTAAACAATGTTGCGAAGAGTCGGAAAATCGCAGTTTGCTGGCTGTCTTCATCGTCGCTATTTTCATGGTGTTTTTTATTCTTCAAGAGTTTTAGCGTCAACCAGGGCGTGACCACAAAGGCCACCGCCAGCGAAATCAGCATACCGATACTGGCATTGATCGGGATTGGGCTCATGTAAGGCCCCATCAAACCTGTGACGAAAGCCATCGGCAGCAGAGCCGCCACCACCGCGAAGGTGGCGAGAATGGTTGGGCCGCCGACTTCATCCACTGCGAGCGGGATGGCTTCGGCGAGTGATTGTTTGCCGATTTTCATGTGTCTGTGAATATTTTCCACCACCACGATGGCGTCGTCGACCAGAATACCGATGGAAAATATCAGCGCGAATAATGAGACCCGATTTAGCGTAAAACCCCAGGCCCAGGAGGCGAACAGCGTCATCGCCAGGGTGACGCCGATGGCGACGCCGACGATGATCGCTTCGCGTAAACCCAGCGCGATCAACACCAGTAACACTACCACCGAAGTGGCAAAGAACAGCTTCTTGATTAACGTGGTAGCTTTTTCGTCGGCGGTGGCGCCGTAGTTGCGGGTGATGGTGGTTTCTACGCCCTCGGGAATTACGATGCCCTTGAGTTGCTCCAGCCGTTCTATCACCTGGTTGGCAACTTCGATTGCGTTAGTGCCGGGTTTTTTGGCGATTGCCAGCGTTACCGCCGGGAATACGCCTTTACTGCTAATCTGTTTTTCAGCTGCAGCCGGACCGGTACCAAACCAGACAAATTGATCGCTGTGATAAGGCCCGGATTCAATGCTGGCGACATCGCGCAAATATACCGGTGCACCCTGCGACAGGCCGATGATGAGGTTTTTCAGCTCGTCGGTATTGCTTAGAAAAGTCCCGGCCTGGACTAATATTTCCTGATTGTTTTTGATGATGTTACCCGCATCACGTGACTGGTTCGCCACATTCAGGCTTTGTTTAAGTTGTTGTAAATCGATGTTGTAACCAGCCAGCAACTGCGGGTCGAGTAAAATGCGCACAACCTGGTCGCTGCCACCGATGCTGTAAATATCGCGAGTACCTTTGACGCGCTTCAATTCGGCCTCGATGGTTTGCGCCACTTGCAATAATTCGTAGCCAGCGCGGTTTTCATCCTCGGTCCAGAGTGTGACCGAAACTATCGGCACATCGTCGATGCCTTTGGGTTTGATGATAGCCTGACCGACCCCCATGTTGGCTGGTAGCCAGTCCTGCTTGGAGTAAATTTTATTGTAAAGCCGCACGATAGCCTGCGAGCGTGGTTCGCCAACCTCGAACTGCACGGTTAGAATCGACAACCCCGGCCTGGACACTGAGTAAACGTGTTCGATGCCGGAAATCTCGGACAATACCTGCTCGGCTGGGGTGCTGATGATATTTTCCACTTCAACTGCGCTTGCACCAGCGAAGGGGATAAACACGTTGGCGAAGGTGACATTAATCTGCGGTTCTTCTTCGCGCGGCGTGATCATCACGGCAAATACGCCTAACAGGAACCCAACCAGGGCCAGCAACGGCGTTATTTCGGTGTGTAGAAACAGTTTTGCAATCGAGCCTGAAAATCCCAGATTTTGTTTCACTGCGCTGACTTCCACTGAGACTTTAAACGGATACCGGCGGCAACCGGGTCGACTGCAATCGCTTCACCGGCGTCGAGTCCGGCGACAATTTCAATTTGATGGTCGGTACCGATGCCAGTGCGAACCTGACGCATGGAAACCTGATTATCCTTGACTACATAGATGCCGGAAACTTCACTGCGTTGCACCAGTGCAGAGCGTGGCGCCATCAGGCGTTGTACCTGGCCGATCACAAACGAAACCTTCACTAACATACCAGGGAACACTGTCTGGTCGGTTTCAGCCAAATCAACGCGGACAGGAAATGAGTGATTTTGCGGGTCGGCGTAGGGGAATATTGTGAGTTTGCGGGCATCGATAGTTTGCTGGTTTTCCAACAGGATGACACGTGCCTTTTGATGGTCGCGCACGGCATTGATGATCGACTGGGGCGCATTGGCGATAGCGCGAAATTCACCCATCGCATAACCGCTCATAATCGGCTGACCGATGTTGGTAGATTCCCCCAGTTCGATATGGCGAGCCGAAACAATACCGCTATAGGGTGCGTGGATTACGGTATTGTCGAGTTGTTCCTGCGCCTCGCTCACACTGGCGTGGGCTGCTTCAACGCGCGCCTGGGTTGATTCGAGATTGGCGTTGGCTTTGTCGAATGCCGCTTTGGAAACCACCTTGTCCTTGTAGAGTCCCTGCACTCGTTTGAATTCACTTCTTGCGTCATCATAGCGGGCCTGCGCCTCGTCGAGTGCCGCGCTGGCTTTCTTTAGACGTGCGCGATGCTCGTTGTCGCGAATGCGTACGATAACTTCGCCCTGCTCGACCTGATCGCCAACATCGAAATTGACCGCTTCGACACGCCCGGAAACCTCGGCGGACAAGGTCGATTGGCGGATGGCCTCGATAACACCGTCTAGCTGGTATTCCAGCGGTGAACTAACCAGCTCGGCCCTGGCAGTTTCCAGTACGGCTTGCTGTGCCACTGCGAACATTGGTGTCAGGAGTAATACCAGGCTTGCTAAAAATCGTTTTGGGGAGATTTGGTTATGCAATGTGGTATCCGACAAAGTGAGGTTGATTGCAGGAGTCTAGAATATTAGAAAACTCTAATATATATATCAAAATAGATACCCGTAAAGGTTGGCCTTGTGCCTACTGTTTATAACGCGGCAGATTTGAAAAGGGCAGGCACAAGGCCAGCCTCTACGTCAGGCAATCGTGTAAAACCTCGACAACCCGGTCAATTTGTTCCTTGTCGATCACCAGCGGGGGTAACATGCGGATCACGTTCGCGCCTGCGGGTAGCGCCACAATCCTGTGTTCAAGCAAATAGGAGAGTTTTTCCTGTACCTTCTGTTTGAGTTCGATGCCAATCATCAAACCCAGGCGACGGATTGCACGAACCTGGGATAATTCTTTCCTGGTTAACTCGGTTTCAAAATATTCGCCCAACTCGGCAGCCCGTGCTGCCATATCCTCATTTTGATAAACTTCAATCGCAGCCAGTGCCGCAGCGCAGGCCAGCGGGTTGCCACCAAAGGTAGTGCCGTGCAGACCAGGGTTGATCTGGATATCGGCATTGAGCATGGTTGCACCGATTGGTACGCCGCCAGCCATCGCTTTGGCGATGGTCATGATGTCGGGTTGCAGATCGAAATGTTCACAGGCGAAGAATTTGCCAGTGCGGCAAAAGCCTGTTTGAATTTCGTCGATGATTAGCAGCGCTCCGCGTTGCCTGCAAAGCTCGCGAGCGGCGGCAATATAATCGGCCTGTATCGGGTTGACACCACCTTCGCCCTGCACCAGTTCAAGCATCACTGCTGCGGTATTATCATCCACCGCGGTTTCGAGTTTTTCGATTTTATTCAACGGCACGTAACTAAAGCCGGGTATCAGCGGCTCGAATGCCTCACGATATTTTTTGGTAAAAGTCGCGCTGACTGAGCCCATGGTGCGACCGTGGAAACCACGCATTGCGGTGACAAAATTGGGTCGCCCGGTATGCAGGCGGGCAAATTTGAGCGCGGCTTCGTTGGCCTCGGTGCCAGAGTTGCAAAGATAAGCCTGGGTTAAATTCACTGGTGTTACTTCAACCAGTTTTTTTAGCAGTTCGGAGCGAACATCGTTATACAAAATGTTAGGGCAGGTAATTAACTTTGCTGCCTGCTGTTGTATGGCTTCGACCAGTTTTGGATGCGAATGTCCCAGCGAGGCGACACCGATGCCAGCAGCGCAGTCGATGTAGGCGTTATCGTTTTCATCAAACAATAAAGCGCCTTCGCCCCGTACTGCTACCAGATCACGCTTTGGATACAGGGTTGGTGCAAATTCTTCTTCGAGTGCTTTGTAATCGCTCATTGTATATGTGTCCCCTTGCCGTTCAGTGCGTCGGCTATCGGTTGTTCGGTTCGGCCATCGCTGAGGATGACGTGGGTTTTTCCACCTGCGCAGAGCCTGGTCAGGGCCAGTAGTTTACGTTTGATGCGGCCTTCGACCTGTGCTTCGCGCGTGTTCAATTCGGCGATACTCATTTGTTTGACCAGGGAATTCTCATCATCAGGATTGTCGAGAAAACCCGGTGCTTCGATGAGCTGAATCACGGTTTCGATTTCAAGCGCGTTAGAAATTCTGGCGACGATATCGTCGTTCTCCGAGTTGATTGCAAAACCATTTTCATCGGCGATTGGAATGGTCAGCACGGGGCAATAGCCATTACTTAGCAGCAACTCAAGCAGTTCGGTATTGATGCTTTTGGGTTTGCCGGAAAAATCGCGCTTGATCAGTGTTTTACCGTTTTCGCGGACGCGTATACCTTTGTTACGTTCACCCTGGATCAGGCGTCCATCCAGGCCGGTCAGGCCGACGGCGTTAATTCCCTGCTGCTGGCATAACTCGACGATGCGTTTGTTGCGCAAGCCTGAGTAACTCATGAGTATGGCGTCGATTGCATCCTGATCAGAAAAAACGCTGCTATACCCCGAAGCCGAAGTTAATACAGTTTTTTCGAACCCCATTTTTTCTGCTATTTCATCACGCAGCACATTGGCACCGTGGACGATGATAAACGGCTGTTCCTGTTGGCTCAGGTCGGCGATGACCGCTTCAAGGTTAATGCTTTCGCCGCCGCCTATTTTGATCAGTATCATAGTTTTATAGTCTGGTTGTTTTCGATGGCCTGCCAGTCCTGTTCGCCTGCAAAAGGGCGGGAACATACCAGGTGAATACCATCGGTTTGTTTTTGATGCATTTGAAAATAGTCCGGGTCTTCGCTGTAGTTGGTCGACAAACTGTGTTGAGCACCGTCGGATATAATAATATTCATGGCGCGAACATAGCTGCTACGTTTTTTGATGATACCAACCGCTTTTTCGAGTGCCGCCGATTGATCACCCTTATTGAAGCGACGGATGTAATTATAAATTTTCTCAGCGCCGATGCGGCCTTCAGATTTGACTTTTACGCCACGTAATTCGCCGTTAAAAATAAATATCGATTTGCCATCACTAAACGGCATATTATTCTCGACCACAATACCTTCGTCACGAAATGCGCTGCGGGCATGAACGAGCAACAAAGAGGTGCTGCCGAATTGAGAAAGATCATCTTGCCAGATTGGGCATATATTGTGATACTGCCGCCACCCTTCTTTGTCCAGCCAGGCGCAACCCCAACCATGACCCTGGTATTCTCGACTATCGCGGGACAGTTCGGCAAAGGGCTGTAAAAACGCGGAAATCGAAAAATCTTTCTCAGCTCTGGCAAACAGAATCCGGCACATAGTCAGGCCGGATGCAAACCCGGAAACTGCAATCCGGTGGTTTCATCAAAACCTTTTGAAATATTAAACGCCTGTACAG
>JAAENK010000049.1 GCA_024224415.1 Gammaproteobacteria bacterium | reverse complement strand
TCGCCTGATTGCCGAATTCAGGGAAAAGGGCCTTAATGCCACCGATAGAGAACAGGCTGCACTTTACCGAAGTCTTTACCGAGTGTTGGGATCGATGACGAATACCCGGGGTTTTGTTGGTTGTGATCAGAGCTTGCTCAGTGAAATCATCGCCAGGCATATTTGTAACAATTACGGTACACGCCTGATTGGTGGTGAAGTTGAAGAGATTATCGACCAGGCAATCAACACCGAAGGTTACCAACGAATTCCCGATGCAGAAAAACCCATTCTGATCAGCCTGAAAGGTGCTTCCGCAGCCGGCAAAAGTTCACTGCGTCCGATGCTACTAAATATGATTCGTCAGCTAGATATCGAAGCCGATGGTTACGGCACGATTAGCCCCGATATCTGGCGGCGACTCTTGCTCGATTACAACGCACTCGACGAAGCCTATAAATATGCCGGTAGACTGACCAGTTTCGAAGTCAATATCATCGATTCCAAGCTCGATCATTACATCCGTAAAAAGGCCGAGACTCGTCATTCGATACCACATCTGGTGGTCGATCGTTTTCGCTTCGACAGTTTTTCCAGCGAAAAAGTATCCCGTATTTTGCATAAAACTTATGTGCATTACGTCGACACCATGTACATGTATTTCGTTATAACACCACCGGAAGAAACTGTCATCCGTGGCTGGGAGCGCGGTTTGATTCGTGGTCGTTACAAAGCAGTTGAAGATTTTCTTGGCCACAGTGTTGAAGCTTATGCGGGTATTCCAAAGCTTCTGTTTAAATGGCTGGCTTACCAAAAACCACGATACTTTTTCGAATTTCTAAACAATAGCGTACCCAAGGGAAGCTACCCAACCCTGATTGCACGGGGGACGCAGTCAAATATGGAAGTTTTTAACCCTATGTGCTTTATCGATATACAACGCTACCAACACATTAATGTACTGGCAGAAAATCCCGAGTCGGTTTATCCCGACGGTGAAGCCTTAAACATTGCGAATAATCTAGGTTTTCTAAGGCAGTGCATTCAGAAAATTAATCGAGTTGGTTTTGTCGATGCTGATTCTGGCAAGGAATATTTATATGCTAAACAGGGTCAGTTTGATGTTACAGATATGGGTTTATTTGAACAGGTGAAGGCAGAACCGGCTATGGGTGAAATTTTCTCTGGGCTTGGTGTTCGGTAGGGCCGCGAT
>JAAENK010000048.1 GCA_024224415.1 Gammaproteobacteria bacterium | reverse complement strand
TATCTGACACGTCACCTTGAACTGCCTATCATGATCCGCACCCGCAGTCTCCACTACCGCATACTCTGGCAGCGGTTCTCCCCTGTGCTGCAGAAACTCCTGCAGGCGAGTCTTGGCATCTTTGGCGCCGGGTGACAGTCGTTTTAGTCGCGCTTCGAACAGCTTGTGCACGCAGCCCTCACACTCTACATAGCCCCCGTCGAGAAAAAGCGCACCGAGAATCGCCTCCAGCGCATCTGCAAGTATCGAAGCACGCCTGTGACCACCACTTTTCTTCTCTCCGGAGCCAAGCTTGAGATACTCCCCAAGAGGCATCTCACGCGCGACTTCAGCCAGCGTATCGCCCTTCACCAACGCGGCGCGCATGCGACTGAGCTCGCCCTCTCGCGATTCAGGGAAGCGCCGAAACAGCATATCTGCGATAACATGGTTCAGGATGGAGTCGCCAAGAAACTCCAGTCGCTCATTATTTCTACCCCCTGCACTGCGGTGAGTCAGGGCGAGCTCGAGCAATCCGGGGTCTTTGAACTCATACCCTATGATTTTTTGCAAACGGAGAGTATCGGTCATCAGCCTTCAAGGTGACGTCGTGAGCGGCGTCGGATCACCAATTTCAAACAGCAGATCATCAAATTTGAGCACTGCATCGATACGCCACATTATAGGCATCCTGACCTCGTAGCGAGCATCGATATAATGCCTGCCCTTTTTTCGATAAACCTCTACGTCTTTCCAGTCTAGCTCATAAATCTGGTTCGTATTGAAGGTGTAATCCAGCTTACGACGAATTTCGGAGCTGCTTTTGTCAACCGAATCCGGATCTTTGACGATATCGGTCACGATGTCTCTGATCGATAGGAATTCCAAATACGGTGGTGTCATCTTTATGATGCACATGGCGAAAAAACCGAGCATCGCCAAGACACCTAATATTCCGAAAATACCCATGCCGTGCTGTCGACTACGCGTCATCATGATACCTCATGGCATACCTCATACACTCATTGTATCGCACCAACACGACTGAAACTGGGAACACTCAATAGCCGGTCCCAGTGCATCCAGATGGCTAATGCTTTACCAACAATATCACTCTCCGGCACCTGGCCCCATACTCTGCTATCGCTACTGTTATCGCGATTGTCACCCATCATAAAATAGTGGCCTGGCTTAACTATCTCAGAAAAATCCGCGCCATTACGGTACATGTCGACTTGCATTAAATGATCTGACGCACCTAACTTTTCGAGACCTACCTGTAGTCGTGGGGTTGATTTATCGCTTAACAACTCTCGCGGAAGAAGCTCACCGTTTACATATAGCTGCTTATCTTTATACGTTACCGTGTCTCCGGGCAAGCCAATAACGCGTTTAATAAAATAGGTATCGTTCATGTGGGGCGGGAAAAATACCATCACATCGCCCCGCTCGGGCTCGTTGAGAGAAAGCACTTTTGTTCGTATCACTGGAAGACGGATTCCATAGGTAAATTTATTTACCAATATATAATCTCCGACTTCCAACGTTGGCACCATCGAGGACGACGGAATTTGGAAAGGCTCCACCAAAAATGAACGCAATATGAAAACAATAAACAGCACCGGGAAAAATGAACGCGCATACTCAACAGGGAGAGGCTCCTTAGCTTTCGCCAGATACCTTTCGTTATATTCGAGGGCATCGCGACTTCCCTTCTCATCCCAGCGAGGATATTGGGCCTGTAAATCCTTGACGATGCGCCTTCGACCTGGCGCAAAAAAAAGGCTATCAAGTAGCCAAAGGAGGCCGCTGACAAAAACCAGCAGCACCAAAATAAGTGGAAAGTCCAGCGTGAAATCACTCATTGTTCAACCATCCACTTTCAGTACGGCCAAAAACGCCGACTGTGGAATTTCCACGCGTCCGACCTGCTTCATACGCTTTTTTCCCGCTTTCTGTTTATCGAGCAATTTACGCTTGCGACTGACATCACCGCCATAGCACTTTGCCGTTACATTTTTACGCAGTGCCTTGACGGTTTGTCTTGCCACTATTTTGCCACCGACAGCTGCCTGTATGGCAACATCGAACATTTGCCGCGGAATAAGCTCCTTCATCTTCTCCGTCAACGCCCTGCCTCGTGACTGAATATGGTCCCGATGAACGATTACGGCCAAGGCATCGACCCGCTCCCCATTGATCAACACATCCAGGCGGGACAGAGTTGCCGCCTGAAAACGATCGAAGGCATAATCAAGTGAGGCGTAGCCCCGACTAACCGATTTCAGACGGTCAAAAAAGTCGAGTACAACCTCGGCCATCGGAATATCGTATACCACCGACACCTGTGTTCCCAAAAACTGCATATCATGCTGAGCACCGCGCTTTTCGACGCATAGCGTAATGACATTACCAAGATAATCCTGAGGCACGAGGATATTACAACGCGCTATCGGCTCACGCATTTCTTCAATATCCGCCATGTCTGGAAGAGCCGAGGGGTTGTCAACCAGCACAATATCCCCGCTTTTATTCAGCACTTCATATATTACGGTCGGTGCCGTTGTAATGAGATCGAGATTGTATTCTCGCTCCAGGCGCTCCTGAATGATTTCCATATG
>JAAENK010000047.1 GCA_024224415.1 Gammaproteobacteria bacterium | reverse complement strand
TAAGGTTTTCGCATCGACCTGTTCTCTCCAGCTCGGTTGAGTAGTAATCTTCGAGGCTTCTTTCGATTTTGTCGCGTTGTGTAGTCATTTGCTTTACGGCTCCCGGGATAAGTGAAAGTGTTTTGTGGTGCATCATATCGATATATTTATCGATGGTGTACATTGATTCCATTGACGCATCCAGATCGAGGGCAGTGATCCACATTGCATGCAGCGTGCGGTTTGCCGCAGTGGCTTCTGTCAGGGTATTCGCGTCATTATAAATCTCGCGGCACCGCTGCGCGATTCTGTATTCTGGCGTGCGTTCGGCTTGTTTGATTTGTGCTTTAATCATTATATTTCCCCTGTTAGTGGTTGGTGTGATTAATCCTCATGTACCACGGGCGTGGTAGCCATGTAATACAGATCGGTGCAGTGCTCGCGCATAGTTTCATCGGTGCAAGGGATAGGCTCATCGGTGCAAGGGATAGCCCCGAAGTTACGCACATGCCATGCTTCAAGTTCTTGGTCAGTCAAATAGAGTGGATTTTTCATTTCGCTTATTCCTGGTTGTGTGATTGTTTGATTGTGATTGCAGCTAGTCTAGTGAATAATTTTCGCTATGTCAAACGATTATTCCGATTAATTCGAAAATAATTCTGGCGTGGAGCCGACAAATGTGCATACTGTAACGAACAAACACGGGGTAATAGCAATGGCAAACAGGAAAAGTGAAACGATTCAGCGCCGGGCGATGGCAGCAAAGCGGGCTGTGCGCAATCTCGGTGGCTACGCGGAATTTCACCGGGTGCTGCAGATTGAGTCAGGGCTGCAGCTAGATCGCGGACTGGTGCAGAAATGGTGCGCGGTTGGCGTAGGTCCGACCTGGGCGCCGTGGGTCGCTCGGATCAGCGGGGTATCGCTCAATAGCTTGAATCCAGAAGCCTATCCATCATGGATGCAGATAAAACTGCCAGCCCGCAAAACGGCGCTCGACCCGAACCGGGGGCTGTAATGACTGACCCAAGACAAGAAAATTTCATGGCCGACCTGCAAGCGCTGATGAACAAGCATGATGCAGAACTGGAAGGCCGCTTGATCCGTCGCGATGGCGGGTACATTCCAACATGTACTATTTCTTTTCCTAGTGACCCTTACCGCCCACATTTTGAATTTGAGTTGCCGACATATCTAGGCCCTAACGGGGAATCGTAATGATAAAAATAGCTAAACAGGCGTCCTGGCGGTCGCCCAAGATTATGAAGCACAAATATAAAATCGGTGATTTGGTTGAGTTGGATAGTGGCGCTCGACTTTTTGTTGCCGACTTAATCAGAGCCTGGGACCAGACCCCGCTATATACGCTAACGTATGATAAAGATGATGGATATTATCAGGTCGGCAGCTGGCCCGATTCCGATTTGAAGTTAATAGCACACGGGGAATAGTGATGAGAAATAAAGCGGATTACTCGCAGTACAAATGCCCGTACAGCCACCTAGAAAAAGAATGTGGCCACGAATTGAAGGGGCCAGAAGGTTATGAAAATACTTATGGGGTTTGGTGCGCGTGCGGATTCAGGGGGCCGGTGCTTTACATTGACCCCGCAGATTTAAATCTTGAGAAGGTGGAGCAGGATTGTGATGCCGGTGAGGAAGTAATTGATTACGGCAGCGCGGCGATAGCAACAAGCTACGGGGAATCGTAATGAGTATTGCTGATGATGTAGCAGATTTAGAAAAAAGAAGTGATTTGTATTTTAACCTTTTGTTCGCGGTTCGCAGTAAGTTTCCAAACGAAACGCGCCACGAAACAGCATTACGATATATCAGGGAAGCGGAAAGCGCGGGCCTGCGCTGTAGTAACCATCAGGTAACGGAGAATAGCAATGGAAACTAAACGAACAGCATTACACCCATCGTTCCCCGGTTCTACGAGAAACCCAAAAACGGTGCTTGGTCTTGAATCGATTGTTTTGCAGCATGAAATGGCAGAGTTTATTCAGGGCGAGGCATTAGATTTATTTACGATATCGAGCAATGCAGGAATGCCATTTAGGGAAGCGCTGGCGGCTATCTGGCTTTCAGGAATGAGCGCAGGGCGAGTTATCGCACACGGGGAATAGTGATGACTAAAACTCAGGAATGGATATTTAGGCATTTGATCGGCAAGGATTGGACTAGCCCAACACAAATTGGAAGGGCTTACGGTGATTTTAAGCACGGCACTGTAAAGTGGCATAATTATCACAGCGC
>JAAENK010000046.1 GCA_024224415.1 Gammaproteobacteria bacterium | reverse complement strand
CTTAGGGAAATCACCAATCTTTCACGACAGAATTCTGACGCTTTTCAATGGCGTCCGATTTCGTATTTACGCATTTTTTCGACAAGTGTAGTGCGCCGCATCTTCAGCATATTGGCAGCTCGTGCGACCACATTGTTGGTTTTGGTTAAGGCCTGTTCAATCAGTGAAATTTCGATAGTGGTAAGGTACTGTTTCATGTCGATGCCTTCGGTGGATAAGTCTTCTATCTCGCTGACCGGAATAGTCAGCATGGTATCGTCTTCGATACTATCTGATTGATCGATAAACTGATCGCTCTGATATTTTGGTGGTAAATCCTTTGAATCGACTACGCCATGCGGATACAGAATGGCCAAACGTTCGATCAGGTTAGCGAGTTCACGAACATTGCCTGGCCAGGTGTATTGTTGCAACATTGCCGAAGCTTTTTTACTAAGCCGCACCGAACCACGATTTTCACGCTCGATGCGTGAAATCATTTCATGGATCAGTGTCGGCACATCTTCGACCCTTTCGCTTAACGCCGGCACTTCAATAGGAAAAACATTAAGTCGATAAAATAAATCCTCCCGGAATTTTCCCTGGGCTATCAGGTCTTCCAGATTACGGTGGGTCGCGGCGATGACGCGCACATCGGTTTTGATGGACTTATTGCTGCCCACTTTTTCGTAACAGCGCTCCTGTAAAACACGCAGCAGTTTTACCTGCATCGACAATGGCATATCACCGATTTCATCGAGAAATATAACACCACCTTCAGCGAGCTCGAAGCGGCCCTGACGTGAACTGATCGCACCGGTGAAAGCTCCCTTCTCATGTCCAAATAATTCGCTCTCGAGTAGATCTGCGGGTATCGCACCGCAGTTAATCGGTACGAAAGGTTTTCCATTTCGTGCCGATTGTGCGTGAATATTTCTGGCGATAACTTCCTTGCCGGTGCCCGAATCACCCAGGATCAAAACCGATGCATTGGTATCGGCAACCTGGTCAATCATTTCATTGATACGGATGATTGCATTGCTACTTCCGAGTAACTGTTGGCATTCACGATTATGCATGCGTCGCTCGCGACGATTGTGAACCCTGGCCTGATCGAGCACCTGCGATAATGAATAATAATCAGACTGAAAACAAAGGCCCGCAATATAAGGTAACTGGACCACGATATCCTGGGTACTGAGATCGGCGCGGTCGGCCATCATAACAACCGGATACTGACACTTATCATCTTTATTACGTTGTAGGAAATGCCCTGTAACCTCATCATTTTCTATGCTGAAGATAGCGAGATAGCTAAACAATTCCCGTGAAGAAATTTCTTCGAGTTGATTTGGTGTTATGAGCCTGGCTTCCACCTTCATGAACATCAGTACCGCCAGGAAAGATTGCCCCCTGGAATGATTGGTATCGATTACAACTACCTCATTACCAATTGGACTATCGTTATGTTCCATATATTTAGCGTCACATACTTGAATTATTGTTAAATGGTCGTTTTTTGACGACCTCCGAATCTAAAAATGAGTGTAGTTCAATATGCCAATAATTCGACAATAAAAGGTGATATTTTTACTTTTATTTTTATTCTGCCTTTTATTTGACGAAATTGAGGGTATATAAGTGCCACAAAAGAGAATCTGAGGTCAGCTAAGCAATTGCCAGGCTAACTGCGTCTCGTATCACAAATCCGCAATATTTCATGTGCCAGCATGGTATTTTTAGGCTATATTTAGAGCGTCTAATCAAAAAAGTAACACCGCACCATTTATCGCGTTTTTTCACAACTTTAAACCTGCAGTAGTCACATATGGTTCAAAAAGATTTTTCGACCTATTTTGATACCGGCGACTATTTATTCAAGGAAGGTGATAATGGTGATTTTGCTTATATCATAGAATCTGGATCCGTCGAGATTTCTCATAGTCGGGGCAATAGCAAACTGGTTCTCTCAAACCTCGGTGAAGGCGATGTATTGGGTGAAATGGCAATCATCGATAAACTGCCGCGTTCCGCTACTGCCCAGGCCACAGAACCTACCCAGGTCATCGCGATTCCGCTCGATTACATAGAGGAAAAAATTACCGAATCGGATCCTGCTATCCGCTTATTTTTACGCATCATCATGTCGCGCTACCGTGACATGCGTGATCGATTCACCCATGTGTTCGAAGGTATAGAGGATTTCAACAAGACACCCTTCCAGGAGGAAACCGCTAACACTACGGCAAAGATTGATAACATTTTGTCGCAATACCAGTCGATACAACAGCGCCTTAACACAGCGGTCAATACAGCGCCAGGCAATCACGAAGAAAATTTTGGTAGTGAACAAACCCTAATCAGTACCAAACTCCTGGTGACCCAGGATAAAAGCATAAAATCGGCATTGCAGGACGAAGAATTTGTTCTGCATTACCAGCCTATTATCGATTTCAAAAGTAATCAAATTATTGGCTGTGAAGCTCTAATACGATGGGCCGACTCATCTGGCAAACTTATTTTACCGTGGGAATTTATGCCACGAGCCGAAATGACTGGCCTGATTATCGACCTTGGTTACTGGATAGCAAAAGAAGCCTGCAAATTCCAAAAACGTCTCACCAGTCAATTCTTACAGCCAATATTTGTGAGCATCAATTTGTCGGGGAAGCAATTTGAAGATGCTTCTCTTGTCAATTCTCTAGCCGATATCATGGACGAGGCAGGTGTCGCCCACAAAATGATAAAATATGAAATCACCGAAAGTTTACTAATGGACAATCACGAACTTGCCAGCAATGCACTCCACCGTTTGAAGGAAACAGGGGCAAAGCTGGCCATAGATGATTTCGGTACCGGTTATTCAAGTTTCAGTTATTTACATCAATTACCCTTCGATACACTGAAAATTGATCGTAGCTTTGTGTCAGCAATGGCGAATAATTTGAAGAGCTATGAAATTGTAAAAACCCTGGTGCATTTATCACATGATCTGGGAATGAATGTAATCGCTGAAGGTGTCGAAACCAAATTCGAAGTCCAGATGTTAAAGCAGCACCAAACTGACTATGGGCAGGGTTATTATTTTTCCAGGAGCCTGCCAGACGAAACTTTTATCCAGCTGGTAGAGAATCAGATTACCGAAAAGACTGAATTCTAAATTCTGCATCACTATGGCTACTATAAGCATTGGTCGCCTTTGATGCGAGTCGAATTTGCCGTTGCCGTTGCAAAACCGACTGTTTAAATTCAACCAGCTTGTCGACTACCCGCTGGTTCAGATCCTGCAAATGATGCGCCTTGATACGGTCAATTTGTTCAACGGATTGATCAAATGCCTCGCAGATCAGTGTCTGACGTTTGGCTTCAAGCTCATCGACGCGCAGAAAATCCTGCTCATCCAGCACCTCAAGAATTTCATTGGTAATTGAAATGGCTTCGGCGAGTGCGGTTTGTTTATTCATATATCTATACTTGTCTGGCTTTATGCGCTGGCTTGATTGAGCTGTGCGGGAATCTGTACCCAGGCCGACTTAATTTCGAGCAGTAGCTTACTGACCTCTTCGAGCTTGCCAACATCATTCTGGATATTCGCCTGGGCCAGAGTCAAGTTCATATATTCGTAGAGGCTGGCCAGGTTTTGCGATAGCTCGCCGCCCTGTTCATGATCGAGACAACCTTCAAGTCCGCCGATAATGCGAATGGCCTTGCTGATAGTCTCACCTTTCTGTTTGGCATCGCCGCGTGTCATCGCACCCTTTGCCTGCGCCAGACGCCCAAGCGCGCCATCAAACATCTGGGTTATCAGCGAATGCGGATCAGCATACATAGTGCTACTGTAATTACCTGTATTTTGATATGCCGTAGCCTGCTTATGTAACATACTCATAATATTCCTCCTAAATCCTGTTACTAATTAATCATTGTTCAATTGACCCGACCCGGGCAGGTTATCTAACTGCTGGGCAAGAAAATTTCCTGTGTTTTGAAACTGTGCAACCAATATGTCGAGTGCGCTAAATTGTGCCACCAACCGCTGCTGTACCGATTCCAGCCGTACCAGCAACGCCGTTCGGTCATCACTGATATCTTCGAGTGTATCGTTCAGTCCAGATTCGCGTATTGTCAGGCTTCCAGTGGTCGAATTGAGAAAGCCATCGAGAAAGTCATCCACACTCTCGGCGAAACCACGGGAAAACTCGATACTACCGCGGCCTCCAGTAACACCACCGAGCACTTTCACGCTAAAACCACTACTAATGCTAAGTGTCTGACCTTCACCGGTAGCGGTAACACCACCAATTGAGCCCGCCACATCAACACCGTCAGTCCCACTTGCAATCGAAATCCCTAGGTCTGCAGGGCTATTGGTATCGATAGCAGTTATTTCAACACTGGAGCTTAAACCATAGGCATTTGAGGTAAATTCAAAACGGTCGTTGGTGCTGTCATAGCTCACAGTAACCGACAGGTTATCAGCCTGAATCGCAGAAGCTGAATTGATCTGCGACTGAATTTCCGCCGCCAGCTCCGCAGCGCTGCCATAAACACCTTGAGTCAGGCTCAGAGCCCCGGTTGATACACCATCAATAGTGAAAGTGAGCCCATCGTTATCGTTATCAATAGTAATATTGTTTACGCCCGTGGCACCGCTTAAACTACCCCTGGTAGCAATCGTGGTAATGTTGATGGCATAGCTGCCTGCCTCATCTGAGTCATCGGCGGAGTTAAACTCAATCAGGCTATCGTCTATTTGACCTACCGGTGCAAACAGGGCTAGCGCTCCTGTCGGGTTATCGGCAAGAGCTGTAGTAAAGATACTCTCATTTATTGACAGGCTGCCATCTCTTTCGGTGGTAATACCCATATCGGCAAGTGCGGTAATTGAGCCACTTAAACCGCCGATTTGAGAAGTCATCAAACTGCGTATGCCACTGACAAAGTTACGTATACTGGCATCGCCGACCAGTAACCCGGCGCTAGTTGTATCGCTGCCAGCAGAAGATAACAGATTGAGTTCCACCATCATTTCATTGTAGGAACTAATTACGGAGCGAATAGAGCTGTTGAGTGCGGAGGTACTCTCGCTAATACCCAGCGTGATACTGCTGGCAGTGGTCTGCTTGACCGTCAGGGTAACACCTTCAATGACTTCGTTCAGAGTATTACTAGCCGATGTGATCGCCAGGCCATTAACGCTCAGCGAGGCATCGGCTGCGGTTTGTGTCTCGGTTAAATTTGTAGCGGAGGCATTGTAGGCTAGTGCTGACAACCCACCGCTATCCAGGTGGTTTCCATCACCGCTATCGGTAATTGAAATCTCCATAGCATTCTCTGCCCCGGTGTCATCCGAGGTCAGGGTAAGACGATATCCGGTGCCATCATTGACGATGGATGCAGACACGCCATAATCACCATCATTAATATAATCCTTCAGGCCTGCAAGTGTATTATTGCTACTATCGACGGTAATTGAGGCTGTAGTTTTATCGGCATTGACCGCAAACGAGCTAAAACCCGGTCCGGTAATGGCGCCGAAGCGGATTTGAATAGTCCCGGTGCCGATGGTGTCGGTACTACTACTGTAGGCCCCGGTCGCCAGGGACTGGCTTACCGCAACGCTTGATATGTCGATACTGTAATTGCCAACATCGGCATCGTTAGAAACCGACGCGCCCAGGGCATCACTGTCGGAATTACTGGTAGAACGAGTATTGAAGTTATCGGCATCATCGAACGCACTGAGGCTCGATTGAAAAGAAGACAGCGCAGATTTCATGATACCGACACCGGATAAATCAGACGACGTTTCAGATTCCAGACGATTAAGTCTGTTTTCGGTGGGGATTCTTTCCGCGGCGACCAGGCTTTCTACCAGACTACCTAAATCCAGTCCCGAACCAATTCCAAGTGATGAAATACCTGCCATATCTTTACCTGTGTATTAAACTCTAAAGACAATGGCCTGCAAAAAGCAGGCCATAAATAGGTTT
>JAAENK010000045.1 GCA_024224415.1 Gammaproteobacteria bacterium | reverse complement strand
TTCATCCTCTACAATTAAGATAGTACTCATGGTTTAACCAAATTCGTGATGTTTTACAAGTGGTAAAGAAATTTCGATCTGACTGCCTTCACCAACCTGGCTCCGGACTGAAATTTCTCCACCATGTTCCTGGATTATGCTGTAGGTTAGAGAAAGACCAAGACCGGTCCCTTCACCAACCATTTTGGTGGTAAAGAAGGGTTCGAATAGCTTGGGTAAATGTTCTTCCGCGATACCCTCGCCAAAGTCCTGGACGTGGATAAGTACCTGATTGTGCTCAATTTCGGCATCGATCGTAATAGACTGACCCTGAGCTGAAGCATCTGTTGCATTGCTCAGTAAGTTGACGAAGACCTGAACCAGCTTTTGTGGAAACCCCTGTAGCAGGATCGACTCATCGCAGTTATTTTCATAAATTAAATGTTTTCCATCGTGACTTAATGAAACGAGCTTTATTGCTTCACTCACCACATTACGCAATAAGACTGATTCAGTTGGATGGTCAGGTGGTGCGCCAACGTGGCTGAAATCGACCAGCGAACTGACAATGTTGGTGATTCGTTCGGTTTGTGTGAGAATTTGCTTAAGCCCGTTTTTTACCTGTTCGGGAGATTCGCTCTCAGCCTGAATGTCCTGTGCCAGGCAGGCGATGCCTGTGACTGGATTGCCGATTTCGTGGGCGATACCGGTAGCGAGTTGACCGATAGATGCTAGACGTTCGCTATGCGCGAGCTTTTCTTCCAGTGAGTAGCGCTTACTATGATCCTCGATCAAGATAGCAGTACCGCTGCCACTGCCACTATCCAGATTCTGACTAACCACTGCTTTAAAAAGGTTTAAGATCAACAGATCCCCGTTTAGATTAACCTTGAGCTTGGTTATTTGGAAATCCTCGCTATGAACAAAGGATAACAACATGTCTCGCCATGGGTTGTCGAGCTGCTTGACCGGTGTGCCAATCACATTGTTTTGTTCGATGGTAGTAATTTTTGTCAGTGCTTTGTTCCAGCTGATTATTTGCAGATCGTGGCTTATGGAAACGACTCCGAGGGGTAAATCCTGCAATACCTGGAAGTGGAAGCGCCGCAATAAATCCAGCTCACTGGAAACCCCTTTTAACTTGCTACGGGTTTCTTCCTGGCTATGTTCAACAAACTGTATGGTGTCGGCGAGTGCTGATTTGGTCGCCCGATCAATTTGCAAATGCTCATTTACAATCATGCGAGACAATACAGGCCCAACCAGTCCTGACAGGTTTCGATTAATCTGTGCTCGTAACATGGTCAGCGTATTTTGGTCGATGTTATTTTCTACAAAACCCAGATCGGTTAATGCGCGATCGATTTCACTACGGGCAATATCAGCACCGATAATCTTCGTCAACTGTTGCTCAAACTCGGCTACCGAGGTGGCTCTGAGCGACCCCTGCGGAAGTAGAAAACTCTCTCGAAAACAGGCGTTGGCCACTTCACGCTCATCTTCCTGTTGGGGTCGAAGTAATGAGAAAATCACAAAAGCGAGGCTATTAAATATTAATGACCAAATCGCGCTATCGGTAGTGCTCATCGCATAATCGAGCAGATTGAAATATGGTGTAACTATAATGCCGGCGCGCTCGAATAAAGGCACCATCAAGGTAATCGCCCAGATACCGCCACCGACCAGTAGCCCGGCTATAAACCCCGACTTACTTGCACGCTGCCAATACAATAATCCAACGATACCAGGCAGGCATTGAGCGACAGCAACAAATGAAATGAGTCCAAGGCCTGCCAGCCCCTGATTGCGTTGCTGTAGCAAATAAAAGCCATATCCGGCGCCTATAATAAGAATGATCACCAGCCTTCTACCCCACAGCAGCCACTGATACATATTTGTCCCACCTGACAATCGTGGTGGGAAACTGGCTGGCAATACCAGATGATTCATGCACATGGTCGCTAACGCCAGGGTGGTGACAATAATCATTGCACTCGCAGCCGAGAGCCCACCTATAAACGTCAAAACAGGTAATATCGTACTACCACTGTTTAGAGTAATGCCGAGCACGTACATATCAGCAGGCATGTTTAAACTCAATGACTCACCAGCCCACAGAATCGGCGGAATAGACAGGTTCAGCAGCAGCAGAAACAGTGGAAAAGCCCAGCTCGCGATGTCGATATTTTTATGTTCGATGCTCTCGACAAATATCATGTGGAACTGACGTGGCAATAAAAAAGCCGCTGCAAAAGACAATAGCATCAGCGTTGCCCAGGGGCCTTCCCGTAAAGGCTGGAATAGCGCGCTTTTTGCTTCGGGGTGTAATAGCAGGAATCGGCTGAGCTCCTCGAATCCGCCGAAAATCCCGAAAACGGCAAATAATCCGACTGTCAATAATGCTACTAATTTGACGAGTGATTCGAAAGCGATAGCGACCACCAGTCCTCGATGCTTTTCTCGTAACGATATGTGCCGTGCACCGAAAAGCATGGAGAACAATGCGATGGTGAGGCAGAATCCAAAAGCGATCAGCGCTTGCTCCGATTCCTGGGTCATGATTTGCAAGGTGTTGGTAACAGCCTGTATCTGTAGTGACATGTAGGGCAGGGTGCCGGTAAGAATAAACAGGGTAACCAGTATGCCAGCAGCCTGGCTATGGTAGCGAAATGCGAACAAATCCGCCAAAGAAGCCAGTCGGTAGGTTTCGGTTAGTTTTAATATTGGTCGCAGCAGTATAGGTGATGCGATAAACGCCAGTGTGGCACCAAGATAAATAGTTAGAAAATTAAACCCTTCCTGCTGCGCAAAGCCCACGCTACCGTAAAAGCTCCACGAAGTGGCGTAAACTCCGAGAGAAAGCGTATACACCATTGGATGCCTGACCACTGCCGTGGGAATCCAATGGCGGTCGGTTGCCATGGCGATAAGAAACAGAATCCCCAGGTAGAGGACGCTAACCAGGAATAATTGCCAGAGTTCAAACTGCATGTTTGCGTATTATTCTCTGCAACCAGTAGCCAAGCACGATGATACCGAACCAAACCAGGTAAGGTGTGTACCAGGGGTTATTGCCAGCACCCCATAGATCCAGTACAGGGGGCAGCAAGAGCAACAAAGCCACTATGAATACGATTACGGTTACCTCGGTTGGCCGTGATTCAGGTGAGCGAGAAGACAATGGACGTTTATCCTTGTTACTATTTGAAACGCCAGAAGTGTTACCGATAGTGACGCTTAGGTCAAACTAATATTTCAATAATATGCTAAGTTGTTGATATTACTATAAAATAAAAACTGGCATGAAAATCGCATACGGAAACACGCAAGCAACATGTTAGTAAAAATTGAATCAAACAAACGAGGATAAATGTATGAGTAACAAGAAAACTCCGGTCGATACTTCTAAACGTAAGGTCTTAAAAGGTGCAGCCGGCATATTGGCCGCCGGTAGCATGCCACTAATTTTTTCCAACCAGGCTTTTGCAGGCTATCGTAACGAACCTAAGGGTGGAACGGTTACGTTTGGCTTTAATGTACCTCAGACTGGTGCATATGCTGACGAAGGTGCAGACGAATTGCGCGCTTACAAGTTGGCAGTTCAACACATCAATGGTGAAGGCGATGGCGGCATGCTGAATACCTTTTCATCGAAAGAGCTGAAAGGTAATGGTGTCAACGGTAAGAAAGTAGTATTTGTAACGGGTGACACGCAGACAAAATCGGATGCCGCACGTGCATCTGCTAAACGTATGATCGAAAAAGATGGTGCAATCATGATCACCGGTGGTTCATCTTCGGGTGTCGCTATTGCGGTACAGGGTTTGTGTCAGGAAGCGGGTGTTATCTTTATGGCCGGTCTGACTCATTCAAACGATACCACGGGTAAAGATAAGCGA
>JAAENK010000044.1 GCA_024224415.1 Gammaproteobacteria bacterium | reverse complement strand
GCCATTCTTGCATCTAGTGCCGCTGGCGAGTACCTGGCAAAAATGGGGTTGCCCGAAGTTGACTTCAACTCATACGCCACCCACCGTGGTGATCACCTCACAGCACAACGCGCCACTTTCGCTAATCCAAAACTATTAAATGAAATGGTGCAGGAAAACGGCGAAGTCAAACAGGGTTCGCTGGCACGTATCGAACCGGAAGGTAAGGTCACGCGTATGTGGGAAGCGATTGAAACTTATATGGAACGCAAACAGCCATTAATCATCATAGCTGGCGCCGATTATGGCCAGGGATCATCCCGTGACTGGGCTGCCAAGGGAGTACGCCTGGCAGGTGTCGAAGCTATCGTCTCTGAAGGCTTCGAACGCATCCATCGCACAAACCTGGTTGGCATGGGTGTATTGCCGCTGGAATTCAATCCTGGTGAAACCCGACATACCTGGGCCATCGATGGAACCGAAACCTATGATGTCATTGGAGAACTGGAGCCCCGCAGTAAACTGACCCTGATTATTCATCGCAGCAACGGCGAAACAGTAGGAGCACAGGTAAACTGTCGACTCGATACTGCCGACGAGGTTTCCGTGTACAAAGCTGGCGGTGTATTGCAACGATTTGCACAGGACTTTCTCGAAGGCAGCAGGTCATGAGTTATTTACCACAAATCAGAATTCCTGCCACCTATATGCGCGGTGGTACCAGCAAAGGTGTATTTTTTAATCTAGCAGACTTACCCAAAGCCGCACAGCAACCAGGTCCCGCACGTGATGCATTACTGCTGCGCGTAATCGGAAGCCCAGATCCTTACGGCAAACAAACCGACGGCATGGGAGGTGCTACTTCAAGCACCAGTAAAACCGTAATCCTGTCAAAAAGCAGTCAACTCGACTATGATGTGGATTACCTGTTCGGTCAGGTGTCAATCGACAAAGCCTTCGTAGACTGGAGTGGCAACTGTGGCAATTTAACCGCCGCGGTGGGTTCCTTCGCGATAAGCAGCGGCCTGGTAAACGCCAGGCGTATTCCACAGAACGGCATTGTCACGGTGCGTATCTGGCAAGCCAATATCGGCAAAACCATAATCGCACATGTACCGATCACCGATGGTCATGTACAGGAGACCGGAGACTTCGAACTCGATGGCGTCACCTTCCCCGCAGCCGAAGTACAGGTCGAATTTATCGACCCAGCGGATGGTGATGGTGCGATGTTTCCAACAGGCAATCTGGTAGACGATCTCGAAGTAGCAGATATCGGTACATTAAGAGCCACCATGATCAACGCTGGTATCCCAACAATTTTTCTCAACGCAGCAGATATTAATTACAACGGCACCGAGTTACAGGATGCCATAAACAGCGACGACAGGGCATTGGCGATGTTTGAAAAAATTCGTGCCCAGGGTGCGATACGCATGGGACTAATTTCAAATATCGAAGAAGCCGCCGCGAGACAACACACGCCCAAAGTTGCTATCGTCTCCAGTCCCAGAGACTACCAGGCATCCAGCGGCAAGCAGATTTTAGCGCATGATATAGACCTCAACGTCCGCGCCATGTCGATGGGTAAACTACATCACGCCATGATGGGCACAGCAGCCGTCGCCATCGCCACAGCCGCAGCAATACCCGGCACCCTGGTCAACCTCGCTGCCGGTGGCGGTGAACGTAATGCAGTCACCTTCGGTCATCCCTCGGGTATTTTAAAGGTCGGTGCAGAGGCCAGTCAGAACAATGGTGAATGGGCCGTCGACAAGGCCATTATGAGTCGTAGCGCCAGGGTTTTAATGGAAGGCTGGGTGCGTGTACCTGGGGACATTTTTTGAGGATCAATCCTGTCTCCCTGCAAACATCCCACAAACTGCTATAGTCCCTGTATCAGCAATGGATGCATTACTAATGCCAAAATGTTAAATTCGATATCGGAAACTACCTCCGAAGTATCGGCTGCCGAGTATTTCAGACTTAGTCTGGCCAAACTGGGAGAGCTGCAGCTACCGACCACACCAGTAAACTATGCTTTGGTATATTACTATGTTTCTGGTGAAGACATCGAATTAAACGACCAGCTCGATAAAATGTTTGCGAATACTGCCAACTGGTCGGAGCAACAGGCGAGCGATCTTTTCTCGCAGTACGTGTGCCCGATTGTGGGTGGTGAGAGCATGGTTCTTGAGCAAGAACTGTTGCTGATGGTAGCGCAAGTTCTGGGCATGGTTATTGACCTCACCGGTAAATCCGCAGTGTCTAGCGAATCCCTGGAATCACATCTTGAGCAACTGGCTAGCAGTAAGAAACCCGAGAACGTACTCAGTATTGCATCGAGTATTATTGCGGAAACCCGGCTTTTTGTCAGTGAAACGAAAAAATTTGAATCCTCCCTGCGCCAGACTACTGTGGAGATCGAGCAGCTTAAAGACAAGCTTGATCACGCACGAAAACAGGCAAAAGTTGATTCACTCACCAGTTTGCACAATCGACGAGGATTCGATGCGGCGCTGAAAGAAGCCATCGAAACGCATAAAATTGGGCAGCATGATTTTTGTTTGTTGATACTGGATATCGATTACTTTAAAGAGGTTAACGATAACCATGGCCATCTTGTCGGTGATAAGGTGCTGATCGGTATCGCCAAGCAATTGCTTAACCAGATGCGTGGCAATGATTATCTGTCACGATTTGGTGGTGAAGAGTTTGCGATTTTGTTGTTTGGCACTCCACTGACGAGTGCTTTTACTGTTGCTGAAAAACTCAGGCGCACTGTCGGCCTGTTGCGTTTAAAACACACTGCAACAGGGCAAAAAATTGGCAAGGTGACCATTTCTATCGGCGTGGCCTGTTATCGGCCCAATGAAAGCGGAGAGAACCTGATTCAGCGCTGCGACCAGGCACTTTATCGAGCCAAATCGTTGGGTCGCGATCGTTCCGTAATTGCTGACTAGTCAGGATTCAAGTTCGGTCCGGATCAAACCGAATAGTAGTGCCCCATAATTCCCGCAAACACGATGGCTCCTACCCAATGGTTGTGCAGAAAGGCCTCGAAGCATTTAAAGGGATCGCGTTTGTTGATCAGAATTTGTTCGTAAATAAAAAATAATGTGGCGACAAAAAGTGCATAGTAATAAAAAGGTGAAAACTCCAGATCGCGGCCAATCAAAACCAGTGCCAGAATGAACAGACCTTGCAGCAGGCCGATCACTACACGGTCAAATTCGCCAAATAGTATTGCGGTTGATTTAACACCGACTTTTAAGTCACCCTCCCGATCGGCCATGCCGTACATGGTGTCGTAGGCGGTCGCCCAGATAATGTTGGCGACATATAGCAACCAGGCTTGTTTGGGTAATGCGTTTAACTGCGCCGCAAACGCCATCGGAATAGCCCAGCCGAAGGCCGCACCGAGGTGGACTTGTGGCAGGTAATGGTAGCGTTTCATGAACGGGTAGCTCGCCGCCAGCAATATGCCGCCAATCGATAGTAAAATGGTAAACTTGTTTAAGCTCAACACCAGTGCAAATGCCATCAGACTTAGTATTCCAAACACCATTAGTGCTTCTTTCGGGCTTATCTTGCCGCTTGTGAGAGGACGCTCTTTGGTGCGTGCAATATACCGGTCGATGTCGCGGTCGGCGTAGTCATTGATCGCACAACCCGCCGAACGCATGAGGAATACGCCACTGACGAAAACACATAATATCCATGGATCGGGTGACCCTTCGGCGGCTATTGCCAAAGCCCACAGGGCAGGCCATAACAACAGATAACTACCGATTGGTTTTTCAAAGCGGATTAACTCGGAGTAAAGTCGAATTTTTTGCCTGAACTCTGATCGTGTCATTGTTATTAAAATATTTATTAAAGCAGAAAAACTTTCGCTACTATAACGCCATTCACGTAGACTCAGGAAGCAAATATGTTACGTAATTTTGAAGACACGAAACCAACGCTGTCCAGCTCCACTTTTATCGATGAAACCGCGGTAGTAATTGGCGATGTAGTAATCGGCGACGATAGCTCGGTCTGGCCACTGACCGCAATTCGCGGTGACGCTAATATCATTCGCATCGGTAATTCGAGCAATATCCAGGATGGCTCGGTACTGCACGGTTCACACATTAGCGAGTTCAACGCAACAGGAGCCGAGGTACATATCGGCGACCAGGTTACCGTTGGTCATAAAGTGCTCTTACACGGCTGTAGAATCGGTAACCTGTGCATGATCGGCATGGGAGCCATCGTAATGGACAACACTATCCTTGAAGACAGGGTAATGATTGGTTCAGGTTCGCTGGTGCCGCCGGGTAAACATCTTGAATCGGGTTATCTGTATCTGGGCAACCCGACCAGAAAAGTGCGCAAACTCAGCGAGCGTGAAATTGACTCGCTGGCCTACACCGCCGATTATTACGTTTCGTTGAAGAATCGGTACTAAATAATAAACCTACTGCGACGCTACTTCACGCAAACCCTTCAAAGCCAGTTCCAGGGTGTGCGGGTCGCGGGCGGTCTCGGTATAAACCACATAAGCCGGACGCTGTAACTCCGGCGCCGCTTCAATTCTGAATAGTTTGCGCTGTTCGAGGTAGTGCTGCACAACCCGAATCGGGAAATACCCTGAGCCGCCATTTTGCAGAATATATTCCAACCCCAGCGCACCCAGACCAACCGACACCGCGGGCGTTTCCATTTCTGGAAAGGCCTCTCCGTGTGAGGCGCGAAATTTATCGCCCCAGTCGACGAAAACGTAATCTTCCTCCCATCCTTCGCCTGATTGGCTTTGGTCTGTAGTGACCAACACCAGAGTCTCTTCGAGCAAGTCTTCGACAATTAATCCTGGCGTCTGTCTCGGCTGGTACATCACGCCGATATCGAGCAGGCCATCCGATAATTGTCGCATTAAACTCGGTGAATAATCAGCCTCGACATGTAGCGCTACATCGGCTGCATTGCGCCGCATCCACGGCATCCATTTCAGTATCAGGCTATACCATAAACTCACTTGCGAACCGAGGCCGATGCTGTGACTAAAGCTTTCCGGTAATGACACGCGCTGGTGTGCCTGTTGCCAGAGACGTTGAATATTCAATGCGTATCGACGGAAATGCTGACCAGCATAAGTAAGCTCTACACCGCTGTGACTGCGTTTGAATAGCTGGCGACCGAAGGCATCTTCCATCGATTTAACCCTGGCGCTCACGGTGGATTGCGTAACATTGAGTAATTCTGCAGCCTTGTTGAAATTACCGCAGTTGGATATTTCCAGAAAGGTACGGATATGTTCGATTTTCACTCTGGGTACTCAAACGTGGTTATCGGGTTATTCGATTAAAGCTAGCAATTAATCTCGCTATTCAAATACCTTTTTATCACTAAACTCAGTTTGTAGATAGGGGTGGGGAATAAAAAAATGCACGGCGCGGCGATCCTGGTATTCGGCCTGTTCCTGTTTTCGATACAGGATGTCATTATTAAATTCTTCAGCGATCAGTATTCGGTATTACAGATCGTATTTATTCGTGGGCTGGTATCGATGGCGATAATCGCCCTGCTGATTAAGTTATTCTGGCCCGGCGTCGCCTTTCTTTCCAAACGACCGTTGACCGCAAGCGTGCGCGGCATGTTCGGTTTCGCCTCGTATCTGGCCTATTACCTCGCCGTCGCTGCAATGCCGCTGGCTGAAGTGGTTGCCATCGTATTCACCATGCCATTATTCGTTACTGTGATGTCGGCGCTGGTATTGGGTGAAAAGGTTGGCATTCGACGCTGGAGTGCGGTAGTAGTCGGGTTTATCGGAGTACTCATCATTCTCTCACCAAAAGGCGAGTTTAACGCCCTGGCGGTGATCCTGGCCTTTGCCGCCTCGATCACCTACGCGACGCAAACCACCATTACGCGCTTCCTCAGTTCGCATGATGCACCTTTGACCATGGCGTTTAATTCGATTCTGGTTTTCACCTGCGCCAGCGGATTGTTGAGCCTGTTACTACTATTCGGTGTGATCAATATCGAATCGAGTCATGCTTCGCTAGCCTTTTTCAGCCGCGGCTGGGTGATGCCAGAAAACTGGCATCTACTATTATTGCTGTTTCTCGGTATTAACGGCGCTGCAGGATTTTATTGCCTGTCGAAGGCTTATTGCCTCTCCGAAGCCAGCGCCATCGCACCGTTTGAGTACACTTATATTATCTGGGCAATCGTGTTTGGAATTGTATTCTGGAATGAATTACCCGGACCTACCACCATCATCGGGGTTATGGTGCTAGTAACCAGCAGCCTGTATATTTGGTATCGGGAAAGACAGTTGCAGGAAATGGGAAGCAAACTTGTTAATGAGCCTGGACTGGCCGAGGAAAATAGTTAGTCTTCTTTAGATATGCATCCTCCCCGAGACCAAATCCGATAGAAGCAATTTCTGGATGTTGAGGGATGTCTATTTGATATGGGACCATTTTTGTACTGATTATTGCGACTCTTTTTTGATAATCTGGCAGCGCCACATAAAAGCCACTGTACCTGTCAGGCATACACGTTAAACTTCAACTAGAAACCAGCCGGGTGTTTAAAGTTTCACATAACCATATCAGTTTGAGGGAGATGCATTGATGAACAAAAGAGAAATTATCGAGAGGTTCCTGGATTCAGGGACATCTTCCCGGTACATTCCAGCGGGATTCTTCCTCCATTTCGATGAAAGCTACCACCGTGGGCAGGCCGCTATTGATAAACACCTGGAGTATTTTAACTATACAGGGATGGATTTTGTCAAAATCCAGTCCGAGAATACCTTCCCATTTATCGCCGAAATAGAGAAGCCGAAAGACTGGCATAAGATGCCTTTCCACGGTGCGGATTTCTACGAAGATCAGATCAACATCGCGAAGGGGTTGGTGGAAGCCGCTGGTAAAGATGCGATGGTAATAATGACACTCTACTCACCCTACATGTGCGCCGAAGAAACGGTGGGGAATGAAGCCCTGGTACAGCATCTAGGAGAAAACCCTGATCAGGTAAAAAAAGGGATTGAGATTATCACTGAGAGTTTGATGCTTTTCGTGAAAGGATGTATCGACGTGGGAATTGATGGGTTTTTCCATT
>JAAENK010000043.1 GCA_024224415.1 Gammaproteobacteria bacterium | reverse complement strand
GTGCCGATATAGAACTAAATTAACATGACGAACAGGTGATATATGAACGGTGCAGACCTGATGGCAGGCAGGCTTAAAAAAGAGGGTGTGGAAATCATCCCCGCTTTTCCACATAGCGATATCATCGACTCGGGAGCGAAGCTTGGCATACGCCCACTGATAGTCCGTCAGGAGCGTCATGCATTGCATATAGCTGACGGTTATGCGCGTACAACGGCAGGGCGCAAGATTGCCTGTTCCACGGTTCAATATGGGCCGGGATCAGAAAACGCCATCGGTGCGCTAGCGCAGTGTTATGCCGATAACGTACCCGTGTTGCATATGCCTGGCGGCTATCAGCTTGCTGATCAGGGCATCAAGCCGAATTTCAATGCGGCTCGTAATACCCAGTTGATAGCTAAATGGTCGGAGATGGTCTATCAAACCGAGCGCATCCCGCAGATGATGCAAAATGCATTTGCACAAATGCGAAATGGTCGCCCAGGCCCGGTGATGCTCGAAGTGCCAATAGATTTATTCACCGCCGAGGTCGATGCTGGTTTGCTTGATAGTTATAAACCTCAGCACCGATCTCCACCACAGGCAAATACGCAGGATATCGCCAGACTGGTTGATTACCTGCTGGAAGCTGATTGCCCCGTGATTATCGCAGGGCAGGGTGTTCTTTATGCGCAAGCCAGCGCTGAATTGCTTGAGCTGGCGGAACTGACCAATACCCCGGTACTTTCAACGCTCAATGGCAAAAGCTGCTTTCCAGAAGATCACCCGTTGTATCTGGGCTGTGCCGGTGGTGCCCGACCCGATGCGGTTAATCGCTACCTGGAAAAGGGTGATGTATATGTTGGCCTTGGCACCAGTTTTACGTGTTCGGATTACATCACGCCTTTCCCCTGCAAGAATAAGACGTTCGTACAGTTGACTAACTGGGAAGGTGATATCTCCAAAGATTACTCGGTTGATTTTGCTGCGATCGGTGATGCCAGACTAACTATTGCGGCAATGATAGAAGATGTCAAAAGCAGGCTTGGTGAAGATGGCCGTAAAGATGGTGGTCAACTCAGAGCAGACATTGCCGAACTTCAGGCAGCATTCCTGCTAAAGTGGATGCCTTTGTTAACGTCTGATAAAAAACCCATCAATCCATATCGTGTCATCCATGACCTGGTGCAAGTGGTGGATCGTCGTAAAACCTGCCTCACCCACGATGCCGGTTCACCGCGTGACCAGATAACACCGTTTTACCAGGCCATAGTGCCGCATGGCTATATGGGCTGGGGTAAGACAACCCAGCTGGGTATGGGAATGGGTTTGATGCAGGGCGCCAAACTCGCTAGACCCGACTGGGATTGCATCAACATCATGGGCGATGCAGCGATTGGTATGGTTGGGATGGATTTTGAAACCGCCGTGCGTTGTGAAATAGGCACCACCACCATCGTACTGAAAAATAGCCTCATGGGAGGGTATAGCAAATACCATCCTGCGGCAGCAGAAAAGTATAACATCCAGGATCTTGGTGGAGACTATAGTGCGATGGCCAGAGCATTTGGTGGTCATGGTGAGCGGGTCGAACAACCAGAAGACATAAAGCCAGCGCTTGAACGAGCTTTGGCCAAAAACCATGAAGGTATTCCTGCATTGGTGGAAGTCATTACTCGTGAAGAGCTGTGTATGGCGAGGGATTTACCCGCTGGTGTTTGATGCCATGACTATTGCCCAACGATATCCATGTGTTGCTGACCTGGAAGCAACGGCAAAGCGCAGAATGCCGCGTTTTGCCTGGGAATATGTTTCTGGCGGTATCGGTAATGAAACCTGCATCGCGCGTAACAGGAGAGCTTTGGATGAAGTGAAGTTGAGTCCACAGTATCTTGTCGACGGAGCGGATGATCCAGATCTACGTTGTACGCTACTGGGTCAAAACTACAACCTGCCTTTTGGCATAGCACCCATAGGTCTGAGCGGGTTGATGTGGCCCAAAACCAGCGAGATACTTGCCGCGGCGGCGAAGCAGAACAATATTCCCTGTGCCTTGAGTACCTTTGCCACAGCGGGTCTCGAAGATATCCAGACCATAGCGGGTGAACATGCCTGGTTTCAATTGTATCCACCGAAAGACCTGGCGATTAGAACAGAGTTACTCGATCGAGCGCATAAAAGTGGTTACGATACCCTGATCGTCACGGTTGATATTCCTGTAGAAACCCGGCGTGACCGCGATATTCGCAATGGCTTGTCGGTTCCTCCCCTATTTAATATTAAAACCCTGTTACAGATTCTTGCCCGACCACAATGGGCTTTGGCAACATTGCTGGCCGGACAACCCGAATTCGAAACGCTGAAACGCTATATTCCACACGGTGCATCGCTGGAACAGGCTGCTACATTTCTGTCAGACCAGGTGAGCTGGCACGTCACGCCACAACTGCTTGCAGAGATAAGAGAACAATGGCCGGGCAAGCTGATTGTAAAAGGTGTCCTGACGCCGGAAGATGCAGAAATCTGTCAACGTATCGGAGCCGATTCACTGGTTGTCTCAAACCATGGCGGCAGACAGCTTGATGCGGCGTGTTCCGCACTCGATGTTATTGGCGAAATCCGCAATACCGTGGGCAGGGATATGCCGCTGATTGCCGATGGCGGCGTGCGCAATGGTCTGGATATTGCTCGGATGCTGGCTATGGATGCCGACTTTGTACTGTTGGGACGCCCATTTGTTTATGCGGTCGCAGCGCTTGGGGACCGAGGCGGTAACCACGTTATTGAAGTTCTACGAGACGAATTAAAATGCACTCTTGCGCAGCTTGGTTGTAGCAATATTGATGAGTCTGGTTTGAGGCGAGTCGTTGTAGTGCCATCGTAAGCATTCCTGGGTCGCCTGGGTATTGAGGGACTTTATGTGGTTATGCTAAATTACAGGTCTATGGACCTGAGTTCCCTTAAGAGTTGAACCCGCGATTTGATTGAAATTAAAATACCCGATATTTCTACCCTTCGTCGTATCAAAGCAATTTCCAGGTTGCCGGATGATCGTCTAATTGCGCTCGCCAATCAACTTAAAGTATTTACGGCCAGGAAAAAGCAATTATTAATTAAAGCCGGTTCAGTGGAGAAAGTTGGTCTTTACATTATCGAGGGGAGAGTCTCACTAATCGCCCAGGACGGTAAGACTAAGGTTATCGAGGTAGACACATCTCAGGAACTGAAACCTGTCGCACAGTTACGCCCCTGTATTTACGATGTAATAGCCCTGGGACCGGTTAGCTATCTGAAATTTGACAGGCAGAAACTCATCGATTTTATGCAATTGTCGGATTCTGCCGTTAGTGATATTAGCGTACATTCGCTATTCAGCAATGATGAAGAAGACAACTCGCTTATTAACCACCTGTACCATAATTTGATGGACAATAGTATCAAATTACCCACCTTGCCCTCGGTAGCTGAACGTATGCAGGAGATTTATCGAGGTGAATCAACCGATATCGACTCCATGGTCCAGCTATTGCTATCCTACCCCGATATTTCGAGAAAAATAAAAAATGTTGCCCGCTGTACAGGGAGTAGTGAATTAAGTGCAGTAGAAAAGCTTCATTATGCTATCCGTCACCTCGGTATCTTAGCAGTGTACTGCATCATCATGGTCTATGCTGTTGGAAAACTCGTCAGGCGCTTGCCCAATACCCATATGCAACGTGTTAGCTCGTTTTGGGAACATAGTCTGAATGTTGCTGCAATCAGCCGTATTCTGGCGAAAAAACACCGAGTAGCCTCTCCCGATCTGGCCATGTTGGCTGGTTTAGTTCACGGTATTGGCGTATTAGTAATTGATGATCGTCTTTTGGAATATCATCATTTGTTGCTGGATCACCTGGAAATAGACCATGCAATCCAGGTTATGCGCCCAGAGATTTCAAGCCTGTTATTACGAAAATGGCATTTTGCCGATGACTTGATATTGGTGGCGGAAGAGTGCGGCGACTGGTCACGCAATCTACGGCAACCCACTGATCTATGTGATCTGGTTCTGGTCGCGAATTATTTTGCCATGATGCAAAGTGACAGAAATCATTCCCTGCCTCATGTCGACTCAATTCCTGCAATAGCAAAACTGGGAATAACACACGAAGAAAGCATTCGGGCAATAAAGGATTCAGTCATCGTACGAAGAAATATAAAAAAATTGTTTGTATGAAACTATAG
>JAAENK010000042.1 GCA_024224415.1 Gammaproteobacteria bacterium | reverse complement strand
CCCCGACTTTATTCACGCTTTTTTGACCAAAGAAGATAATGCCTGGCACTAGCCGGGCTCTTTTTTCGTCTATTTTCCTCTTTTGGCAATATCCCGCAAAAATTGTCCCCGTTCAGAACACTTTGGTGACTAAACGCGGAGAAAACTGACCTGACGCAATATGCGCGGTATTCATGCTGCGCATAATAAAAGTCAGTTGCCAGAGGATAACTAATTATGGATAAGTTGCTCGATCGTTTCTTCTACTACGTCTCATTTGAAACTCAATCGAAAGCCAATGTCAGGCAAACTCCCAGCACCGACGGGCAAATGAAGCTGGCGCGTGAATTACGTAATGAACTGATTGAGCTGGGTTTCGACCAGGTTACGCTTAACGATAAGGGATGCGTAATGGGTACATTACCTGGCAACGTCGCCTGGCAAGTCCCGACCATTGGTTTCATTTCTCATCTGGATACGGCGCCGGACTTTACCGCTAAACACGTCAACCCGCAGATCGTCGAGAATTACCGCGGTGGTGATATCGCGCTGGGTAATGGCGACGAAATATTATCTCCCGTTATGTTTCCGGTGCTGCATCAGTTGCTCGGCCAGACGCTGATCACCACCGATGGTAAGACACTACTCGGTGCTGATGACAAAGCCGGTATCGCCGCGATTGTCACCGCAATGGTCAGACTTAAAAACAGTAACCGGCCGCACGGTCCGTTGCGTGTGGCATTTACCCCTGACGAGGAGAT
>JAAENK010000041.1 GCA_024224415.1 Gammaproteobacteria bacterium | reverse complement strand
TGGATGCACGCACCAGGCCCCAACCATCGGCAAAATCGGCACGCACACCATCAATGGTGGTGATTTTGGCATCGGCAAAACGTGCTTTATCCTGCATCTCGGTGACGAAAGCGTGGTTTTCGCCTTCTTTCATATGACATTTCAATTCTGGCGTGCTGATGCTGTTTGGCAGGTCATTGAGAACCACTTCGGCGTCACGCTCGTCATTCGCCAGGATTTCCAGCAACCTTGCAGCTGAGTAGATACCACAATCGAAACCATACCAGCGTTCCTTGAAAAAGAAATGCCCGCTCATCTCACCTGCAAATGGTGCGTCGACTTCTTTCATCTTGTTCTTTATCAGCGAATGACCGGTTTTATACATCATGGGTTTACCACCGGCATCCTCAATGACAGTGTGCAAATGGCCCGTACATTTGACGTCATAGATAATGGTCGAACCCGGTACCCTGCCCAGGATGTCTTTTACAAACAGCATCATCAGACGATCCGAATAGATTATTTCTCCATCGGATGTGACCACACCCAGACGATCTGCATCACCATCAAATGCCACGCCAATGTCAGCACCCATCAGTTTGACCGCCTCAATCAGGTCAACGAGGTTTTTCGGCTCACTTGGATCAGGATGATGATTCGGGAATGTGCCGTCAACCTCGTCAAACAAGGTAAAAACATCTGCACCAATACCACGCAATACATCAGCGACACACACACCACCGATTCCATTTCCACAGTCAGCCACCACTTTCAAAGGTCTTTCCAGCTTGATATCACTGGAAATTCTTTCGCGGTATTGACTCAGCATCTCTTTCTGACTGACTTTACCCCGGCCCACACGCCAGTTACCGCTCTTGATACGTTCATACATACCGGTGATGTCGTCGCCTGCCTGGGTAATACCACCGATCACCATTTTGATGCCATTGTATTCAGGCGGATTGTGACTGCCGGTTACCATCACACCAGTGCCTTTACCGAGCTCGTAAGCGGCAAAATACAGCACACCTGTTGGCACAGCACCAATATCTATGACATCACAACCCGTCGATGCGATACCT
>JAAENK010000040.1 GCA_024224415.1 Gammaproteobacteria bacterium | reverse complement strand
TTGATTATTTCCTGGCGTCGGGTCTGAAGGTCTTCCTTGAGTGATTGCTGATCAAACTGAAATTTACGTTTCTTTTGAATGATTTCCTCTTCATTTTTCTTGCGCTGATCTTCGCTCATTATCGCGCTGTCAGTCTGATAGCTTTTTTCCAGAGCTTTTATATCATCTACCATTCCACGTAATTTTTGTTCGCGACCCTTAAACTCATTTCGCAGAGTGTCTGCAGCTTTTTTGGCCTGAGGCGATTTTTCCATGACCAGGGCTGGATTGATAAAAGCTGATTTAATTTCAGCATTGGCGATCAGGCTAAATAGCCCGATAACAATAAATGTAACTAGTTTCAATTTCATAATTATCTCTTTATTGACCGACTAAGGCCTCCTGTTTTTTAACTCTATCATTCAATAGCTTTTCGATGTTTTCAGCATCTTCGAATAACTTCTTAATTTTCTCTGGTGAATAGATGTTGCCGATTTCGTCTTCTGATTCGACATGATTTTCTGGCTCCGGTTTCTGTATAGCTAGATCCTCACTCGGAATTTCCACCGCCTGGATTATGTTGGTGTTCGGATTATATCCTTTCACAGTATACTCGACACCCTGCGGTGGTGGATCGTTACTGAACTGTAAATTACCATCCGCGTCGGTCCATTTATATATCAAATCAAGATTAGCACCGGAAGTATCATCCTGTTTTGTCAAATTTGGCATATCAGGTAAGTCAGGCACTGAAAAATCAGGTAGTTTCAAGTCACCAAAGCTCATCATGGGCTTGCCATCTTTGTCCTTGAGGATGGTAAATGGTAGTAATAACCCGATTACCAATACCACTAGCAGTAATTTACCGAAAAATTTCATGTTTTGTCCCGTGGCTGCCGAGAAGCTCAGGCCTTTATTTTAGTTTGCCCGTGCATTAAAGGTTGAAGCACATCGGGTATGCGGATACTACCATCGGCCTGTTGGTAGTTTTCCATCACCGCGATCAGTGTGCGTCCCACTGCTAGTCCAGAGCCATTCAGGGTATGCACCAATTCCGGCTTACCAGTTTCGGGGTTACGCCATCGTGCTTTCATACGGCGCGCCTGGAAGTCGAGCATATTGCTGCAGGAAGATATCTCTCGGTATGCATCCTGACCAGGCAACCATACTTCCAGATCATAGGTTTTAGTTGAAGAAAACCCAAGATCGCCACCGCATAAAATTACTTTTCGATAAGGTAGTTCCAACATTTGCAGGATAGTCTCGGCATTACCCGTTAAATCCTCCAGTGCCTGCATGGAATCTCCGGGCTTAACGATTTGTACCAATTCCACCTTTTCAAATTGATGCTGACGAATCATGCCGCGTGTATCACGCCCGTAAGACCCGGCTTCAGACCGAAAGCATGGTGTGTGTGTGACATATTTGAGTGGTAATTCTTTTGCTTCAATTATGGAATCCGCGACAAAATTTGTGACCGGTACTTCTGCTGTTGGAATTAAATAAAGGTCGTGTGTTTCGGAGTTAATATGAAACAGGTCTTCTTTAAATTTGGGTAATTGTCCTGTTCCCATCAATGTTGCCGCATTTACCAGGTAAGGCGCATAAGCTTCAGTATAACCGTGTTTCAAGCTATGCTGATTGATCATGAATTGAATCAAGGCACGATGCATGGTTACCAACGGGCCGGTCATGGTGACAAAGCGGGAACCCGATAGCTTCGCAGCACGTTCGAAATCGATACCGCCAAGTAAACTACCCAGGTCGATATGGTCGCGTACTTCAAAATCGAAGCTGGGGATTTCACCCCAACGCAATACCTCGAGGTTGTCGTCTTCCGAGTCACCGACGGGTACTGATTCATCAGGAATATTCGGCACACCAAGCAATAAACCATCGAGTTTAGTCTGCAACTCATCCAGCTCATTTTCAGCTTTCTTTAGCTTGTCACCGAGGCTGGCTACCGCATCCAGCAATGGTTGAATATGCTCACCTTTTGCCTTAGCCTGACCGATAGCCTTAGACTGACTATTACGCTCGCTCTGTAAATTCTGAGTCGAAACCTGAAGGTTTTTACGTTGCTCATCGAGTTTGTTAAATAACTCGACATCGAAATCAAAATTTTTTGTCCGCAGTTTCTCGACGATACTGTCGAGCTCGGTACGTAGTAGTTTGCTATCTAGCATGAAATTATCTCAAAAAAATCTGTTTAGCTGTCAGTAAACCTGCCCAGGCGCCAAGTACACAACACAATACACTGATGATGACGTAAGCCAGCGCCTTCATAATGGCGCCATTTTCAAACCATTGTAAGGTATCCATGGCGAAGGTCGAAAAAGTGGTAAAAGAACCCAGGAAACCCACCATAATACCGAGGCGAACTTCGTCGCTGACCTGAAAACGTTCTACCAGTATTACCGCGAGAAATCCCATTAATAGAGAACCAACTACATTGACCAACAGGGTTCCGTAAGAAAACTGATGACCAAACCACTGGTAAGTTGTGCTGGTTACCCAATAGCGGGAGATTGCTCCAGCCGATCCACCCAGGGCAATTGCTATATAGATAGACATTTCAGGTTTGCCTGAAAATGGGATATTGTACCAGTCGTTTGAAAAGTTGCACCCCGGATAGCAACTTTTTTGCCACTTTACACATCAGCTACCGAACCCATGCAAACAGTGAATCTAGCGCTTGCTAACCAAATAAAAAAACTCGGCCTCGAATTCGGTTTCCAGCAGGTGGGCATTACCGATACCCGTCTTGACCAACAGCACCAGCATTACCAGAAGTGGATTGACGAACACTATCATGGAGAAATGGGCTATATGAGCAGAAATGTTGATAAGCGCCTGAATCCGGAATTGCTGACACCCGACACTCTGTCGGTCATTTGCGTGAGCCTGGACTACCTGCACGACGAGGGAGACTGGCCGATAGCGCTGTTGAAACAAAAAGGCAAGGCTTACGTTTCTCGATACGCACTCGGCCGCGATTATCACAAGTTAATGCGTAAACATTTAAAACATTTTGCGGAGAAAATCGCGGCGCTGGTAGGTAACATGGGGTATCGGGTATTCACGGATAGCGCCCCGGTACTGGAGAAGGCGCTGGCCACCAAAGCAGGTATCGGCTGGCAGGGAAAGCATAGCAATATATTGAATCGAAGTTGTGGTTCATGGTTCTTCCTTGGTGAGATTTACACGGATTTGAAACTCGCTATAGATAAACCCGTTGAAAACCACTGTGGTCGCTGCATCAGTTGTATCGATGTCTGCCCGACTCAGGCGATAATCGCACCGTATGTAGTCGACGCCCGGCGTTGCATCTCATACCTGACCATCGAGCACCATTCGGCCATTCCTGTCGAGTTCCGCTCGGCAATCGGTAATCGTATATACGGTTGCGACGACTGCCAGCTTTTTTGCCCCTGGAACCGGTTTGCCAATGATTCAAAGACTGACGATTTCAAGCCCAGACACGGTCTCGATAAAATCTCATTGTCAGACTGCTTTAGCTGGAGCGAGGAAACCTTCGAGCAAAACACCCTGGGATCGGCTATTAGGCGCATCGGTTATCAGCGTTGGTTGCGAAATGTGGTGGTTGCGCTTGGAAATGCTGACTATGATCCGTATATTATCAAATCACTCAAGCAGGATTATGAGTCTCAAAGTGATATGCTGCGCGAGCATATCGACTGGGCAATAGGGCAACAACAGAGCAAATCAGCATGAACGACTGGCAATTATTTATCGACACTCAATCCGCCGAAATGTGCGATAAAAATTATATTTGCGACGCCAGCGAACTGGGCTTAATCCTCGTCACCGGCGAGGATGCTGAGAGTTTTCTGCAAAACCAGTTGAGTAACGATATCAGCGAGATTGATGGTAAGCACTATCAGCTCAGTTCATATTCAACACCTAAGGGCCGGATGTTGGCAATTTTCAGGGTATTGCGCATCGACAATGGCTACATCCTGGTATTGCCGATTTCATTAGTCACGTCGGTGTTACAGCGCCTCCAGCGATATGTTGTCCAGGCAAAAGTGAGTCTCGCCGATGCTTCGGCTCATTTCACCCGATTTGCTATCCAGACAAATAATCCTGAAGTTATTGCTAAAAAATTTCTAGCAGCCGAGCACAATGAGGTTGAACAAAGCGATAGCTTGATCGCATTAAACCTGGGTAGTGTTAATGAACAAAACAGATATCTGTTGTTAAGCCTGTCGGTGGATGAAGCCAAATCCATCTGGCAAAATTTCGGTAGCTATTTACAAGTAGCCCATTTCGATGCCTGGCGACTATCGGAAATTAAGGCAGGAATTCCAATAATCTATACCCAAACCACAGAGGAATTTGTCGCACAGATGACGAATCTCAACCTGCTCGGCGGGATCAATTTCAAAAAAGGCTGCTATCCAGGACAGGAAATCGTCGCCCGTATGCAGTATCTGGGAAAGCTCAAACGCCGTATGTTTCTGGCAAAAATTAGTACCGATACCTGTCCAGTGCCTGGTGACGACCTGGCTGGGCAAGGAGTAGAAACCGTCGATGGCAGCGGCAAGATTGTAGACGCCGTGATAGATCAGCGGGGTATTTGTTACTGCCTGTTTGTGGCACAGATTAACAAGGCTGAAAACAATGAGCTTCAACTATTTCTACAACCTCAAAGCCCGATAACATTGCTCGAACTGCCCTACCCCCTGTCTAAAGGATAAATTCACCAGCGAATTTTTAAATGGCATCTATACTCGTGTAATTAACCAATAAAAACGGTATTTGAAACATGAGTATTACCCAGGAATCGATTATTGATGACCTCGAAAACGACCGCCTGCCCTTACCCACGCTACCCGAAGTAGCAATAAAGGTTCGTGAAACTGTTGATGACGAAGACGCTTCGATATCAGATGTTGCACAAATCATCGCGACCGACGCTGCACTTTCGGCACGGATTATCCAGGTCGCCAATTCGGCCCTTTATAGGGGCCTAAGTTCAGCGGATAATGTGCAAAACGCGACGATGCGCATGGGTTTGAATACGGTTAAAAACCTCACTACCAGCCTGGTGATGAAACAGCTATTTCAGGCTACCCACCCTGTAGTCGACAATTACCTGCGTAATGCCTGGAAGCAAAGTACCGATGTCGCCGCACTTAGCGCCATGATCGCCAAGTATTACAGCAATCTAGAATCCGACAGTGCCTTGCTAGCGGGGCTTACGCATTCGATCGGTTTATCCCCGATTCTGGTAAAAGCGGAAAGCGACACTGATTTGCTCAATGACGGCGAAGCGCTGGAGCGCCTGTTAAATGACCTTTATCCAGCGGTAGGGGCGGAAATCCTTAGGCGCTGGGACTTTAGTGAGCATATGGTCAAGGTACCGGCTGAACATCTGGATATCCATCGGCAAGGCAACAATGGCAAGGCGGACTATACCGATATCGTACAGGTCGCATTAATTCAGACCACTGCGGGTGGTAGCGGCCCTCTGAGTCAGGTAGATGAAACGCAGGTTACGGCTATGGACAGACTTAATATGCGTGACAGCATCGAAGAAATCGACATGTCCGGTGGCGTTATCGAGGTCGAAGAAATCAAGGAAGCTATTCTGTAGAGCCCAGACTTTCGTTGATTTGATCAAGCATTGTCGTCACATCGGTATAGTTAATCAGTACCGGTTCCATTTTCCCCATATGTTGTAGCATGAGGCTTGGAAAACTATTAACATCAATAGACCTTGCGCTGGCAATTTCATTCAGCAGTTGTTGTTGTATCTGCTCGGCGTTCAGGGCTTCAGCAAATCTATCCCTGTCTAACCCCAGTTCGTCGGCAAGTTCGATTAAACTATTGTTCTCTGAAGTATTGCGAGCCTCCTGATAGTAAGCCTTTTGTATTTTTCGGGTCATTAACAAATCGTATTGTGCGTCCTGCTCGCGTGCCGCAATCACCGCCCGACAGGCAGGGTAAGTCGCTCGTCGAGGCTGACACTTTGTCCAAAAGTCATAATTGAACTGTATCCCCGGAATCAGCTGCTCGATACGGTGCCAGTTCTGTTGCACCATCAATCGCGTAGATTCGGGCATGATTTCATCCGTATCGGGTGCCAATCCACCAAGCAATCTGACAATCTCAACATTTGCAGGTAATTGCTCAACCAGTTGCAAATAGGTATCAGTAAATCCCCAGCACCAACTACACATTGGGTCATGCACATAAATTAACTGGCTACTCATTGTCAGCTTTTAAACCCCAACAACCAGGTTGCATGAACGCGGGATACCACGTCACCCGCCTGGTCGCTAATATCGGCACTGACTTTTACTGCAGTACTGTCATCAATTGCGGCAGGTAATTCGAAACTTGCCTTCGCAGTCAATTTACCACGCGCCTTCTTGAGATACTCCGCTTCCAGTCCAAGAACAATTCCGCGCATGTTGTTCGGGATGGTGGACAACACAGCGAGACCTGTAGCGATTTCCCCAAGGTTGATCAATGCGATGGCATGAATCGATTTCAGATGGTTGCGGACTTTATGTCGATCACGAATCGAGACCTGCGCTTTACCTGGTGAGAGCGCCACCACGTGAGCTGAAATAGTGCCGCTGTAAGGCGTGTAACGTCCGAGGAAATAGCTAAAGATTCGATCACCGACTGGGAATGGCTGTAGTCTTTGCCACCATTTGATCAAAAGGTTTTCACTGCTCACCGTCATTATGTGTTATTCGTTATAATTACTTAGCTACGATATTAACAGTTCCACCTTTGACAAACAGTCTTTGTTACCAGGTAGATATTTTTTGTAGTCCGAGAATCGTATAAACTACTTGTGAATAAATTAAGAGAGCCACAAAGCAGATGGATTTTAAAACCAACAGCGAAAAACTGATCAAAGCTTTTGACCACATGGTCGAGCAGGTCAACCAGTCGATTCATGAAGCCGAGGAAGCGGTCGGTCCAGGTCTCGAAAAAATGATTCACAATGCACAAGCCGTTGCCCGTGACTTATACGCGCTCACACAGGAAGAATCTGACAGCCTGGCGAAAGCGCTGAAACGTGATTTACACAAGGCCAACAAAACCCTGAATCAACAAGGTAAGGAATTGAAGGACTGGCTTAGTTTCGACCTGACATTAGTGGAAGATCGTTTCATCGATCTGGTGGCGAAAGCCGCAGATAAAACCTGGCTAGACTTCCATGCCTTCGAGTACGAAGATCATCAGGCCAGCGTTTATCACACTGGCGAGATTTGCAGTGCGGGGACGTTGCGTTGTAATAACTGCGGCAAACATATTCACTTTTCCAAAAGTAGTCATATCCCACCTTGCGCCACTTGCCATCACAGCGAGTTCTACCGGGTTATTTCCTGATTAACTACTCGTGGCGATGAGACTCGCATTGCCGCCTGCTGCAGTTGTATCGATACATAGATGTCGTTCGATGATTAGTCGCTCAGCCTGAATTTCATCGATTAAGGGAATCAGTGCACCTTCTCGACTCGACAGGGCCTGGCGATATTCTCTGGCAGCGCGTTCATCGGCCTGGCACAAAACCGCATCAAAACCACTCAACTCTGCTAAATCATCTGCTTTGAGTAAACCTTCCAGGATAACTACCGGTAAGACCGAGTCATTTAGTTCCTGAAAATCACCTGTAGCAATAACGACTACTCGATTACCGAGGCTTAACGCTGCAGTTGCCTGCTGCAGCGCCAGTTCGCGACCTGGGCCAAGGCATAGCAGCAAACCTCGCGGATGCGTTGATAGTTGGTTACTCTCCCCTGTTGGCCCCGGCATATTCTCAACAGCATGTTCAAACGTCTCCGGATTTGTTTGTGCTGGCAGTTCCAGGCATTGTTGAATAGCTATTTGCACAGTACTGAGATCGAGCTTTTCTCCACATTCCGCTTTGACGTGATCGCTAGCAAAGCGTCTGAATCGTTTCAGATAAAAAGGCCCACCTGCCTTTGGCCCGGTACCCGACAGGCCCTCCCCGCCGAATGGCTGGGTGCCGACGACCGCACCGATTTGATTACGGTTAACGTATATATTGCCCGTCTCAATACGTTTTACAATTTGCTCTACGCGAGTATCAACCCGGGTATGTAGACCAAAAGTCAGCCCATAACCCCTGGCATTGATGGCATCGACGACCGCATCGATTTCATGTGCTTCAAACGTAGCAACATGCAACACAGGGCCGAATATTTCTTCCTCTAATTGTTCGATACCATCTAGCTTAATCACAGTAGGTGCGACGTATAATCCTGTCGAAGGTACTGAAACTTGCTTGAGTAACCGACCTTGAGCCGCCATTTGCTGGCAATGCTTTTCTATCTTCGTCATGGCCGTAGTGTCGATCACCGGCCCCACATCGCAATTGATCAACCAGGGGTTACCGATCACCAGTTCATCCATTGCACCGAACAGCATTGTCAATAACTTATCGGCTATATCTTTCTGTACATACAACATACGCAAGGCTGAACAACGTTGTCCGGCGCTCTGAAATGCCGAGGCTAATACATCGCGCACAACCTGCTCGGGTAATGCTGTCGAATCGACGATCATCGCGTTGAGACCACCGGTTTCGGCGATGAGCGGTGTAGTAGCATTCATGTGCTTCGCCATATTACGGTTGATACGCTGCGCAGTTAATGTTGATCCTGTGAAACAAACACAAGCTGTACACGGGTCACTCGTCAATGCTTCGCCGATAACCGTGCCCAATCCAGGTACTAATTGCACAACTGACTCAGGTATCCCGGCTTCGTACATTAGCGACACGGCACGCGCCGCGATGAGGCTGGTTTGTTCTGCGGGTTTGGCCAGTACGGTATTGCCTGCCGCAATAGCGGCGAAAATCTGCCCGCTAAATATTGCCAGCGGAAAATTCCAGGGTGATATGCAGACGATTGACCCACGTGCTTCTCCCTGATCATCAAACGCCTCAGCCTGGCTGGCATAGTACAGCGCAAAATCGACCGCCTCGCGTACTTCACCGACCGCATCGAGCCAGTTTTTGCCAGCCTCACGGCAGAGTAAGGCGAACAACTCCTCGGTATTGGCCTCGTATAAGTCGGCCACTCGTCGCAGACAGTCGGCCCTTTGTTTAACTGCCGTAATACTCCAGTCACGAAAACCAATTTGCGATTTCTCAATTGCTTGCTCAAGCTGTTCATTGTTGGCCTGATAAACCTGTCCTACTTCATCACTCGCGTCTGCCGGATTGAAGACCTTTACATTTTCATGTCCAGAGCCAGCCGTACCAGCCTGCCATTGATGATTACTAAATTTCTTCCGTTTTTCATCTATACGCTGAATCTCATCAATATCGGTAATGTCCCAACCACAAGAATTGCGTCTTTGTTTACCATATATTTGATCGGGTGGTTTGATGCCTGGGTTGGCGGTATTTCCACCCAATGCCTGTAACTGTCTAAAAGGATCGCGAGCGATTTCTTCCGGGGGAATGCTGGTATCGACTATTTGATTTACAAATGAGCTATTAGCGCCGTTTTCCAGCAAACGACGCACCAGGTATGCGAGCAAATCTTCATGCTCTCCGACTGGTGCATAGATTCGGCAACGCGCATTTTTTTCTCTGACCACGAAATCGTATAAAGCTTCACCCATGCCATGCAAGCGCTGGAATTCGAAGGTATCCAGTCCCCGTCCAAGCTGATTGGCGAGTTCGAGTACAGCAGCTACTGAATGGGCATTGTGGGTTGCGAATTGCGGATAGATCCGTTCGGTCATGCCAAGCAATTGTTTACTACAGGACAGGTAGGAAATATCGGTATTAAGTTTTCTCGTAAATACCGGATAATCCGACAAGCCCAATACCTGTGCGCGCTTGATTTCAGTATCCCAGTAAGCACCCTTTACCAGCCGCACCATGATTTTACGATCCAACCTGGTTGCCAATTGATAAAGCCAGTCCAGCACCTGACTCGCACGACGACCAAATGCCTGCACCACTACACCGAATCCATCCCAGTTTTTCAGGGCCGGGTTGGATAATACCTGCTCTATGACTTCGAGCGAGATATCGAGCCGATCAGCCTCCTCGGCGTCAATATTAAATCCCATATTTGCCGAGCAAGCCAACATAGCCAGAGATCCGCAGCGTGCTACCAGTTCGTCGATGAGTCTTTGATGCTGGGCGATTTCGTATCGAGGGTGTAGCGCCGAGAGTTTTACAGAAATCCCCGGATTCTGTCGAATATCTCGATGCTTACAGGCAACCGCCAATCCACTGATGGCATCCGAATAGGCAAGATGATAGCGACGCGCATCGTCTTCGGTGCGCGCTGCTTCGCCAAGCATGTCGTAAGAATAGGTATAGCCCCTGGCTTCAAGCTCGGTAGCGCGCTTCATTGCTTTGTTGATACTGGTGCCGAGTACAAAATGACGACCGAGTTCTTTCATCGACTGGGCCACAGCGGTTCTAACTAACGGCTCGCCAAGACGCTTCACCAGGCCCTGCAGGGTATAGCGCACGGTTTTTTCATCTTCCGGCGCTATCACCTTACCGGTAATCAGTAAAGCCCAGGTCGAGGCATTCACCAAAGGTGAATCGGAATGCCCCAGATGTTGACCCCAATTGCCATGTGAGATTTTATCTTCAATTAACTCATCGATGGTTTGCGAATCAGGAACACGCAGCAAGGCTTCAGCCAGGCACATCAGGGCCACGCCCTCTTTGCTGGTTAAACCATACTCGGCCAGGAAGTTTTCCATAATGCTCGGCACGCTGGACTGACGTACTGTTTTGATCAGGTTAGCCGCCTGCAGGCTAATTTCGGAGCACAATGTTTCGCTGAGATCAGCCTGCTTTACCAGGTTTTGCAAGACGGTAGTTTCATCCAGCAAATAATTAGCCCGGATTTTCCGACGTAAATCATCTGTATCAAGCTGAGGGATAACCTGTTCTTTAATAGCCATTTACAGCACCACCCTTTGTCAATGTTATTAAACATATATTGTACAAATCCCTAAAGGTGAATATAACTATATTGGTGCGATAAAGATGATCATTATCCTTGTTTAGCCATCTTTTAAAGACTATTTATAATTAACAGCAGGTATAATCAGTATATTTACCTACAAACAAGTCACTTATGCCACATTTAACACTGGATCGCATCGATCAATTCATTATTGATGAGCTTCAACACAACGCCCGAATCACCCTGACCGAGCTCTCAAACCGAGTAGGCCTCTCCAAAACCCCCTGTCAAAACCGTATGCGTAAGCTCGAGAAAGATGGTTTGATACTGGGGTATCATGCACGAATCAACCGGAATCGTCTCGGTGTGCGGCATATTGCCTTTGTGCAGGTTACGCTCAGTGATACACGCTCGCAGGCCTTAAAGGCATTCAACCAGGCGATTCAAACAATTGGCGAGGTCGAACAATGTCATATGATCGCCGGTGATTTCGATTACCTGTTGAAAATAAGGACAACCGATATGGATGCCTATCGAAGCGTACTGGGGGAAAAAGTATCCACACTACCAAATGTTAAACAGACATCGACTTTTGTGGTGATGGAGGAAGTTAAAGACGAAGCTAGTTAATCGTAGTTTTTGGCACGGTCCGGGGCGATATCTGCACGCTCCTTCTGTGCCGGGTCGATTAATCCCGGCAGTATACGCTGCATATTTTTATACATCTGTTTACCGAAGGAATCGATGATGTAACCGGTAATCCACTTAGCGTCACGCTCGCCCATACTGGCAGTAACATGGTCGCCGAGTAAACGCAGGAAAATAAAACCGGGACCATCGTCGGCATCGAACCGGCAGGAAGAATATTCGCCAGTACGCTGATTCAGTAATTGCAGGAATTCGTTGCCGTACCCGCCTTCGCCGTTGGCCTCCTGACGGTTGTCCTGCATGATTCCAGCTAGATGCAATCCCGTAGCAGTAATCAAATTCCGTCGTTGGGTTTGGTCAAAACTATCGAATATCATTCGATCAACCACCTGTAGCAGATAGGCGGCGAACTCGCTAATCACATCGAGACGCTGCGAATGCGTATCGGTCTGGAAACCTTCATTTTCAAGGTCGAGTACTCCCTGCCCACTAATTTGCCAGATGTTAAAGCTGATCGCACCACCGATGTCTTCCAGGCTGCGATCTTTGCCCTTATCACTCCAGCCGCGTTTGAGTCTTGCCATTTTGATATGTTCTGGTATGTAATGCCGGGTATTATAAGATACTTGTTACTGCTTCTGGCAATCAGGATATATTCACCCGCTGCAACCACAACTTTTCTGGATCTGTATTGAGAAAATTTGCGAATATAAATATCGTATAGATTTATATTGAATAAATCACGTCTTCTCTTACACTACCCAACTTTCAAGCTAACTAATACCGCGAGGGGGAACTGTTCAAAAAAGAACAGTCAATGCTATGGCCAGCAAATGGTTTAAACAGTTACAAAAAGAAATCCCAGCGCTAGAATTACCCAAACTGAAGGTTGCCGAGGACACATTTTCCTCGAACTATCAGGAAGACTTTTCAGTTGGTGATGCTTTAACCGATCTTTCCGTACTGGCGGCCGTCAAACGTAATAATCGCATTCAGGCGAAACTGCTTAAAATTAGCCGAATCCCTAACGAGTATTCCATCAAACTATATACCCTGAAGGATGCGATACCTCTGTCGCATTCGATGCCGATTCTGGAATCCATGGGACTTAATGTTTTAATCGGCCGACCCTACCGAATTAAACTCAACAACCGACTTTACTGGATCCACCACTTCACCCTGGGTGGCAGTGAAAATATTTGCGATATCAATGTCGATAAGATTCCTGACTATTTCAGTGATCTCTTCACCAGCGTCTGGAACCAGCTCAGCGAAAATGATCCTTTCAACCATTTGCTGTTCAGTGCCTGCATTAAAGCCCGCAATATTCAGATTCTGCGAGCATATACTGCCTACCTGCAACAAATTCGCTTTTCACATAGTCGGGATTACATTATCGAGGCATTGAATGCTTACCCCGATATCACCCTGCTTCTGGTGAAATGCTTTCTGAAAAAATTTAATCCGACGATAACTACGCCGGACGCTTATCTGGAAATTATTGACAACATTAATCAGCGTCTACAGGGAATTGAATCGCTGGATCATGATTTGATATTTAAACGGCTGTTAAACCTGATCGAGTCCACTGTGCGTACTAACTACTTTCAATCCAGCCAGCCAGCCTCGGGCTACATAAGTTTCAAATTGGACTCGGGGAGTATAGAGAGATTACCAAGACCTGCGCCACGTTATGAAATCTTTGTCTATGCCACACGCTTCGAGGGCATCCATTTACGTGGAGGTATGGTCGCTCGTGGTGGTTTACGTTGGTCCGACCGGCGCGAAGATTACCGTACCGAGGTACTGGGCTTGATGAAGGCTCAAATGGTGAAGAATGCAGTCATAGTGCCTGCGGGTTCCAAAGGCGGTTTCATCACTAAACAAATAGCGGACCTGCCTGCCACGGATATTTATGCCGAGGTCCAGGCCTGTTACTCGCTTTACATTCAGGCTTTGCTGGAAATTACTGATAATAGAGTTGGTACCGACATCCAGCATCCACCACAAACGGTTATTCATGATGGTTATGACCCATACCTGGTGGTCGCTGCCGACAAAGGAACAGCAACGTTCTCTGATGTTGCTAACGGCATTGCGGAGTCCAGAGATTTTTGGCTCGATGATGCTTTTGCTTCGGGTGGTTCGCAGGGTTACGATCATAAAAAGATGGGTATTACCGCTCGCGGTGCCTGGGAGTCGGTAAAACGGCATTTCCGTGGCGTCGGTAAGAATATCCAGAAAGAGGACTTTACCGTGGTAGGTATTGGAGACATGTCGGGAGATGTGTTCGGTAATGGCATGCTGTTATCTCAACATATCAAACTGGTTGCTGCATTCAATCATATGCATATATTCATCGATCCAGATCCAGATGCTGCTAAAAGTTATATCGAGCGCAAACGTATGTTTGGGCTCAGTCGTTCTAGCTGGAATGACTATAATAAAAAATTAATAGGTAAAGGCGGTGGTGTGTTCTTGCGCAAAGCCAAGCGTATTAACCTGACACCCGAAATTCAGGCGTTAATTGATTGTAAGCAAGATCATCTCACGCCAAATGAACTCATTGTTTATCTCCTTAAAGCTTCGGTCGATTTGATCTGGAATGGCGGTATCGGTACCTATATCAAGGCATCTGCTGAAACGAACGCAGCAGTTTCTGATAAAAATAATGACGATATTCGTATCAACGGCAAACAGCTTCGAGCAAAGGTGCTGGGTGAAGGTGGTAACCTTGGCGTTACTCAAAAGGGGCGTATCGAATTTGCCCAGCACGGCGGTCTGCTTTATACCGACTCTATCGATAATTCAGCGGGTGTCGATTGCTCTGATAATGAAGTCAATATCAAAATACTGCTATCACAGCTGGTGAAATCTGGCCGATTTAGTCGGGATGAACGTAACCAGATTCTCATCGACATGACAGACGATATCGCGGCCAGCTGCTTGCTGAACAATTATCGTCAGACCCAGATTATCGATATCATCGAACAGCATGCGGCAGAGAATATGCACCAACATGCGCGTTTCATGCGCCACCTTGAACGTGAGGGTATTTTAAGCAGGCGACTGGAGACTCTGCCATCTGATGAGCAAATTAAAGCCCGTATTGGTAATAATTATGGCCTCACTCGTCCTGAACTATCAATATTATTGTCGTATAGTAAGTTAACTTATAAAAATGCATTACTCGAAACATCTACCTTGTCCGAGCCATGTTACGACCACTTGCTGCTGAATTACTTCCCTGCGAAGCTGCGCAGCGAATACTCAAGTGAAATCCTTAAACATCCACTCCGTAAAGAAATAATTGCAACCTTGTTGAGTAATAAGATTACCAATTATATCGGTATCGGTTTCGGCTATCGGATTCGTGAGGAGACTGGCTCAACTATTGAAAATATTGCTAAAGCATATGTAGTCTGTGAAGAAATTTTCGATCTCAACAAAACATGGACTGCGCTGGAAGAACTCGACAATGTAGTCAATGAATCCTGTCGTTACGAATGTTTTCGTGCAATCAGTGGCTTACTGGAAAGATCAATTAGCTGGATTCTACGAAATAGAGGTAGAGATTTCGATGTGAGTCAATTGATCGAACGCTATAAAACAGATGTTCGCGTCATGCGTAACGTATTGCCGACCGCAATCATCGGTCAGTCACGCCGAAATTATCAGGCTACCAAGCGGCGCTTTGTCAAATACCGCCTACCGAGCGTGCTGGCCCAGAAACTGGCCGATACCACTACTATGGCTTCTGCTTTCGATATTATCGAAATTAAATCCAGTCTTCATGGCAGTACCGAACATACTGCTAAACTGTTTTTCGCACTTTCTGAGCGCCTCAAATTGCATTGGGTACGTGAATCAATTTCGCAAACTATTGTACGCACACACTGGAACCATCTTGCTATTGTTAACATGCGCAATGATCTGCACGCCAACCAGCGCAACTTAACCGAACTGGTTTTGCAGACTGTCAGCAATAAGAGACATACCAATGCTGCAATGCAGCGCTGGGAAGAACTACATGATGAAAACCTCGGACGTTACGACCGCATCATCAAGGAACTCAGTGCAATGCGTACTCTCGATTTCCCAGCTACCAGTATTGTCGTGTCAGAAATACGACGGCTTGTAGCTTTGACTAAAATGGATTAATTTTTTAACCAAAAGGGTCAGTCCAGGCGCTGAACATTGTGGGTATTCGATTTACGGATATAGTCGAGAAATAGATTGATAAAATTCCGCCCATACTGACATGGAAATTTTCCGTTTATGTAGGCTATGCTAGTCACTTTCCATGGGAATATTAGCGGGTATTCGCATAAGTCTTCAAGAGTCAACTCGCATACAGTCTGTAATGGATGGTCTGATAAGATCACCAAACTACGGTTCCATATAATAACTAGTAATAAGCAATACGGGCATCAAGGACAACTTTGCTGATGAGTATCAGGGGAGGTAAACTGAAGCAATGTCGAAATTTCACGATGAGTTTGATCAAAAAGTCTGGAGTGTTGTAAGCAGTATTCCTGGTGGTCAGGTAATGGGTTATGGTGAGGTAGCTCGCGCTGCCGGGTTTCCTCGATATTCACGCATGGTCAGCAGTGCGATGAGTCGTTCACCAGAGCCATTACCCTGGTATCGCGTGGTTAAATCCGACCGCACGCTGGCGTTTGAACAAGGTAGCGAAAGTTATCGGGAACAGGCACAACTGCTGAAACAGGAAGGTGTTCGTTTCGAAGGTAAAAAAATCGTAGCACAACCTCGAGGTGATAATCTGGACAAAATATTATGGGGTCCGCAAGACTGATCAATGGAAAGGCACGCTAAGCCACTCGCCATCGGCACACATAAGATTACGGGTTTATTCTGTTCGGTGCTCCTCCTCATGAGCATTAATTCCAGTCATGCCAATCCGCACTTTTACGATCTACCAATATCGCAGATTCAGATTACCGGTAACGAAACAACACAGGACCGCTTTATCCTCAGATGGGCCAACCTCCAGCCGGGTGATCTGTTAACTCGCGACAGCTTGAGAATAGCCCGCCAGAATATACTCGACACCTCCCTGTTTAAACAGGTCAACATAAAAACTACCCACGGAGATGATCAGGTAGTGGTTTATATTGATCTGGAAGAAAAATACTATACCCTGCTTTTACCCCGGTTGGGTCGTAACTCGAATGGCGACGTCAAATCGGGTTTAAAGTTACGCATGCACAATATCGCTGGCGCTAATCAAACATTAAACATGCTGACCGAACAAACCGACCACAGCGACGGTAACGAGAGTCAACGGTACCACATCGACTATAACTTGCCGCAATTCAGTAAACCTTATTACTACCAGTGGCATATTGGTCAGTCTACCATCAATACTTACCAGGATAATTTCGATAATATCGAAAACAGCCAATACATTTCCTTTTCTGTAGCCCGGGACATGCATACTCCATTGTTTAAACAGCCGGTCACACTTAACGTCTGGTTAAACTTTGAAGAAGTCAGCCTCGATCAACCCTACCCCGAAGAATTTAATGAAATCGAAGCTGGTAGGTTTAATCGCCTGGGTTTTGCTTTTAAATACGACAATATCCATCAACAGCGCTATAGACGTTATGGCCGCTATTATTCTCTGTCGTATCAGCAGGGATTAACCCAACTGGAGTCTGACTTTACCTCGCGTATAGTGGAATTTGAATCTCACATCTTACGACCACTCAATACTCGAGATAACCTCAACTATCGAATGTTCATCGGTATATCCGACGATAGCCCTTTTAATAGCAACTACTATCATCTAGGTGGCGCTGATAATGTCAGAGGTCTGGAACGCGATATTTACTCAGGAAATGCCATTGTGTTCGGCAATTTTGAATATGTAACCGGTTATGCAGAATATCCGAGTTTTCGAACCAGCCTGTTTTTTGATGTCGGTAATGTCTTTGATGACGCTAGCTCGATTGATATCGGTGATCTGTATACTGCAGTTGGTTTCGGAATGCGCTGGAAACTCACTTCATTTATCAAGACTGATTTGATTATTGATGTTGCTTATGATCCTGATAGTGGGGAAACAAGAGGTTATGGTGGGACACATTTGAATTTTTGAATTTGGCTGGCATGGACTAAAAACGATGCTCCCAACCGAAGTAAACCAGTACTGCCGTGACCACGATTAGG